>DATBFX010000367.1:0-2287 GCA_036558305.1 Thermomicrobiales bacterium | reverse complement strand
TCCAGAATACTCCGCCCAAGCTTTCGACCCGTTCCCGCATCCCCAACAATCCCAGGTGATCTTCCGCCCCGCCCATCGTCGCGACATCGAAGCCCGGCCCGCCGTCTGCCACGTCGACGCGGATGCTTCCGTCTCGTCGGGTGGCCGTGACCGATTGCCCGCGACCGCCGGCGTGGCGCCAGGCATTCGTCAGCGCCTCCTGGACGATGCGATAGATCGCGATCTTGGTTGGCAAGGGGGCATCGTCGGGGAGGTCGCCGATCTCGACCTCGACGTCGGTTCGGGTCCGCAGGCGGTGCGCCCGCGTTGCGTGATCGATGACCTCGGCGACCGTCAGGTCTCCCAGACGCGGCAGCATCAACCCTGCCGAGGTGGCGCGTACCTCTTGCAGGGCGTGGCGCAGACTGGTCTCGACCAAATCGAGATCGCGCGCCGTGTCGTCCTGCTGGGCCGGCTCCCAGTCGGCGCCGGCACAACGCGCGGCAACATGGTCGAGACGGAGCAGGGCGAGACTGATGTCCTGCGCCGGGCCGTCGTGCAATTCAGCGGCGAAACGGCGCAGGAATCGCTCGTTGAGCGCGGTCGTGCGGGCGGCGGCGCCGCGGACCCGCCGGTGCAATTCCTCGTTCTGTCCGAGGAGATCGGTGAGGCGGCCGACCTGGGCGGCGAGTGCGCGCTGTTGCCGGCCGATCGTGTTGCTGGCGCGCTGGACGAAGACGGCCAGAACCAGGTAGATGGCGACCGTCGTCCCGCCGACGACGAGCCAGCTCCGCCAGCGCGCCCGGTTGATGTCCCGTTGGAGGTCCTCGGTTCGGTAATAGAACTCGGCGACGGCGATCACGTCGTCGGTGCCGCTGCCGCGAACCGGGCTGTAGATCTCCAGCAGGTTGTTACGCGGCAACCCCGGCGCGGTCTCGACGTCGCCCTCGAGACGGCCGACGTCGGCCGTCACCTCGCCTCGCAACGCCTCGGCCAGTTCGCCCTCGACCGGAAAGCGCTGACCGACAGTCGCCGGCATGGTGCTGTAGACGATGCGGCCGGTTGGATCCCAAACGCGAAAGACCGCGACCTGCTGCCCGAGCGGGGTATCGCGCATCAGCCAGTCCAGCCGGGCGACCGACTCGGCGGAGAGATCGCTCGCGGTGGCGAGGTCTTGCAAAGGGGAGGCGATCAGGCTGTCGACGTAGAGGGCAGTCGCCGAAGCGGTGCGGTGGACGACGCCGTCCTCGATCTGGCGGCTGACCCAGAGGCCGATCCCTGCCATCCCGGCGGCGAGGATGACGAGACTTCCGATCAAAAAGCGTTGTGCCAGACTCAACCGTGACAAGGGGGTACCGCTCCGGATCGATCCCGCCGTGCCAAGCGGCGGCTTCACGTTGCCAGTATCACACGACCCCAGGCCGATCCCCATCCGACCAAAGTCGGACGCGACGACCGGACCTTGGCCCGTTTTGATCTCATCGCTCGGGGCGCATAGTGGGGACACGCCGCCGGACAACGATGTCGAGTCCGGCGGTCCCGGGTCAAGTGGCCGGAGGGCGGCGAACGGCCCACCGAGCGATGGAGGGAGCGCCATGTCGTTTCGTAAAGTGTTGGCATCGGTCTTCGTGCTGGCGATGGCCCTGCTGGTTGTCGCGCCGGGGGTTGAGGCGAAAAGCGGCCGGATCGAGCGCCGGATCGCGCTGACGGCGACCTCGGCCGGTCGGGCGATCGACGCGAGTGGGAGCGCCCGCTTCCGCGTCGAAGGCTCGCGGCAGGATCTGCGGGTCGAGGTCGAGGCGCGTGTCGCCGCCGGTACCCGTCTTTCGGTCTATGTCACCCACGGTGGAACGACGGTCAAGGCCGGCACGATCACGGTCAACTCGCTGCACGAGGGCGAGTTGGAGTTGAAGAACTACGACGGCAAGAGGTTGCCCGCCGGCGTCGGTCCGGTCAACACGATTGCCAAAGTGACCGTCAAGAACGCCAACGGCACGGTGATCCTCTCCGGCAGCTTCTGATCCCTCCTTCGAAGGCGCCCCACACCGCGGACGCAGTTCGATTGGTTCCCGGCAACAAGGCGATGGTCACGGACCGAGCGCGCAGTGTTTGCGCGCTCGGTCCGTACGTATACGTCATCGACACACCCGAACTACGTCGGAGCGTCTGCGGATATACGTGATTTTATCGGATGGCGGGCGGACCGGGGCGCCATAGGATGACGGCGTTGGACGGGAGCGAACCTCCCGAAGAGGAAACGGGAAGGGCACGCCGGCCTGGTCGATGATCGACATGCTGCGGAGGAGGT
>DATBFX010000366.1:0-19275 GCA_036558305.1 Thermomicrobiales bacterium | reverse complement strand
GCTGGGACTCCGGAACACCGGCCCGGAACTCGACCAGGCTCGCCTGTCCGACTTTGCCGCGGGTCACAGCGGTCTTACGAGCTGGTCCGAGCGTCGCGTCATCCCGCACGTCGACACGCACGCCATGGCCTCGGCGACCGGTTTCTATTCCACCGCCGAGGATATGGTGCGCTTCGCCTCCGCGCACTTCTTCGGCGACGACCGCCTCATCGGCGATCGCTCCAAGAACGAGATGCAGCGACCGGTCTGGACGGGCCAGAATCCCGACGCGCGCGAGGACGGCTACGGGTACGGCACGACCATCCAGCACTACGCCGGGCATCGCACGGTCGGCCACTCCGGCGGGTATCCGGGGCACATCACGCGCACGATGTGGGACCCGGAGGAGGGCCTCGCGATCTCCGCGCTGACCAACGCGGTCGACGGACCGGCGGAAGAACTCGCGGCCGGCATCCTGAAGATCCTCGACAAGGCGCGCGAGGTCAAGCCGAAAATGCCGCTCTGCTCCGGGCTCGTCAACAGCGCGGCGATCACCCCACCCGAAGCGCCGGACAAGCGGATCGATCCCGCCACCTTCACGGGCCGCTTCGCCGCGCTCTGGGGCGTGACGGACGTCTTCCTCCTGGGCGGCAAGCTTTTTGCGAGCAGTCCCGTTCTACCGTCGCCGGTCTTCCAGCCCTACGAACTGGCCATCATCGACGAAAACACGCTGCGCATCATGAGCGGTTCGCCCTACGGATCGATCGGCGAACTCTTCCGCTACGAGCGCGACGCGGACGGCAAGGTGGTCAGCCTCTTCATGGGTGGCAACAAAGCCTGGCCGATCGAGGACTACCGCGCCCGCGATGGGGTGCTGTAGCTCCCAGGCGCAACCGCATGGAGACGGCTGTGGGAGAGCGGGGCACGACTCTCCCGCCTCGCGCTGAGGAGACCGGGGTCGTCCCGTCGAGTCGGGTGTGACGGTGTAGAGGGCGGGTCAACTGGTTTGGACGAGTGGGGTGAGGTCAAAGGTTGCTCCGTCGGGTTGACGGCACGGCCGTCTCGCCATCCCGAGCCCGTGCCCGTTCGACCACTGCCGCGGCGAGCCGACAGTCCAGACTGTCGGCCGGACGACCCGATGGTGCGGAACCATGCGACCCACGTTCCTTGCGGGTGCGCTGGATATCTTCCGCCGCGTTTGAGGGGGAGGCGATGGCGGCACGCAACCAGGCGAGCCACTCCTCGGCAGGAACCGGCGCGTGTCCGTCCTTCCCCCAGTACGCGAGCCTCGGCAGGATGCGCCTTTGGTCCTCCACGTCGATGGCCGCGAGAAACGGGGCGAAGTGGTTCCGCACGTGATTCGAATCTGCCGCGTTTTGGAGATAGACGACGGTGTTTTCGACGCGCTGGGCATAGCAGGAAACGACGTTCGTCGCGATCACCGAAGAGAGCTCATCGTCTGCGCCCAAATTCGGACGACAACTCGCGCGGTAGTCTTGGATGTGACTCGGCCAAAAGCGTTCGACATCCGTCTGGGGATTGGTCGCGATGACGATGCTTTGGGGGAGCCGCCAGGAGTAGTAGAGCGCGGCGAATCCTCCGGCCGATCCCCCGAGGAAGATCACCCGTTTCGCCCCGCAGGCCATCACCACCCGCTGCAACAGCTCCGGCAAGATCAGCTGGGTTTCGAATCCTTCGTGACCCGCGTACCACGCGGTCTTGAGGGTCGCGGATCGCGGCAGCGACGGATCCGCGATCCTGATGACGGAAGCGGGTACATGCGTATCGAGCAACCTCCCGCCGAACTGCGGGAGCCGGGACTTTTGTCTGTTCACCGTTCCGGCAAAGGTGACGATGAGGACGGTCGACCTTCGCCGCGTCACCTCCATGGGGATTTCGCCGCCGTGGGTTTGCACACGGAAAACGCCCTCAACGGAATCCCCGGTGAGGCGGTGGACGAACTCCGCATCGGTGAGACGACTCGATTTCGGTGCCACGCGAGTTTCTTCACGATTTCGACAGCAACGAAGGGGAAGGCATCACCTCAACGCCGAAGTGGAGTCCGGGCTGTTGACGGCAGCGGCCGGTGCCTGGTGCTGCTCGGGATGGTTGGACGACGTCACCGAAGGAGGACGCGCCCAGGGTCGACGCACCGAGGATGGCACCGCGCGGGTCGCACGTCAAGGCCCCACCGGGCCGGACGCGGACGTGCTGCGCGAGGAGCTGCGGGTGCTGGCCAGGGCAGGTCATCGGTCGGTCCGTGTGTAGCCATTCTGCCTCCGCCAAAATAGTAAGCATCGCTCGCCACCGAACGATCCCGAGGTGCCACCATGCCGACAATCCATATCCGCGCCCCAGCCTCGCCTACCGGCTTCTTCGACCCCACCCCCGAATGGAACGTAGTCCGCATCCGCGACCCTTCTGGTCTTGACCCAGGGCGACTCCGGGCACCGACGCGCGCGAACGACCGACCCGCGGCCAGACGATCCCCGTCTCGGAGGACGTGGAGCGGCACCGGCGCCGCGGCAGGCCGCCGTCTCAAGGCAAAACGAGCCGGGCGAGTCGTCCTACGCGGCGGCAATGTTCCGTCGGTGCTGCAGTTCGAATACGTCGAGGTGCTGGTCGGGGTGGATCTGAAGCATGCCCCATCCTCCTCACGATGTGCGATTTCGGACGACCGTGCGACGGTGCCCTTGGTCTGCGCCTCGCGGCCGGTCCGGGCCGCGAACCTCCGCCACGCACCGGTCGCCGTGCCCCTGGCCGGCGCGGCGACGTGGTACGATCGAGGCGCCTTCGTCGCTCAACGGGGCGTGGGGTGATCCGCGAGGAGATCCGTCATGGCCACCGACCGCCGGCCCCCTTTTGCGCGGACCCTCCGCCGCCTGCGCCTGGCCGCCGGCCTGAGTCAGGAGGAACTCGCCGAGCGGGCCGGCCTCTCCGCCCGCGGCATCAGCGACCTGGAGCGTGGGCTGCGCGCCTCGCCCCGCCCCGAGACGGTCCGCCTGCTGGCCGAGGCGCTCGCGCTCGGCGATGCGGACCACGACGCCTTGATCGCTGCGGCGCACCCGGCGGAACTCGTAGCGCCCCCGTCCGTCCGCGTCGCGGCGCCCGCGGCGCCCACCGAATCGCACCCGTTTCGCCTGGAGCTATCGCCGCTGCCGATCCCGCCGACCCCGCTGGTCGGCCGCGAGGCGGACATCGCCGCATGCTGTGCGCTGCTGCGGCGCACGGACCGTCTTGAGACCACCCGGCTGCTGACGCTTACCGGCCCAGGGGGCGTCGGCAAGACCCGCCTCGCCCTCGCGGTCGCGGAGGCACTGGCCGGCGAGGAGCGCTTCGCCGACGGCGTCGCCTTCGTCGACCTCGCACCGGTCCTCGATGCCGCGATCGTACCTTCGGCCGTCGCCTCCGCCCTCGGGGCGAAGGCGTCCGGCAACCGGTCGCTGACCGAGGTGCTCCTCACGAGGCTGCAGACCCGGAACCTGTTGCTCGTGCTGGACAACTTCGAGCACGTCCTGCCGGCGGCACCGTTGGTCGCCGAATTGCTCGCTCACTGCCCCGGCGTGGGCATCCTGGTCACCAGCCGGGAGCGGCTGCACCTGCGGGGCGAACGGGAAATCCCGGTCGAGCCGCTGGCCCTGCCGGCGCCACTCGACCCCGCCCGCCCGGCGCCCGCCGAGGAACTCGCCGCCGCCCCGGCCGTGCGCCTTTTCGTCGCGCGCGCCGAGGAGGCCCGACCCGGCTTTGCGCTCACCGCAGCGACCGCGCCCGCCGTCGCCGAACTCTGCCGTTGCCTGGACGGCTTGCCGTTGGCGATCGAGTTGGCCGCCCCTCGCGTCCGCGTCTTGCCCCCGGCGACCCTGCTCGAGCGGCTGACCCGTCGCCTGCCGCTCCTGACGGACGGCGCGCGCGACCTCCCCGCCCGCCAGCGGACCCTGCGCGCCACGATCGCCTGGTCCTACGACCTGCTGACGGAAGACGAACAGGTCCTGTTCCGCCGCCTCGCCATCTTCGTCGGCGGTTTCCCCCTTGAGGCGGCCGAGGCGGTCTGCGGCCCACAGGGGTCAGACAACGACTCTCGTCCTGACCCCTGTCCCCCGCCCCCTGACCCCTCCGTCCTCGATGGCATCGCCTCCCTGGTGGACAAGCAACTCCTGCGGCAAGTGGACGGGCCGGGGTCCGAAGGGCATGCCGAGCCGCGCTACCTGCTGTTGGAGACGGTCCGGGAGTACGGGTTGGAGCGGCTGGCGGCGAGCGGCGAAGAGGACTCGGTCCGGGACCGGCACGCGGCGTGGTGCCTGGCCCTGGCGGAGCAGGCCACACCGCCGGCGTGGGAGCCGCGGTCCGCGCCGGCGGTCCTCGACCGCCTGGAGCGAGAGATGGGCAACCTGCGGGCCGCGCTCGACCGGTTCCTGGGACGCGGGGACGCCACCTCCGCCCTGCGGCTGGCGGCGGCACCGCGGGCGTTCTGGTGGACGGGCCGCCACCTCGGCGAGGGCCGTGCCTGGCTGGAGCGCGCCTTGGCGCTCGGCGGTCAGGCGCCGGACGGGGTCCGCGCCTGGGCCCTCGCCGTCTTGGGACGCTGCGCACTGGTCCAGGGAGACACCGCGGCGGCCGCTTCGGCCGCCCAGGAGGGGCTGTCTCTCTTCCGGGCGCTCGCGGACGCTGTCGGTACCGCCTACGCGCTCAACGTCCTCGGCTTGGCGACGCTGGAGCGGGGCGAGTACGATCGGGCGACGAGGCTGCTCGAGGAGGCGCGGACGACGGCGCGGGCCGGTGGCGACCCGCACGGGAGTCCCGGATTGCTCAACAACCTCGGTCTCATCGCTTATCTCCAGGGCGATCTCGACCGGGCCGCGGCGCTCTACGGCGAGGCCTTGGGGGTCGCGCGCGGGGTGGGCCGAAGGTGGACGGAGGCCCTCGTCCTCTACAACCTGGCCGCGGTGGCCCTCGACCGGGGCGATCCGCGCCGGGCGGCGGAACTCGTCCAGGAGGTGCTTGCTCTGGCGCAGGAGGTGCACGACCCGGAGCACCTCGCCTGGTCGGTCTGGGGAGCAGCGCGGCTGGCCGAGCGCGTCGGCCAGCCGGAGCGTGCAGCTCGGCTGCTCGGCGCGTTCGAGGCGCAGCGCGAGCGCCTCGGCATATCCATCTATGCGAGCATGCGCCCCGACTACGAGCGCGTCCTGGCGGGCGCCCGGGCCGGGCTCGGGGCAGACGACTTCGCCGCAGCCTGGACGGCCGGGCGCGCTTTGCCGCCCGAGGAGGCCGTCGCCGAAGCGCAAGCGCTGATCGATCGGGTCGTCGACGCCGATCTCATCGACCCGACCCGCCGCGCGACCTCGTCGTAGCGCCGCCGTACCGCGCCGCCCGCGCCGGCCCACCCGACGGCGACCGACGGTCCTGCCCGGAGGGAAGCCGTACCGGACAACGTTCAAGCAACCGCAACCAGCCGCCCTGCCTCTTCATCCCGCCTTTGGCCGTTTGCCGACAAACGCCGCCGGTTCCCCACTGTCCCGCAGGTCAGATTGATCAACACTTGACGTATATTACAGACATGAACCATACTTATACCTCGGGACCGGCATTTCGTTCTTTCTCCGTCGGTCCGGAGCCGCAGATGCAGTCCGTCGAAGTCTTCGTCGCCGTCGTCTTCCTCGCCTCCCTCGGTGCCGGTCTCCTGGGCGCCCTCGTCGGGCTCGGCGGTGGCGTCCTGATCGTTCCCCTGCTGACGATCGGATTCGGCCTCGACATCCGCCTCGCCATCGGCGCCAGCATCGTCTCCGTCATCGCCACCTCCAGCGGCGCCGGCGCCGCCCTCCTCCGCGACCGCCTGACCAATGTCCGCATCGGCACCTTTTTGCAGATCGCCACCGTCGTCGGCGCCGTCGCCGGCGCCCTCCTCGCCCCCCACCTGCCGACCCGTCTCTTGTTTCTCCTCTTCGGGCTCATCCTCCTCGCCTCGGTCGCGCCGATGGTCAAAAAGGTCGGTGCGGATGTCTCGCCGGATCTCGTCGCCGATCCCCTCGCCGCCCGGTTGCGCCTCGCCGGCAGCTATCCCGACCGCACCCTCGACCGCGAGGTCCCCTACCAGGTCACCGGTGTCCCGCTCGGCTTCGGACTGATGTTCGTCGCCGGCATCGCCTCCGGTCTCCTCGGCATCGGCTCCGGCGCCCTCAAGGTCCTGGCGATGGACACCGCCATGCGCCTGCCGATCAAAGTCTCGACCGCGACCAGCAACTTCATGATCGGCGTCACCGCCGCCGCCAGCGCCGGCGTCTACTTCTGGCGCGGCGACGTCCTCCCCCTCGTCGCTGCCCCAGTCGCCCTCGGCGTCCTCACCGGCGCCCTCGCCGGCGCCCGGTTGCTCGTCCGTTTCCGCAGCAGCACCGTCCGCCTCGTCTTCATGGTCGCGCTCAGTCTGGTCGCCGTCCAGATGCTCCTCCGCGGCCTTGGGATCGCCTGATGGATCGCCCGTGGGACACGACGCCCAGTTCGATCGCCCCCGTCCCATCGCCCACCGACCAGGCGATGGAACGCTGGCTTGGCCGCGTCCTCCGCGTTGGCGTCGCCATCGCCGCCGTCCTCATCCTGCTCGGTCTCGTCCTCTTCGTCGCGCACGACCACGGCGGCAACCGCATCTCCCTCGACACCGCCCTCGGCCGCGACACAACGGTCCGGCCGCTCGGTCCGGGCGACGTGCTCGACGGTCTCCGCACCGCCCAACCAGCCGCCTACATCGAACTCGGTCTGCTCGTCCTCATCCTCACCCCGACCGTGCGGGTCGCCATGACCGTCGTCTTGTTCGAACGACAACACGACTGGACGTTCGTCGCCCTCTCCGCCGCCGTCCTCGCCATCCTCGTCCTCGGCCTCTTCGGCGTCGGCGCCTGACCTGCCTCCGTCCGGTATCCTGTGCCCGGGCTGTTCGCCCGGGCGCGAACGGGGACCGAAGCGACGTGGTGACCATGACCGGCACAGCGATGATCGCGTCAGAAACCGCGGGCGAGTCCCTCGTCGCCCTGCTCTCCGATGCGCTGAAAACGCCGGGCCGGACTCCCCTCTACGAGCGAATCGAGCGCGCCATCGGCAACGCGATCCAGGACGGAACACTCCAGCCGGGCACCGTCTTTCCCTCGGAGCCCGATCTCGCCGACCGCCTCGGTCTCAGCCGCCAGACGATCAACCAGGCCCTCACCGGTCTCGCCCGCCGCGGTCTCCTTACCCGGCGCCGCGGCGTCGGCACCTTCGTCGCCGAACCCGTCGTCGAACAACCCCTCGGCCAACTCTACAGTTTCATCCGCACCCTCACCGCCCAGGGCCATTCCCCCAGCACCCGCCTCCTCGGTTCCCGCATCACCCAGCACGATCTCGCCTCCGTGCTCCTGACCGGCAACCGCGACGGCCTCGTCTTCGAGGTCAGCCGCCTCCGCCTCGTCGACGGTGACCCCATGGTCTTCGAAGAGCTTTACCTCCCCCTCGCCTGCGGCGAATCCCTTCCCCCGGACCGCCTCGCCCACGACGTCCTCTACGACCTCTTCGCCGAACTCTGCGCCGTCACCGTCACCCACGCCGAAGAGACCCTCCGCCCCGTCACCGTCGCCCGCACCGAAGCCGCCCTCCTCGGCGTCCACCCGGGTGAACCCGCCTTCCTCGTCGAACGCACCGCCTATGCCGGTCCCACCCCGGTCGAGTTCCGCCGCAGTCTCATCCGCGGCGACCGCTACCGCTTCCGCGTGCGACTCGAAGGTCCTGCACTCGGTGACAAACCGGTAGGATAGTCCCGGTTGCCGGCCTGTTGCCGAACTTGCTTGACGACGCGTCCTTCAAGCGGTAGGTTGCGAACGTGGTCAAGGTGGCGCAACGCGGCAGGTTCAGGATCTACGTCTATGTCGAAACCGGCGCGCCCCACCATGAACCGCACTGTCACGTCCTGTGGCCGGACGGTCAGGCGTCGGTGTCGCTCACGAGTTGGGAGGTGATTCGTGGCGAGCCGCTACCCACTGAAGCACGAGAATTGGTAACCTCACATCGCAGAGAGATTGAACAAGCCTGGCAACTCCTCAATGCGAGGAAATGAACAATGGTAGCTTCAACACGCATCAAACACCGTTGGGACACGCGTGACTATGCCGACATCTCTGACGTTCGGTACGTGTGCGCCAGTTTGCGGGTGACGTTTTCCGATGGTACGCAGGTGTCCGTTGCCATCGCGGACCTCGCGGAATATGGAATCGCCAACCACGAATGGCCGGAGGCGCGATCCGAGACCCACCACGTCGCGGTGCCAACTAGACACGGCGACGTGGAAATCCCTTGGGATGTGATCCGCGCGCTGACCGATCAGGAGTTCGCCACCTTTCTGGTCAATCATGCCGCTGCATCCGCGAGACTCGTCGGCGCGCGGCTACGCGACCTTCGTCGACAACGAGCGATGGAGCAACCCGAGCTGGCGCGTTTCGTCGGAGTCCCGGTCGAAACGATCGATCGGCTGGAGTCAGGCGAATTGGATGTCGATTTTGACCTCGAAGAACGTATCCTCGGTGCGCTTGGTGTCACCCGCGATGAAGCGTTCGCCTAGCCTAAGTAGGCCGCCGGTGGATCGGGGGAGCGCGGGCCGGTGTCGTTGAGGGGGGCGCAGCCTTTGGCCTTCGCGCCTCTACAATCGAGCGCGTCATCCAGCCACCTGCATCGTCCCGTCAGCTCATTGAATACGGTGCACAACGCGATCGTCCCCTCCCCACTGCCATCTCCAACCCCATCACCTCCGCAACCGCAATTCCCCCGGCGCCGCCGGATAGGGCCCCAACCCTGCACCGGGACCGAGCTCCTTTTCCGGCACGTCGAGTCGCTCGCCCTTAGCCGCGAGCGCCGTAGCGACGATCTCGACCGCCTGATCGAGCGACAGCACCCCCGTGTTGATGACCACGTCGTAGAGGTGCGGGTCGTCGGGACGCACGCGTTCGACCGCTTGCAGGTAGTGCGCCCGATCGCCGTCCTTGCGCCGGATGCGGTCCCGCGCCGCCTCCGGGGATAACCCCTCCCGCCCCGCAACGTACCCGACCCGGCGCTCCAACGGCGCCACGACCCGGACGTGGAGTACGTCGCGGCGATCCGCCAGCAGCGCCTGCGCCCCCCGCCCGACGATCACCACCTGCCCGACCTCCATCACCGCGCGGATCACCGTGCACAATGCCTCGTAGTGGCGCCGCAGGTCCTCGTCCGCCGTGTGTCCCGGTTGCCCGCCCGACCACGGCGCCACCCACTGCAACCCGTCGATCACCCGCGCCACGAACCCGGCCACGTGCTCGTCGCTCCGCCCAGCGACCTCTTCCGTCTCCCCCAGCGCCCGCGCCACCTCGGTCACCAACTGGTGGTCGACCAGTTGCCACCCGAGGCGCCGCGCGAGCCGCGCCGCGATCTCGCCGCCGCCGCTGCCGTACTCACGCGAGATCGTCACCCCCCGCATCCGCGTCGGTGGTGTGGGTTGATCGCCCGCGTCCGTCTCCACGTTCGTCCCCTCGGTTCGTGCGCTCCCGGCCGGTCGTCACTCCGCGACCGCCGCGGTGCTCACCGTCTGGCGCAGCGGCCGTTCTTCGAGCAGCCAGGTCAGGACAAAGGCCAGGGCCGCGATCGGCACCCCGATCAGAAAGACGGTTTGCAGCGAGTGGGCGTAGGCGAGGACGAAGCCGTGGTGGACCTCGGGCGGCAGCTTGGCGAGCGCCGCCGGATTCCCTTGCGCCCCAGCCATCTCGTCGCTCGATACGCCGGCCGGCAGATACCGCTCGAGATTGACGACGAGCCGGTTCGCGAAGATCGCCCCGAAGATGGCCGTGCCGACCGCCCCGCCGATCGAGCGGAAGAGGGTCGCCCCGGACGTCGCCACCCCCAACTGGCTGTATTCGACCGCATTCTGGACGGCGATCACCAGCACCTGCATCACCATCCCGAGTCCGAGGCCCAGGATGAACATGTTGAGTGCGGCCACCTCCCGGCTCGTCCCTGCCCCCATCCGCGACAGCAAGAAGAGGGCAACGGTCGTGATCGCCGTCCCCAGGATCGGGAAGATCTTGTACCGCCCCCATCGGCTGATCAGTTGCCCGCTGGCGATCGAGGTCAACAGCAACCCGCCCATCAGCGGTACCAACTGCAAACCGGAATTCTGCGCACTCGCGCCGTTGACGACCTGCAAGAAGAGCGGCAAATACGTGACCGTCCCGAACAGGGCGAGCCCGATGATCAACCCGACCGCACTCGTGACCGCGAACACCCGGTTCCGGAACAGCGACGGCGGCAGCACCGGTTCGGCGGCCCGCGATTCCACCAGGACGAACAACGCCAGCGCGACGACACCCGCGACCGCGAGTCCGATGCTCTGCCACGACCCCCAGTCGTACGTCGTCCCGCCGAGGCTGGTGAACAGGACGATGCAGGCGAGCCCGATCGCGATCAGCGCCGACCCCAGGTAGTCGACCTGGTGGTGGACCCGCTCCGCCCGCGACGGCAGCGTCGCCGCGACCACGACCAGCGCGATCGCGCCGACCGGCAGGTTGATGTAGAAGACCCACCGCCAGGTGAAGTGATCGACGAAAAACCCACCCAGGAGCGGCCCCGCCACGCTGGCGAACCCGAAGACCGCGCCGAAGATCCCCTGGTACCGACCGCGGTCGCGCGGCGTGACGATGTCGCCGATGATCGCCGTTGCCGTCACGATCAGCCCGCCACCCCCGAACCCCTGCAAGGCGCGGAAGAGGATCAACTGGGGCAGATTCTGGCTCAGCCCGCAGAGCGCGGACCCGATCAGGAAAACGACGATCGCCGTCTGGAAGACGATCTTGCGCCCGTAAAGATCTCCGAGTTTGCCGTAGAGCGGCGTCACCACCGTCTGCGCCAACAGGTAAGCCGTGACCACCCACGACAGGTGTTCGAGCCCACCCAGATCGCCGACGATCGTCGGCAGCGCAGTCGCCACGATCGTCGAATCGAGCGCGGCCAGCAGCATCGCCAGCATCAGACCGCTGAAGATGACGAGAATCTGGCGGTGGTCGACGGTCGATTCCGGCGCGGCGACGCTCGCGGCAATGCCGTTGCCGGCTCCGTCGTCAAACGGTCGTTGTCGCGTCTCCGCCGCATCCGCGTGCGCCCGCTCTACGACCGTGGTTGCCTCGTGGTCGGCCATCGAATCCACCCTTCTCCCTGATTGTGCCGACCCGCGTCTTCGTACCCGAACGCCGAACCTCGACGGCAGGCGGGGCGAGCAAACCGTCTCCTCACCCCGCCTGCCGTGGCCGCACCGGGTGAGGGTTATTGCACGTGCAGCGTTCCCACCATGCCGGCCTCCTTGTGGCCGGGGATCGCGCAGTAGTACTGGTAGTCGCCGGCCGGGGCGTTGACGGTCACCGTCCCCGTCTGCCCCGGTTGGATATCGCCCGAGTGGACGTTGAGTTGGTCGATGTTGAAGTTATGGACCGCCGCCCCCTTGTTGACGAGGTTGATCGTCACGTCGGTATTGGCGGGGATCGTGACCTCTTTGGGATCGAAATTGATGTCGATCATGGCGATGGTTGGGGAGGTGGCCCCTTGACCCGCGGGCGGGCAGACCACGGGCGAGGCGGCGACCGCGCCGTTCGTCCCCGGCACCTCGACCGGCGTGCCCATCACGACCGCGGCCGGACTGCCGCTGGCCCCTGGGCTGGGGCAGGCGGCCGGCGTGCCCGTGCCCTGGGCGGCGACGTACCCGCCGATGGCGACCCCGAGCAGCCCGATGACGGCGGCGACGGCGGCGACGAATGCGACGATGCGGGACATAACGTGCTCCTCCTCCTGACGGACGACGCTGAAAACCGGTTGCCGGCCTCCCGCGCCGCGTAGACCGTCGGGAGGCCTAGACCGCTACCTGCTGCAAGTTCTTCGCCAGGTAGTCGGCCGCGTACCACGCGTGCGCTTCGATCGTCTCGGTCGGGTTGTAGCCCGAACTCGCCGGGAAGTTCGACCCACCCAGCACCATCAGGTTCGGCGCCTCGTGCGCCAGCCCGTACTTGTTCACGACCGAGGTCTTCGGATCGTCGCCCATCCGCGTCCCGCCGTAGGCGTGGCTGTTGATCGGCAGCGGCAACCCCGGCGGGAAACCGGGCCAGGTCGTGCTCGCGCCCATCTGCTTCAGGATCTCGTCGAGTTTGCCGGCGATGTACTTCTGCGCCGCGATCTCGTTGTCGTTGAGGTTGTAGGTCACCCGCACCACCGGCACCCCCATCGGGTCCTTCACCTCCGGGTCGAGGTCGAGGAACGTCGTCTCGTACGGCAGCGGTTCGACCTGGGCGAAGACCTGACCGATCGAGTCGCCGTGGTCGTGGATGAACTTCTTGTAGGCGCTGCCCCAGGTCGGTGTGCCCGGCGGCGCGTTCCGCGAGTTGGCGATCGGCAGGTTGCCGTTGCTGGCGAAGATCACGCCACCGCGGATGAACCCGAGCCCGCTGTGGTCGAAGTTGTCGCCGTTCAGGTCGTCCATCGCGGTCGCCTGCCCGGTGGTGCCGGAGAAGAGGTTGAGCCGGTGATCCGGGAACAACCCGTAGTTGCCGACGTAGACGTGCGACATGTAGTTCTTGCCGACGTTGCCGGTGTTATTCGCCAGCCCGTTTTTGTAGAAGTCGGAGGTGGAGAGCAGCAGCAGCCGGTTGTTCTCGTAGATGTACGAGGAGAGGATCACCACCCCGGCCGGTTGCTCCTGCATCTGCCCTTTGTCGTCGAGGTACTGGACGCCGGTCACCTGTCCCTTGTCGTTGGAGAGGATCTTCATCACCCGGCTGTTGGTCCGAATCTCCAGGTTCTCGGTCGCCTCGGCCTTGCGGATCGCCGAGACGAGCGTGCTCGACTTCGCGTCGTTCCAGCACCCGAAACTGCCGCAGTAGCCGCAGTAGGTGCAGGCCGGGCGGCCGTCGTAGTCCTGGCTGATGATCGCCGCCGGTTGCGGGAAGGGGTGGTACCCCAGCTTGGTCATCGCCTCCTTTGCCAGCGCCGAGTAGTCCATCTCCCGCATCGGCGGCAGCGGGTAATCTCGCTGGCGCGTCGATTCGAACGGGTTGCTCCCGCCCTTGCCGGAGACGCCGATCAGATACTCGACCTTGTCGTAGAACGGTTCCAGGTCGTCGTACGTCAGCGGCCAGTCGGCCAGCGTCGACCCGGCCGGGATCGCCTTCTCGCCGTACTTGGAGACGGTGGTTGTCCGCACCTGGAGGTCGTCGGCGCGGAACCGCCAGCTCTGGGTCCCGTAGTGGATGCTGGTCCCACCGACCATGTTCGCCATCGGCACCGGCGGCACCGGCGGCGGCGCGGTCGGCGACTTCGCGTCCGGCCGCCAGGTCGGCAGCTCCTTGTTGTACTTCGGTTCGCCGGTCCAGTGCCGGACCGACCCCGAGATCTCGTCGTCGTTGGCGAGGAAGTCTTCGTTGGACAGGCGCGGCCCGGCCTCGATCGCGACGACCTTGACGCCGGCGTCCGCCAGCACGTAGCCGGCGATCCCGCCCGCGGCGCCGATCCCGATCACGAGCACGTCGACCTTCGGCAGTGGATTGCTCACCAGCTCTTCCCTCCGTACTTGGCAACTGAGGTGTGCTCGGGCGTGACCTTCGCGTCAAACTTCTGCTCGTCCGCCGACCAGGTCAACTTGATGCCGGGATACCCGATCAGGTCCCACCCGGCGAAGTTGGCGTTGCCGCCGTAGACCGGATCGCCGAACATCCCCTGCCGCGTGTGCTCCAGCAGCAGCGCGAAGAACCCCTTCGGCGCGCCGTCGAGCTTGTCCGCTTCCGCGTCGGTCAGAATCTCGTCCTGCGTATCGGCCGCCGCCGCGGCAAACCCGCCGGAACCGGCGGCCTTATCGAGCGCGGCGAGCCCGCCCTGGTAGACCGGCAACAACGCCGCGTTCGGCCCCTTCAACGAACGATCGATGAACACCTGCACGCCCGCGTCCGCGGCCCCCGGCCCCAGGTCGTCGGTCGGGATGATCCGCCCCACCGCGGCGGTGAGGGTGGCGTATTCATCGGTCTTCAACGCGACCGGGGCGTAGTCGGCCACCGAGACCGGGGTGGCCTGTAAAAGCGCCAGCCATTGGTTGAGATGCTCGGGCGCCACACCGGCGGCGAGGCTGCGGAGCGGCGAGCCGAGCGACGCCGCACCGCCCGCGAGCAGAGCGGAACCCTGCAGCAATCGTCGACGATGAAACGCGATCGGCATGCGTTCGGACGAATCTCCATTCGACACCGCGTCTTCTCCTTTCCGTAGTGACGACGCCCAGACGATCGACGGGACGACCCATTCTGGGTGTGAATCGATGCTGGCAGCACCTCCTGCGGCTCAATGCATCATCAAGACCGCTGACGGTGACGGTCCCAGCCCCCTTCAGGGGGCTTCGTAGGTTGAGCGCGGGGACTTCAGCCCCGCGCCAGCGCTACGCACCAACCCCCGCCGCAACCGGCACCGCCGCCCCCTTCGCCAGCCGCCACGGAACCACCGGCACCCGCTTCCCCGACACCGGCGGCTCCCCACCATCGGCTCGGACGATCAGCACCGGGCACGTCGCCGCTCGCATCACCTCGGCCGCCACGTCGCGACGCGCCGCATGACGCATGCCCTCGCGACGCTCGCTGCCGATGACGACCAGGTCGGCATCCCACTCCCGTGTGACCGCGACGACCTCCTCGACCGGATTCCCCACCCGCACGACGGGAACGGCCATCGGCGCGACCTCCCCCAGCAGCCGGATCACCCGCGCCGCCTCCGCCCCGGCCCAGGCCCGCGCCCGCTCCCAGAGGTCGTCGACCAGCGCCTGCGGCACCACGCCGACGAACCCGAGCATGCCGACGAACCATTGGTTCCCCAGGGTGACGGGGGAGCCGACCGCGACCACGGAGACGCGGCCGATCGCACCGGGGTCGATCAGATCGCGCACGGTGCGGGCCGCGGCATCGGTCGCCGGCGTGCCGTCCGCCACCAGAACCAGATAAAACGAACCGCGTTGGTGCATGGCCGCCCTCCTATCATCGGCGATAGGCGTCGTACGCTTAACTCACGCCTCCCTTGGGCTCAACAACCGCGCGCGCTCGCACGGTCGACGATTCGTGGACGTACCGGCGACCACCCGCCAGCGACGCCAGCGCGGCGACGACCGAGAGCGCCGCCGAGATCAGGAACGCCAGCGTCACGCCATCCTTGAACGGCCCGGAGAGGAGCGTCGGGAAGAAGTCGGTCCCGAGCACGGTCGTGCGGGTCGCGGCGGAGACGCCGTCGAGCACGCTCGCCGGGATCAGCGTCGCCAGCGGGTTGTAGCCGAGGAACGCGGCGAAGAGCGCGCCGACCGGCGGTAACCCCGCGACCTTCGCCGCCGCGTCCGCCGGAATCCCGGCACCGCTCAACCCGCTCATCAGGCTTCCCGGTAGGTTCTTCGCCAAACCGACCGTCACCAGCGAGAAGATCACCGTGATGCTCAACGTGCTCGCCACGTTTTGGAACGTCGCCCGCATCCCGGAGGCGACACCCCGGTAGGCGGCAGGAACCGCGTTCATGATCGCCGTCGTATTCGGCGCGGTGAACAATCCCATCCCGATCCCCAGCACGAGCAGCAGCCCGGCGAAGACCGCGTACGAGAAGTCCGCCGAGATGACCGTCAGCCCGACGAACCCGAGCGCGGTGATGACCATCCCGGCCGCGGCCAGCTCGCGGGCGCCGTGCCGGTCGGACAGCCAGCCACCGATCGGTGCGACGATCAAGAACCCGACCGTCAACGGGATCATGTAGATCCCGGCCCAGAGCGGCGTCCGCGCGAAGCTGTACCCGTGGAGCGGCAACCAGACCCCCTGCAACCAGATGATGATCATGAACTGCAGACCGCCCCGCCCGACCGAGGCGAGGAATCCGGCCGCGTTGTTCATCGCGAACGCGCGGTTGCGGAAGAGGTCGAGTTTGAACATCGGATCGGCGACCCGCATCTCGACGATCCCGAAGGCGACCAGCAGCAAGACGCCGGCGACAAGCCCGGCGATCACCCACGGATTGCTCCACCCCATGTTCGAACCGCCGTACGGCTGAATCCCGTAGGTGAGCGCGACCAGCAACGACGTCAAACCGCCGGCGAAGAGCAGATTGCCGGGGATATCGAGGTTCGCCCCCGTCCGCGGTTTCGCCGTCTCGTGCAGCATCAGGTACGCCCAGACGGTCCCGACGATCCCGATCGGCACGCTGACCAGAAAAACCGCCCGCCAGTTGATCGTGACCAGCAGCCCGCCCAGGATCAACCCGACGAAACTGCCGGCGATCCCCGCCATCTGGTTGATCCCGAGCGCGAACCCGCGTTCCGACGGCGCGAAGGCGTCGGTCAAAATCGCCGTCGAGTTCGCGAACAAGAACGCGCCGCCGACCCCTTGAACGATCCGGAACCCGATCAGTTGCAGCGCCGCGACGTTGCCGCTCCCCTGGATGAAGAAGAGCAGGATCGACCCGATCGTAAAAATCAGGAACCCGAGGTTGTAGAGCCGGACGCGGCCGTAGACGTCCGAAAGCCGGCCGCAGGTGACCAGCAGCACCGCCGTCACCACCAGGTAGCCCATCAGCGACCAGAGCAAGACCGAGGTTTCGCCCGGCGCCAGGGGGTCGATCCCGATCCCGCGGAAGATGTCCGGCAGCGCGATCAGGACGATGCTGCTGTTGAGCGCCGCCATCAGGATCCCCAGCGTCGTGTTCGAGAGGGCGATCCACTTGTCGTCGATGTGCGCCAGGCGCCGCGCTGGCGCCGAAGACTCGGTCACGAGTAATCCTCCGCGTCCGTCCGGTTCAAACCCCGATTCCCCCCATCACCATCGAGGCGATCGCCGAGGCGAGCGCGTCGTTCGTCGCCGGGGCGGGCGTGCCGTAAGCGGCGTTCCGCAACTGCCCGAACACCATTGAGAAGAAGAGCGAAACCGCGACGTCCAGATCGACCGGCCGGATCTCCCCATTCGCCAGTGCCGTCTCGAACGCGGGGCGAACGACGTCGCGCGGTCGCGGCACCCGGTCGAGGAGTTCCCGCCGTCGGTCCAACGCGACATAACGATCGAGATCGGCGATGAGCCGGGCGAATTCGAGTCCGCTCGCGTCGAGGAGAAAGCGGGCGACCGCCTCCAGTTGCCCGGCAAGGCGCGTCTCGGTCGCCATCGCGGCCGCGATCCCCGCGCAGATGCGCTCCATCTCGTCGATGAACGCCTCTCCGAAGAGCGCCTCCTTGTCGCTGAAGTGGTAGTAGAGCGCCGCTTTGGTCACGCCGACCGCGTCGGCGATCTCCTGCATCGTCATCGCCGCGTACCCGTGCGCGACGAACCGCTCCCGCGCCTCGGCAACGATGCGCTCGCGTCCCGGACGCGTTCTGCCGGTCTCCACCGTCGCTGTTCGATTGGCCTGCAAGGTTGGTGTCGTCATCGGTTTCGGGTCAGAGCGACGGGCATCCAACCGGTCGACTCCGTGCCGCGCATCATACTTACCTTCTGGTTAGTAAGTCAAGACCGGTGCATGCTCGAACCATCCGTCGGCGGCTGCCTCGCGTACAGTGAGAGGGGTCGCTGCCCCCAAGACGTCGCCACCTGGGTAACCCATGTCATCAGGCACCATCCAACACCCGACCCCCGCCAACCTTCCGGGAGAGAGCCGCGATCAGGGCGGGCAACAACCCTGGCACGGCCTCGCTGCCGGCGCCTTCGCGGCCATCGTCGCGCTCGCCGTCGTCGTCGTCCTGAAGGAGACCACCGGCATCGTCTCGCTCCTCGACGCGCTGGCCGAGGTGACCCTCTCCTGGCTCCCGCTCGGTCTCTTTTCGGCGCTCCTCCGCATCTTCGGCACCTCGGCCAAAGCCTGGCTCTTCGTCGGTATCGCCGCCGCGTTGATCCTGATCGGGGCAGGCGTCGGTCGCCTCTTCGCCCGCACCATCGGCGACCCGCCGGGACTTGCCTGGAAAACCGGTCTCAGGTATGGCGTCGTCACCCTGGCCGCGCTCGCGATCTTCATGATCTGGGCGGTCGATCTCCGCGTCGGCAGCGTCCTCACCTACACCCGGCTCGCCGAAGTCATCCTCTGCGTCGCCGTCGCCGCCTTCGCCTTCGGCCTCGCCCTCCCGACTTCCCTCTGGCTCCTCCGCGATCTCGCCGCGTCCGACCCCGCGGACCGCCCCGCCGCCGACCAATCCCGCCGCCGCCTCCTCGAAACCGCCGCGCTCGGTCTGACCGGCATCGTCTCACTCGCGATTCTTGGCCGAGAAGTCGCCCGCGTTCGCTCCGGCGAAGCGGTCGTCGCCTCGGGCGGCAAACTCCCCGATCCGATCACCTCCAACGACCAGTTCTACGTCGTCTCCAAGAACTTCGTCGATCCCCGCGTCGACACCGGCGACCAGAACTGGTCGATCCGCGTCGAGGGCCTGGTCCAGAACCCGCGCTCGTTCGCGGCGGCCGATCTCCGCGCCCTGGCCGGCCCCGACTTCGTCTCCACCCTGACCTGCATCAGCAACCCCATCGGCGGGCCGCTGATCTCCACGGCAACCTGGTCCGGTGCCCCGCTCGCCCGCGTCCTCGACCAGACCGGTCTCTCCCCGGAGGCGACGACCGTCGTCTTCTACGGCACCGACGGTTACTCCGACTCCCTCCCCCTCGCCAAAGCGACCGCCCCGACGACGACCCTCGTCTGGGCGATGAACGGCGACCCCCTCTCGCGCCGGCACGGGTTCCCCGCCCGCCTGATCGTCCCCGGCCGCTACGGCATCAAGAACGTCAAATGGCTCGAACGGATCAAAGTCGTCAGCGGCGACTACGAAGGCTACTGGCAGCAAAAAGGCTGGACCAACGTCGGCGAGGTCAAAACCGAAAGCCAGATCAAGGTCCCCGGCGACAAAGCCATCGTCCACGCCACGAGCGCCGAACTCGCCGGGCTCGCCTTCGCCGGCGACCGCGGCATCGGCAAGGTCGAAGTCAGCCTCGACGGCGGCGACACCTGGCAAACCGCCACGATCGACGCCAACCCCAGCCCCCAATCCCTCAGTTGGGTTCTCTGGCACCTCCCCTGGCAACCAACGCCCGGCACCCACACCCTCGTCGTCCGCGCCACCGACGGTACCGGCGCCCTCCAGACCAGCGCCCACGCCCCCACCCTCCCCGACGGCGCCAGCGGCTGGCACCACATCGTCGTCGGGGTCGTCGCCTAATCGCGGCTCGGCCCCCCGGTATCGGCCCCCCCTTCCCCCCAATCCTGGGGGGTGAACGACGCGTGCTCTCGTCTCCCCCCAGGATT
>DATBFX010000365.1:0-1623 GCA_036558305.1 Thermomicrobiales bacterium | reverse complement strand
TGACGGACTTAGGTCCCTTGCCGCCTCGCCGCCTTGCCGCCTTGCCGCCTCCTGTCGTCGAGATGCGCGGCATCTCGAAGCGGTTCGGGTCTGTCCTCGCCAACGACGACGTCTCCCTCGACTTGCGCGAGGGGGAGATCCACGCCGTCCTCGGGGAAAACGGCGCCGGCAAGACGACGCTGATGAACATCCTCTCCGGGATGTACCACCCGGATACGGGGACGATCGCGATTCGCGGCCGGGAGACCAGGATCGCCTCGCCGTCCGATGCGCTGCGGCAGGGGGTCGGCACGGTTTACCAGCACTTCACGCTCGTCCCCAATCTCTCGGTGATCGAAAACGTGATCCTCGGCACCGAGACCGGTTTCGTCCTCGACCTCGCCGCGTCGGAGCGCCGGCTGAAGGCGATGCTGGGCGACTTCGACCTGAACGCCTCGCCGCAGACCGAGATCCGCCACCTCTCGCTCGGGCAGCGCCAGCGGGTCGAGATCATCAAGGTGCTCTTCCGCGGCTCCCGCGTCCTCCTCCTCGACGAACCGACGTCGGTCTTGACCCCGGTCGAGGTCGAAGGGTTGTTCGCGATCCTGCGGCGGCTGAAGAGCGAGGGCGTCGCCGTCGTCCTGATCACCCACAAGTTGGAGGAGGCGCTGGAGGTCAGCGACCGTGTCTCGATCCTGCGTCAGGGCCGGAAAGTCGGCGAGCTCGGTGCCGAGGATCTCGCCGGCGCGGGGCGAGCGGCGACGCGGGCGCGGATCGTCGAGTTGATGTTCGGGGGGACGGCGGGCGAGACGGAGAGACGGACAGGCGGACAGACGGACAGACGGACGGATCGCGGCTTGCTTGCGCTAAAGAATGTCACGGTACGTGGTGATCGGGGCGAGGAAGCCGTACGGGGTCTGACCCTGGAGTTGATGGCGGGCGAGGTTTTCGGGATTGCCGGGGTAGACGGCAATGGGCAGAAGGAGTTGGGTGAGGCGATTGCCGGGCAGCGGCATGTGGCGGCGGGCGAGGTGGTCCTCGACGGCAGGGAGATGACGAATCGTGGCGTGGCCGCGGCCTCGCGGGCGGGAATCGGCTACGTGACCGACGACCGGATCGGCGAGGGGTGCGTCCCCGGTATGAGCGTCGCCGACAACGCCGTGCTGAAGATGGTGACCCGGCGCCCCTTCTCGAACGGGATCTGGCTCAACCGCAAGGCGATCGATGCCGAGGCCCGCGCGTTGGTCGGCGCGTTCAACGTCAAAACGCCGAGCACGACCACCCGCGTCACCCTCCTCTCCGGTGGCAACATCCAGAAACTCCTGCTGGCTCGCGAATTGGCGATGGCGCCCAGGGTCCTCGTCTGCAACAAACCGACCACCGGGCTCGACGTGAAAACGGCGCGGTTCGTCCTCGACACCCTCCGCGCCCAGGCCGACGCCGGCAACGCCGTCCTCCTCATCTCCTCCGAGCTCGACGAATTGCTGGCGATCAGCGACCGCATCGGCGTCATCTACAACGGCCGATTGCTCGCCACCTTGCCCCGCGCCGAAGCCAACCTGGAACGGATCGGGCACTTGATGCTAGGTGGAGTGGTCGGCCCCCCCGGCCCCCCAATCCTGGGGGGAGACGACCGTTCACCCC
>DATBFX010000364.1:0-13622 GCA_036558305.1 Thermomicrobiales bacterium | reverse complement strand
GGTGCTCTATTTGGAAGGCGATCGCTACCATCAGTACCGCATCCTGCGCGCGGTCAAGAACCGGTTCGGCTCGGCCGACGAGGTCGGCGTCTTCGAGATGGCCGACGTCGGTCTGCGGGAGGTCCGCAACCCCTCGGAGGCATTTTTGGAAGAGCGAACCGGGAACGCGGCCGGTTCGACCGTCGCCGTCACGGTCGAGGGGACGCGGCCGATCCTGGTCGAGGTGCAGGCTCTGACGACGAGCTCGTCGTTCGGTCTGCCGCGGCGGAGCGCCAACGGGTTGGACACCAGCCGGTTGCAACTTCTGATCGCCGTGCTGCAAAAGCGGGTCGGGATGTCGCTCGGCAGCCAGGACGTGTTCGCCAACGTCGTCGGGGGCCTGAAGGTCGTCGAACCGGCGGCGGACCTGGCGGTCGCGCTCGCGGTCGCCTCCAGCTTCAAGGAGCGGCCGATCGACCCGCGCACGGTCGCCGTCGGCGAGATCGGTCTGTCGGGTGAGCTGCGCTCGGTCAATCAACTCGATCGACGCTTGAACGAGGCGCGTCGTCTCGGGTTCTCGCGCGTCGTGCTGCCGCCCACGCGGGGCAAGGCCGGCGTGCTCGGCGGCGATGGTCTGGAGTTGATTCGGGCCGCCTCGGTGGCGGAGGCGATCGAGGCGGCGATCGAGTGAGGCGCTTGGGGAGGGTATTCGAACATACATCCACGGCGTCGCCGGCGCGCGTGCTACACTCCAACCGGCCAATGGTGTAACTTTCTGCCTAGCGGTTCGTAACAGACTTGGTAGGCAACGGCGCCTCAGATTCATCCGACCGTCAGGTCCGCTGCCTGGCGACGGCAGTCGGCGTGCACGACGTCGACGCCAACGGAGGAGAGCGTCAGATGGGCCAACCAGTCTGCCGGGTGACGTGGCGCGACGCCTGCACGATCGGGGCGGCGACGGGCTCGGCGACGCGCGATGGGGACCCGCTCGTCTTCAGCAACAGCGACGATCCGTTTACCACGCGAACGCGGCTGGTCGTCGTCGAGCCGAAGTCGGGGTTCCGCTTCATCGGGACGCAGATCGTCTCGCCCCCGCCCGCGATGCCGTTCGACCAGATGTACACGCGCGGCGTAAATGAGGCGGGTTTCGCCTACACGTGGGCATCCCTCAATCCCGAGAGCGAGCCGACGTTCGCCGATGCGATCGGCATCCCCTATTCCCAATTCGGGACTTTGCTGTTATCGAGTGCAACGAGCGTCTCCGATGCGATCGCGTTGCTGGATGCCTATCCGCGCGCCTATCACGGGAACTTCCTCTTCGCCGACGCCGCCGGCGAGATCGCCCTCGTCGAGATCAGCACGCGCAGCTACAACGTGGAGACCCGGCTCATCGACGGCGCCTTTGCCCGGACGAACCACTGGATTTCCGAAGAGATGGCAGGGGTCGGGGCGCCGGAGCCGGGCAAGTCGTCGGCCTGGCGGTATCGGAGGGCGTGCGAATTGGTCGACCGGTTGTCGGGCTCGTTCGACGTCGAGGCGATGCGGCTGATCACCTCGGATCATGAAGGGAAGGACGCGGACGGGTATTCGATCTGCGCCCACGGTGGCGGCGATCCGAAGTGGCTGTATCGCGGCGGTTCGGTGAGTTCCGAGATCATCGAACCGCGCCTGCGACGACTCTGGTTCTGCTACGGCTGGCCGTGCGGGTCGGCGCCGGAAGATCCCGAACGCCAGCTTTACCAGGATCGGTCCTGGGGAGCCTATCTGCCGTTCGATCTCGTGATGCTGGAACCGGGAGAGTACGTCACCGTCGACGGTCGGTTGACGGCCCTCGCTGTTGGCTACCTCGCCCGTATCGCTTCTCGAGTCGCCGTTGCGCTAGGAGTCACGAGGTTCGGCACGTCGGCTTG
Source organism: Thermomicrobiales bacterium (assembly GCA_036558305.1). Taxonomy (GTDB): domain Bacteria; phylum Chloroflexota; class Chloroflexia; order Thermomicrobiales; family UBA6265; genus DATBFX01. The sequence goes on along the minus strand of DATBFX010000364.1, from coordinate 11,733 downwards.
ACGTGTCGTCGTGGGGTCAAGGAGGGGAACACCATGCCACGGTACGATGCGGAGCAAGGCACCCTGGTCTTTGGTCCCGGCGAGCGGCTGAGCCGTCGCACGCTGCTCGCGCTGGCCGTCGGTACGGCCGGCTCCGTCGCGATCGGGCTCTCCACCGGTTCGGCCCTCGCGAGCGGCAGACCCGCGGCAGGCGTCCGATCGGCGAGCTTCCAGGAGACGCCGAAGCAGGGCGGCCAACTGCGCATCGGCTACGTCGAGCCACCGTCGCTCGATCCCCAGTTCCATGCCAACTCACTGGCCGGCAACATCGTCGGGATGATCTACGACGGTCTGCTGATCCAGGACCCCAACACGTCCGACTACATCGCCGGTCCGCTGACGGATTCCTTCGAGGTGTCCGAGGACTCCAAGAGTTGGACGTTCCACCTCAAACAAGGGATCACCTTCCACGACGGATCGACACTCGAAGCGGCGGACATCAAGGCCATCTACGAATATGCGGTCGATCCCAAGAACGCGACCTTCGTCACGGGCATCTACCTGCCGCCCAACCCGACGTTCGACGCGCCCGATCCGCAGACGTTCGTCATCAGTTCCCCGCTCCCGTACGGCCCGCTGGCCAGCCACATCGCCTGGGACTCGTTCATGGGGGTGTTCCCGCCGGAGGCGCGTACCAAGTATGGGGCGGACTTCGGGCGCAATCCCGTCGGGAGCGGACCGTTCAAGTTCAAGGAGTGGGCCGCCGGCGACCACCTGACGCTGACGCGCAACGACGCCTACGCCTGGGGGCCGGCGTTTCTCCAGAACAAGGGACCGGTCCACCTCGACGAGTTGTACTTCAAGTTCACCAACGAGCAGAGTACGATCGTCAACGGTCTGCAAAGCGGCGAGCTCGACCTCGCCTTCCTGCCCAATCAGTTCTACGACCAGTTCGCGAACAACCCCGACTATCAGATCCTGACGCGGCCGTCGGGCCGCCTGGACTGCCTCGGTTGGAACAACGCGCATTGGCCGTTCGACGATCTCAAGACGCGGCAGGCCCTCACCTACGGTTTCGACAAGCAGCGCATCCTCCAGGTGATGGAGGGCGGGCACGGCAAGGTGATGTACGGCATGATCGTGCCGGCGCTTCCTCATTACTGGGAGGGCGAGCAAGATGCCGGGGCGAAGTTCAACCTGGATACGGCCAAGTCGATGCTGGCCGATGCCGGTTGGGCCGATTCCGACGGCGACGGCGTCATCGAAAAGGACGGCAAACCCTTCAGTTCGACGCTGATCGTCGGGGGTTCCGAGGCCGAGGTGCGCTGGTCGAGCTTGATCCAGGCCCAGGCGAAGGACCTCGGGATCGACGTCAAGATCCAGACGCTCGAACTCGCGGCCTGGAATGCCGCGCTCACCAGCGGTGATTTCGACATGTACTACTTCATCTACGACACCGTCGACCCGGACATCATCTGGTTCTTCTTCCACTCGGCCCAGATCCCGAAGGAAGGGGGATCGGGTCTCAATTGGGGACGCGTCAACGACCCCCATCTCGACGACTTGATCATCGCCCAACGCAATACGGTCGGCGCGGATCGCGACGGGGCGGTCCAGGCGATGGTCCAGTACATGATGGACCAGGCGTACGTGCTGCCGCTCTACGCGCCCGACAAGAACACGGTCTTCACCTCGAAGGTGAAGGGCGTCATCTACTACCCGAACGCGATGGACTGGGAGTTGACCGACGCCTGGATCGACCAGTAGGCACACGCGACCGTGTACGCGCTACGGCGGCTGCTGGCGCTCATCCCGATCCTATTGGGCGTCAGCGTCATCACCTTTCTGTCGATCCACCTGACGCCGGGCGATCCGGTCAATCAGATCCTGGCGACCAACGCCAACAAGGAGGCGGCCGATCGCCTACGAGAAAAACTGGGCCTGAACGACCCGTTGCCGGTGCAATACGTGCGCTGGCTCGGCTCGGCCCTCCACGGCGACTTCGGCCGCTCCCTGTTGACCAACGCACCGGTCTCGCGGGAGATCCTGGATCGGTTCCCGAGTACGCTCCAACTCGCGATCGCCGCGATGCTGATCGCGGTCGTGCTCGGTATCCCCCTGGGGATGGCGGCGGCGGTCACGAAGCGCTCTGAGCTCGATTCGGGATTCATGATGGTGGCCCTGGTCGGTTTGTCGACACCGACATTCTGGTTGGGGATGCTCCTCAGTCTCTTCTTCGGCGTGCGGCTCCACTGGTTCCCGATCCTTGGCGGCTCGGGGTACCGGTCGCTGGTGTTGCCCGCCTTCACGCTCGGGATCGTCAACGTCGCGATCGTGGCTCGCCTGACGCGCTCGAGTATGCTGGACGTGCTGCGCCAGGAGTACATGACCACCGCGCGTGCCAAGGGATTGCGGGAGCGCACGGTCATCGTTCGCCATGCCTGCCGGAACTCGCTGATCCCGGTGTTGACGGTGCTCGGCATCCAGTTCGGCGATCTGCTGGCAGGCACCGTCATCGTCGAAGCGGTCTTCGCGCGGGCGGGACTCGGCACCCTCGCGATTCGCGCGATCCAAGCCCGAGACTTCCCACTGATCCAGGGAATCGTGCTGTTCTACGCGGTGCTGTACGTGGGATCGAGCCTGATCGTCGATCTGCTGTACGGCGTGCTCGATCCCCGCATCCGCTTTTCCGGTCGTTAGCGAAGCGATGACGGGCGAACGTTCGCATACCGGCGCGGTGTGGTAGACGATGTCGCAGGCAGTGGTTACGGAACGCGTCGCACGGCCAACCGCGCCGGCATTCGAGCGCCCGCGCCGGCGCTGGGGGTTTGCCAGAAGGCTGCTGCGCAATCCGCTGCTGCTGGTCTGGGGAATCGTCTTGCTGGCGATGATTGCCGCCGCGGTGTTCGCACCGGCGGTTGCCCCGTCGGATCCGCTCGAGCAGTCGAACGATCTGCTCGTCGGGCCGTCCCGGACACATCTGTTCGGCACCGACGAGCTCGGACGCGACGTCTTCAGCCGGGTCATCTACGGCGCGCGCATCTCGCTTTCGGTCGGTCTGGTCGCCGTCGTCATCGCCACGGTCCTCGGGACGACGATCGGACTGGTCTCCGGGCTTGCGGGCGGGGTCGTCGACAACGTGACGATGCGCTTCATCGACATCCTCCTGGCATTCCCCGGTATCATCCTGGCGATCTTGATCATGGCGACCCTTGGGCCGAGTCTTGTTAACGTCATGATCGCCGTGGGTTTGAGCGCGATCCCCTGGTATGCGCGAACCGCGCGGGCGTCGACGCTGGTCGTCAAAGAGTACGACTACATCCTCGCCACCCGCGCCGTCGGTTCCGGTCCACTCCGGATCATGGTCCGTCACGTGCTGCCGAACGTGATCACGCCCGTGATCGTGCTCTCGACGATCGGGATGGCCGGCGCGATCTTGGCGATCTCCGGTCTCAGCTACATCGGGCTCGGCGCCCAACCACCGAGCCCGGAGTGGGGATCGATGCTCAGCCAGGCGCGGCTCTACATGCAACGGGCGTGGTGGATTACGACGTTCCCCGGCATCGCGATCGTCATGGCGGTGATGGCGATCAACCTGATCGGAGACGCGCTCCGGGATGCGCTCGATCCGCGCCTGCGCAACGTCGGCAAGAACTGAGAGGCTTGAAGATGGTGGCAACTCGAACGACACGCCAAACACTTGCGTCTGCAACGCCGTCGGAGATTCGCCGGGCGATCCGCGAGGGTGCCTGGACGGATCACACGGTCGGATTCGCCGCTGGCTTCGTCCAGACAAACCTCGTCATCCTCCCGAGGGAGATGGCCTACGATTTTTTGCTCTTTTGCGTCCGCAATCCCAAACCGTGCCCGCTCGTCGACGTCACCGACGCCGGCTCTCCCATCCCGGCGCGGGCGGCGCCGGGTGCCGATCTCCGGACCGACCTGCCGCGGTATCGCGTCTACGAGTACGGCGAGTTGGTGGAGGAGCCGGTCTCGATTGCGCATCGTTGGCGTGAAGATCTGGTCGGTTTCTTACTCGGTTGCAGCTACACGTTCGAGCACGCGCTGATCGAGGCCGGCGTCCGCCTCCGGCACGTCGAGCAGGGCACGAACGTGCCGGTGTTTCGGACCCGGCGCGACTGCCTCCCGGCGGGCGTTTTCCATGGTCCGCTGGTGGTGTCGATGCGGCCGATCCGGGGCGACCAGGTCGGGCGGGCGATCGAGGTGACGAGCCGCTACCCGAAGGCGCACGGGGCGCCGGTATGGGTCGGCGATCCCGGAGCGTTGGGGACCGCCGACCTGGGCCGACCGGATTGGGGAGAACCCGTCCGTATCGAAGACGGTGAGGTCCCGGTCTTTTGGGCCTGCGGGGTGACGCCGCAAGCCGTCGCGGGTCAGACAAGACCCCCATTGATGATGACCCACGCACCGGGCCACATGTTCATTACCGACATCCCGATCGGTGCGCTGGGCGCGGAGTTCTGAACGGGCCAGACGGCGCCTCAGTCCGACCGCCGTCCGGCCAACTTCAACAGTTCCTCGGCCAATCGCGCAGCGGCGTCCGGGCGGGCAAGGGAGGCGGCGCGTTCGCCCATCGAGCGGAGGCGGCCGGGGTCGCCGAGGAGGCGTTCCAGGTCGGTGCGCAGGCGTTCCGGTGTCGCCTCGTCCTGGGCGAGGACAACGGCGGCGCGGGCGTCGGCGAGGGTGCGGGCATTGGCGTCCTGCTCGCCGCCGCCGCTGCCGGGGAGCGGGATGAGCAGGCCGGGTTTGCCGAGGTAGGCGAGCTCGGCGACGGTGCCGGCACCGGCGCGGCCGAGGACGAGGGCGGCGGCGGCATAAACGTCGGCCAACTCGTCCCGGACGAATTCGACCGCGCGGTATCGCCGCCGAAGATCCGGCGGCCAACCGGCGGCGAGGTCTTCCAGCATCTTCAGATCGTCGTTGGCCGTCGCCGGTCCGGTCTGATGGAGAACCTGACAGGTCGCGAGCAGATCGGGGAGGATGGCCGCCACCCGCCGGTTGAGCGGGCTGGCGCCGCGGGCGCCGCCGGTCACGTAGAGGAGCGGCAGATCGGCGGTAAATCCGAAACGGGCCAGACCGCGCGCGGGGTCGCCGTGGCGCAGAGACGAGCGGACCGGGTTGCCGGTGACCACGACGCGGCCGGCGAAGCCCGTGACGTGGGAGGCGGTGGGTTCGAACGAGAGGGCGAGGACGTCGGCGAAGCGGAGGTTGATCCGCGTCGCCAGGCCGAGGATCGCGGTCTGCTCGTGGGTGAGGACCGGCGCCAGTCGCGCACCGGCGACGACCGTCGGCACGCTGACGAACCCGCCCGTGCTGAAGATCGCGTCGGGATGGAACGCACGCAAGATGCGCCACGCCTGGACCGTACCGACCGGCAGGCGAGCAGCGTCGAGGATCGTCTCGGCGGCGACGTAGCGGCGCAGTTTGCCGGTTTGAACGGCGCGGAACGGGATCCCGGCCCGTACCGCCGCTGGACCTTCCACATCGCCGTGGCTGCCGATCCAGAGCAGATCGAGCGGCAAACCCCGCCCGCGCAATTCCTCGACGACGGCGAGCGCCGGCAGGACGTGCCCGCCGGTCCCGCCGCCGGCGATGACCAGACGAAACGACGGATTGATTGCCACCGGCACTCCAATATCGTCAGACTGGTGTTCCGAAAGGTGCCCCGGCGAAGCGGATGATGGGGGTGGAGTATAGAGCCGCCGGCGCTGGGCCGAAGGTCGGTGGTTGGTACGTGCTGTGCTACCATCGGGCGCCAAACGCGGCGGTCGGCGAACCGCGGCGGATCAGTGTTCGATCGACGTTCATCGCAGGCTCGGTACCCCTCCATTGGTGGCCACACGAAGGCGGACGCGCATGACTAAGGCAAAGCTCGAGTCCACGCGAAAAATGTTGACGACCCGACGCGAAGAAGTATTGGCCGACCTCGAACGGCTCGGACAGGAGATGCTCTGGCTGGGCACGGATCAAGAAGACGAACGGGGTAGCCTCGGCAACCACCTGGCCGACGACGGCAGCAACGTCATGGAGCAAGAGCGCATCAGCACGATGACCGAGGATCTTCGGGATGTGCTGCGGCAGATCGACGGGGCGCTGCATCGGCTTGACAACGGGAGGTACGGCACCTGCCAACGGTGCGGCAAACCGATCAACGAGGATCGCCTGGAAGCGTTCCCGTACGTCGAATTCTGCATCGAGTGCCAGTCGTTCCTGGAACGACAGCGCGCCCTCTACGGCTCGACGCCGTCGCGGGTCGGTTGAGCGCCGGTGGAGGATTCGTCAACCGCCGCCGAAAGCCGTGGGACGCGCCAACTCCTGGCCGCGACCGGAATCGCCGCGCTCGTGCTCGCCGTCGATCAGATCGCCAAGTGGCTGGTCGCCGACAAGCTGGGTCCAGGCGCTTCGTCGCATCGGTATCGGCTCCTGGGCGATCTCTTCGGCATCCAGTACGTGGAGAACAGGGGCGTCGCCTTCGGATTGCTCCAGGGACAGGTATTCCTCGTCACTGTGCTGGCGATCGCCGTGGTGTTTTTCCTGGTGCGGCTGTACCGGCGTGCCGGTACGGCATCGTGGACGATGGCGATCGGTTGCGGTCTCATCGTTGGGGGCGCCATCGGCAACCTCGTCGATCGGGTGCGATTCGGGTACGTCGTCGATTTCATCGGGGTTTCGGGGTGGCCCCGGTTCAACGTCGCCGACGGAGCGATCACGATCGGCGCGCTGCTGCTTGCCTGGCGCTACCTTCGCGACGATGAGAGCGAGGAGATCGAGCAGCGCAATTCCGGATCGACCGTGCCGCCGGCGCTGGTCGTGCTCAATCGTGATGGTGACCGATGACGGCGGGGGGCGGACACGACGAGGCCGCAAACGACGAGTTGGTCGAACTTGACGAACTCGAAGGGGTCGACGACGTCGAGGAGATCGTCGAGCTTCGTCCAACCCGCGACGATTTGAACGAGCGGCTCGACAAATACATCGCGGCCCAGCTACCCGACCTCAGCCGGGGCCACATCCAACGGCTGATCGACGACGGGCAGGTGCTCGTCGATGGCCGACTTCGCCGCCGGACGTTCAAGGTGACTCCCGGCGAGGTCGTCACGGTGCGGGTACCGGCTCCGGAGGTCGTGTCGCTCGAACCGGAGCCGATTCCGCTCGACGTCGTCTACGAGGACGAGGACGTCATCGTTCTCGACAAACCGGCGGGCATGGTCGTGCATCCGGCGCCGGGCCATCCGCGCGGAACGCTGGTGAACGCCTTGCTGCACCACGCGCCGACGATCGCGATCGGCGGTACGAATCGACCGGGCATCGTCCACCGGCTCGACAAGGACACCTCCGGTTTGATGGTCGTCGCCAAGAGCGATCGGGGGAAGAACGCGCTCGTCGCGCAGTGGGGCCGGCAGTCGGTCGAGAAGGGCTACGTTGCGCTCGTGCGCGGCGTCGTCGAACCGGACAACGCGACGATCGACGTGCCGATCGGGCGAGATCCCAAAGACCGGCAGCGGATGGTGGCGATCGGCAGCGGCCGGCACGCCGTCTCCCACCTGCGCGTCCGCGAGCGTTTCGAGGACGCGGGCGCAACGCGGTTGGACGTCGACATCGAGACGGGCCGCACCCATCAGATTCGCGTCCACCTCGCCTTCATCGGGCATCCGGTTGTCGGAGACGCCATCTACAATCGCGCGGTCGGTCCGCTGGGGGGAACGAAGTCGATCGCGCCGAGGCAGTTCTTGCACGCCGCGCGCCTCGCGTTCGATCTGCCGGGCGGTCGTCGCGTGGTGTTCGAATCGCCGCTGCCATCGGATCTCCAGGAAACGCTGTTCCGAGTGACCGCGGGCGAGGTGGAGTCGTGGACGTGACCGATCGCGGTCCGGAGGCGCTGATACGCCGGTGGTTCGATGGGGCGCTGCGCGCCGTTGAACCGGCCGCGGCGGTCGAACGGGTGCTCGCCTGCGAGGGCGGCGCGCTCGTCGTGCGGGAGCAACGGATCCCGGTTCGTCGCCGATTGGTCGTCGTCGGCGTTGGCAAGGCCGCGGTGCCGATGGCGCGGGGTGTCGAGGCCGTCTGCGGCGAGCGCATCGAGACCGGGTTGGTGATCACGAAGGACGGCCACGCAACGGGCGAAGTGCCGCGTCGCATCAAGGTTGCAGAGGCGGCCCATCCGATTCCCGACGATCGCGGCGTCCGGGCAACCCGCGAGATGCTCGATCTGCTTCGTGGCGTCGGTGACGGCGACGTCGTCGTGGCGATCATCTCGGGCGGCGGTTCGGCGCTGATGGAGGCTCCTCGTCCGCCGGTGACGCTCGCGGACGTTGCCCGTACCACCGATCTGTTGCTGCGGGCCGGGGCGCCGATCCAGGACCTCAATCGCGTCCGCATCCCGCTCAGTCTCGTCAAAGGCGGTGGTCTGCGCCGCGCCGCCGACGGGGCGACGATGGTGACGTTGATCCTCTCCGACGTCCTCGGCAACGACACGCGGATCATCGCCAGCGGTCCGACGGTTCGCGGGGAGTCGTCAGCCGAAGACGCGCTGCGGCTTCTCGACCGGTACGCGGTGCGCGATCGCGTGCCGGCCGTGGTCGTTCAGACGTTGGAGGGCACCACGGACGAACGTGATGCATGGGATTTCCCATTGGACGCCGTCGAGATCGTAGCCGACAACGAAACCGCGCTGGAGGCGATGCGAGAGCAGGTTTCGGCGGACGGCTACCGTGCGGAGGTAGTCTGGAAACGAACCGGCGGCGAAGCGTCTGAGCTCGGACGGGCGTGGGTTGAGGCGTGTGGCGCAAGCGATCCCGGCGCCGATGTGCTGCTTGGCGGAGGCGAAGCGACGGTCACCGTCCGAGGGGATGGGATCGGTGGCAGGAACACAGAATTTGCGCTTGCGGCCGCGCTCGAGATCGAGCGTCGGCAGCTAACAGGGTGGACGATCGCCAGTCTCGCCACCGACGGCCAAGACGGGCCGACCGATGTCGCCGGGGCGATTGCCGACCCTGGTACGGGCGCTCGCGCCCGCGAGAAAGGCGTCGACCCGGAAGAAGCCCTCGCCAACAACGACAGTCTCCGCGTCTTTGAGGCAGCCGGCGGGATCGTGAACCCGGGTCCGACGGGGACGAATGTCAACGACCTCTACGTGGCGGTGCGCGTCCGGCCCGAATGAACCCTGCCTTGGTGCACGTCGCACTTTCGTCTGGGTTGCGCTCTTTGCTATAGTCGCGCGCATCGAATACCCGCCCCCGCCGATTGGAGAGACCGATGCAGGGAGCCCGCGCACTCGTTGACGTCCTCGTCGAAAGCGGCGTCGAACACATCTTCGGTTTGCCCGGCGACACCGGCATGGCGTTCTACGACGCACTCAACGACGTGCGTGACCGCGTGATCCACATCATGACCCGCGACGAACGCTCGGCCTCGTTCATGGCCGACGTCTACGCCCGCGCCTGCGGTCGCCTCGGCGTCTGCGAGGGACCGAGCGGCGGCGGTGCGACCTACATCGTGCCCGGTGTCGCCGAGGCGCACGGATCGGCGATCCCCCTTTTGTGCCTCACCTCGGACACGCCGGTCGGACAGCACGGACGCGGCGTCTTGACCGAACTCGATCAAGAGAGCCTGTTCCGGCCGATCACGAAGTGGAACGCCCGGATCAACTCCTCGATTACCGTCGCCGAGATGACGCGGCGGGCGGTCAGGATGGCGACGACGGGTCGTCCCGGCGCGGTCCACCTCTCCCTCCCGACCGACACGCTGGAGGGGGAGACGCCCGACGGATCCGTCTACGGCGTGCCCGAGTTCGGCTCGGCCCCGGCGCTCAGAACCCGACCCGATCCCGAACTGGTTCAGCGCGCGGCGGAGGCGATCGCCAGGGCGGAACGCCCGGTGATCGTCGCGGGCGGCGGCGTGCTGACCTCGGGCGCCTGGGAGGAACTGACGGCGTTTGCCGAAACCCTGAACATCCCGGTCGCGACGTCGATCAATGGAAAGGGCAGTGTTGCAGAAACGAGTCCGGTTTCGATCGGGATCGTCGGCGGTAACGGGGCGCGGGCGTACACGAATGCCGTCATCGCCCACGCCGACCTCGTCGTCTACATCGGGTCCCGGACCGATTCGACGACGACGCACCACTGGCACGTGCCGCCGGTGGAGGGCGGACCGGCGGCGATCCAGATCGACGCGGAGCCGTTCGAGATCGGCAACAACTACCGACTCGCGGTCCCGATCGCGGGCGACGCGAAATTGACCCTGGTCGATCTCCTCGCCGCGATCGACCGGCCCGCCGAGGTCGGAGCGCGCAATCGCGCCCGGATCGACGGACTCGTCGCCGAGCGGGACCGCTACTGGGCGGACGTCGAACGCCAATCGCGGATTACCAGCCGGCCGATCAAACCGCAGGTCGTCGTCCGCGCGATGCGCGAACTCCTCGACGACGACGTGCTGATCGTCGCCGATCCGGGGACGCCGACGCCGTACCTCGGGGCCCAGTACGAACTGCGACGGGCCGGGAGGACGACGATCATCCCGCGGGCGCACGGCGGTTTGGGCTACGCGATCCCCGGTGTGGTCGGGGCGTATTATGGCCGCGGGAACCGGCGCGTCGTCGGCATGACCGGCGACGGCAGTTTCGGGATGTCGGTCGGCGAGTTCGAGACGATCACCCGGCTCAACCTGCCGGTCGTCATCATCCAATGCAGCAACGGCTCGTTCGGCTGGATCAAGGAGCTCCAGCACCTCTACCACGGCGACCGCTACTTCTCGGTCGATTTCAACCCGGTCGACTACGCGGCGATCGCCCGCGGCTTCGGATTCCGGGCTCACCAGGTCGTCGATCCGGAAGAGGTGAAGCCGGCGATGCAAGCGGCACTTGCGGACGGTCGCCCGTATTTCCTCGACGTCGTCACGGAATCGCAGATCACGGAGACGCCGCCGGTCGCGGCCTGGGTCGAGGCCGAGGCAGCGAAGATCGAGCGTCTCTCCGGTGCAGTACCGTTGGAGCGGGACTGATGGCCGAGGGACGGACACCGCTGATCCTCGACGTCGATACGGGTGTCGACGATGCGGTCGCGATCGCCCTGGCGCTGGCCGATCCGCGGGCCGAGTTGGTCGCCGTCACGATGCTTGCCGGCAACACCGGTGTCGAGCAGGTCATCCAAAACACGCTGAAGGTGCTCGGCTTTCTTGGCGCCGATCATATCCCCGTCCATCGCGGGGCGAGTAAACCCCTCGTCCGCGAGTTGCGCGACGGTCACTATTTCCATGGGCGCGACGGTCTCGGGGAATCCGATCTCCCCAACGTCGAGCGGCCGGTGGCGCCCGATCGCGGACCAGCGGCGATCATCCGCCTCGCGCGGGAGCGGCCGGGCGAATTGACGCTCGTCTGCCAGGGGCCGCTGACCAATCTCGCGATTGCGCTCAACGTGGCGCCGGAGCTTCCCACCCTGCTTAAGTCGGTCGTCGTCATGGGCGGCGCCTACCACGTCGGCGGCAACATCACGCCGCACGCCGAATTCAACGTCTTCGTCGATCCCGAGGCGGCGGTCGAAGTCTTCTCGAACCGGGCGCTCGATCTGACGGTCGTCGGGCTCGACGTCACGTACCGGGTCGCGTTGCCGAAGGCGGTGTGGGAGGCCGCGGCGACCGCCGCGTCTCCGTACGCGCAACTCATCGCCAAGGTCTGCGCCTGGGTCTGGACGGGGCATCGCCGCACGGGCTTGTTCTTGCACGATCCTTTGACCGTCG
>DATBFX010000363.1:0-9430 GCA_036558305.1 Thermomicrobiales bacterium | reverse complement strand
TGAGGGAACGGCCGTCAGGGAGGGCGAGCGGCGGCACCGGGAAATCGTGCTCTCCGGAGACGCGAAGGCGCGAACGGCTCGTGGCCAGGATCGTCAGGGTCGGGCAGACCGCGAGCAGGTCGGCCAGATGCGCCGCGGCGTCCAGGACCTGTTCGAGGTTGTCGAGGACGAGGAGTGCCTCGTCACCCCCCAGCGAGGTGGCGAGCCGTTCGACGAGAGACCGGTCGCCGTCCTCCCGGATGCCGAGGGCCTGGGCGATCGCCGGTAAGACGAGGGCCGGATCGCGGATCGTGGCGAGTGGGACGAAGGTGACGCCGCCCGCGGCGTCCGCGGCGACTTCCGTCGCGGCGGCGATGGCGAGGCGGGTCTTGCCGACGCCGCCCGGACCGGTCAGGGTGACGAGACGAATGCCGGGGTCGCGCACCAGGGCAGCCACCGCGGCGATTTCGCGTTCGCGGCCGATGAGCGGGGTCAGCGGCAGCGGCAGCCCGGCGATCGGATGCCGGACGGGCTCGATACCGGGCCGGATCGGTACTGGAGCGAGGTCGGGCTGGCGGGAAGGGCGCGAAGTGGGCATAGCGGAACCGCCACAGTGAATGTCTGGTCGTCTGGGCACATGATGGGGGGCCGAAGCGGCCGCGTCAACCGCGTGAGACGGCAAGACGGGCAGCGGAAGGTGTTTGCCCCGGCGAGGTGAACGACTACCCGGTGACCGGTTCTTCGGTTGCGGGTGCCTCGACGACGATTTGGTACGGACCGGCGAGATTGTTGCTCTCGTCGGCTTCCGGTACGTCGTCGGTGCAGTCGATCCAGACCCAGACGGTGTCGGTGCCGGCCGCCGCGTATTGTCCGAGTTGCGCTTCGAGCGTTGTGGCTGCTCCGGGGAGGAGATCGTCGGACGTCAGAGGGGCGGCGTCCGGCACGTCACTGGCACCCGGAGCGGCGTCGAGATTGGCATAGATGCAGGCGCGAACCGGAGCACCGCCGGTGCCCCCGGCGCCCTGGTTGGCGACGACGGCGCGAATGGTCACGGTATCCTCGGTCGTCACCGTGCTGCCCGGCAGGATCTCGACGCTCTCGACGACGAGGTCGGGCGGCTCCGGTGTGGAGGTCGGGCTGGGTGCCGGCGACTCGGTCGCCGTCGCCGTTGCGGTTGGTGTTCGAGTCGGACTTGTCCTTGGCGTGCGGGTCGGTCGTGGCGTGCGCGTCGGCGTGGCGGTCGTACTCGGGGTGGTGGGCGGAGTTTGGGTCGCTTCTTCGATCGAGGCGGCGGACGTGGCCTCCTGGGTGAAGGTTGCCGACGCCGTGTTCCCCTTGGAACCGGTTGCCGTGATCTTGTGGCTGCCGGCCGCTCCGGCCGGGACGTGGAAGGTGAACGATCCGCTGCCGGTCGCGGAGGCGACGAGGCCCGACTTGAGGGTGAGCGTCGTGGTCGACGTCTTGGACCACTTGACGGTGATCTGCTCGCCGCCGGTGAATCCCCAAAGCTTCACGGTGACGAGGTCGCCTTGCTGCCCCGAGGAGGGCGCGAGGGTCAGGCTCGGTCTCACCCCGAAGGTGTCGGTCGTCCGCTTGCCGCTCGTGCCGCCGCGGCTGATCACGGTGTGGTTGCCCTTCGTCGCCGCGGGCACCTTGAAGGTCTTGCTGCCACTGCCGGTGCTCGAAGCGGAGAAGTAAGCGACACGGTTCGTGCTGGTGCTGTCCCAGTAGATGCTGACGGTCTCGTTGGCGCGGAATTTGGTGCAGGTGGCGGTGACGGTCCTGCCGACCACGGCCGAGGTCGGCGAAAGGGTGCAGGACGGGGCGATCGCGCCGACGTAGAGCACCCGGTCGCGGGTGCCGTCGGGGTCGCCCGTCATGCCGCCGGTGTCGCTGTTTTGTTGCAACGCGCTCTTGACGGCGCTCGGTCCGACCCGACCGTGGGCGGCGATGTAGAGCGCGGCGGCGCCGGCGACGTGGGGGCTGGCCATGCTGGTTCCGCTCAGGTACGCGTAACCGTCGCTGCCGGAGAAGTAGGTTGGCCAGGTCGAGAGGATATTGACGCCCGGCGCGGCGAGGTCGACGTCGGCGCCGAAGTTGCTGAACGAGGCAAATGTATCATCTGCGCCATAGGGAGTGCGGGGCCCCTTCCCCCCGATCTTGCCGTCGGTGTCGACGAGGGCCGAGACCGTGATCGCCTGAGAAAACGTCGCCGGAGCGTAGTTGTTGGCGTTGTCGCGCTCGTTGCCCGCCGCGACGACGACGGTGACCCCGCCGCCGACCGCGTCGCAGATCAATTGGTGCTCGTCGGTGCTGGCGCAAGAACCGTCGTCGCCGGCTCCGCCGAGGCTGATGTTGGCGACCTCGATCCAATCGGCGTTGTCCACCAGCGTCGCCAAGCCGCAGAGGTACCAACTCAGGTACGCGCCGTAGGCGTCGGAGACCTTGATCGACCACAACCGGACGCCGGGCGCCACGCCGACGACACCGAACCCGTTGTCGAGGGCGCCGATCGTGCCGGCGACGTGGGTGCCGTGGCCGGCCTCGTCGTAGTAGGGATCGTCGAGACCGGTGCAGTCGGTGCCGCCGGCGACGTTCAAATCGGGATGGGTGGCGTCCACCCCGGTGTCGATGACGGCGACGTCGGCGTTGACCCGCTGGCCGGAACCGTCCTTGCCGTCGAGCTTGGCCGTGGTGTTGAGTTGCGTCCCGATCCGGCTGACGCCGGTCGGGATGGATTCGAGCGGAATGAGCGCGTCGGGGCGGACCGCGGTGACACGCGCGTCCGCGCGAACCCCCGCGAGCGCACGGGCCGAAAGCCGGGCGGCGAATCCCTTGGGGGCACGCTGGTAGATGTGGGTCGCCGCGAAGCCGAGACGAGCCCCCAGTGCATCGGCGACCGCGACCGGATCGGGGACGTCGTTGCGGAACGAGACGACGTAGCGATCCGCGACGTAGGCGGCCGGGTTATCGGAGGCGGCGGCGACCTGGGGGTTCGGGCGCACGACGACGCTGCTCTGTAGCGTCTGCGGTGCGGCCGCCGGGTAGTTGGCCGGCGAGGCCGACGCAAGGTAGCCAGGGAGTGAGCCGGAGAGTAGGAGGCCAACCACCAGGACCGCGAGGACAGGGCGTGTGTGGCAGCGCATGAGATCTCCGATCGTCGGCAACGCGGTCCGTGGATGGCGGCACGTGCGATCTGCGAAGAATGCCGAACGAATGGCTCGACCGCAAGTGGTTGAACGGCATCGGCGACGACATTGCTGTGACCGAGATGACGCCGGGACGGCTCCCGGGTTCCCGGGAGCCGTCCACAGGGCGAGGCTCGACCCGCCTGTCCGCTACGTCCCTCCCTCGGGGGACGCCTCGGTTGCGGCGGATTCCGGCGCGGGGGCGACCACAATCGCGACCTCGTCGCTGGCGCTGGCGCCGGCGGCGTTGGTGACGGTGAGCACCGCGGTGTACGTCCCGACCGGTAGGGTAACCGCCGCGACGAGGTCGGTCGCGACCACCTGATCGCCGATGCGCCATTCGGCGACGAGCGGTCCTGCCTCCGGGTCGCTTGAGGCCGAGCCGTCGAGGGTGACGGCCTCGTCGCCGCTGCCATCGCCGTCGACGACCTCCTGGTCGGGGCCGGCCTGCGCGATCGGCGATGCGTTGGGCGCTTCGGTCGGCTCGGTTGTCGGCGTTTCGGTCGCGGTCGGTTCCGGCGCCTGCGTCTCGGTCGCCGTCGGCTCCGGCGTCGAGGTCTCCGCTGCCGGTTCCGTCGCCGTCGGGGTGGGCGTGTCGGTCGGCCCGGCTTGGGCGGTCGGCGTCGCGGTCGGCGAGGTCTTCCGTGTCGGCGAAGCCGTCGCGGTCGCCTTCGGTGGCACGATCGACGCCGGTGGCGCCTCGCTCACCGACGCGCTCGTCACCCCCGTCTGGAGCCGCACCGTGACCGAGGCCGTCGTGTCGCCGACGGTGAAGGAGCGATCCGCCGGCTGGGCGTACCCGGGCGGGGTGACGTACTGCATCAGGACGTAGGTGTCGGCCCTCAACCCGGCGAAGCGGGTGATCCCGTCGGCGGTTCCGTCGTAGTCGTCGCAGGCGTAGGTGATGAGGTTGCCGGTCGACCGACGGAAAACCGCGTAGCACGCCCCGGGCACGCGCGTCGTGGTGCTTCCCTTGAGCGTCTTGACGGTGACGTTCTGTCCACCCGGCGTCTGGGTGATCTTCTGCTTCCGGATGGTGTCCGCGAGTTTGGTGAAGGTGAGCCGTTTGCCGACCTGGTAGCCGGACGGTGCCCAGCGCTCGATGAGAAGGTAGTTGCCCGGCGCGATATCCGGGAAGTAGGTGACGCCGTCGTACCGCCCGTCCGAGCCGTCGCATGCCGAGGCGACGAAGTGGTAGTCGCCGCCGGCATCGTAGAGGGTGAAGCAGGCGCCGGGGACGAGCACGCCGTTGGCGTCGACGGCGCGCACGACCACGTTATCGGGATCCTCCACCGGGGTATTCCGAACCGTGATCGTCTTCGTCGCCTGGCTCTTGCTCACGGCGAACGGCGTCAACGGCGCGCGCACGTAGCCGGTCGGGACGTAGGCCTCCCACAGGAAGTAGGCGCCGGGCGCCAGGCTGCCCAGGTACGTCGCGCCATCGACGGCACCGTAGTCGTCGCAGCCCGCACTGACGTAGTTACCAACCTCGCCCCCGACGTTGGCGTAGACGAAGAAGCAGGCGCCCAGGAGCGTTTGGCCGTTCTGGTCCTGCTTGACGACTTTGAGGCGCGTCCCGCCCGCCGCGTCCTTGACGGTCATCCCGCGCGACTGCCCCGCGGAGAGGCTCAGGGTTCGCGGCTTCCCGATCACGTAGCCATTGGGCGAGAGGGTTTCGAGAAGGACGTAGTTGCCGGCGTTGAGCGCCGGAAAGACCGTTCGCCCGTTGTTGGGTGTGGCGTCGTAGAGGTCGCAGTAAGCGGCGACGAAGTTGCCGAGGGTGCCGTTGCCGGCGTCGGTGTAGAGTTCCCAACATGCCCCGGTCAGTACCTTGGTGCCGTCGGCGTTGGTCTTCTTCACCGTCAGGCGGGCGGTGGCAGAGGACGGCCACGTGCGGATGGTGTGGATTTCCGTCGTGTCCTGGCCGCCGGCCGTCACCGCCCGGGCCCGGAAGGAGTAACTGGTGCTGGGCTTGAGGGACGGCAACGTCAGCGTGTGCTTGGTGGCGGGCGCCGGGGGCGAACCGGGAACGACCCGGCCAAGGCTGCTACTGAGTCCGTAGTCGATGTAGCCCTCGGCCGGTTGGTCGGTCTCGAAGTAGATCGTCGCCGACGTTTGCGTGACCGAGGTCACCCACAACTTGGTGATCTTCGGCGGCGTGGTGTCGGCCATGTGCACGACAGCGTTGGCTGCACGCTGACCAGTCGCGGCCTGGGCACCGTGCTGCAACGCGCCGAAACCCACGGGCAGGACGCCCACGGCCAGGACGACCGTGAGGAGGAGTCTCGCGAGACGGGAATCCGATGCGGACATGGGTGCCCCCTTTTCACGAAACCGGCGACTGGTGCAGCGAAATTCGCCTCCCCACCCGCGGCCGGACGCAGCGCAGGGTTCCTCAGCCTGGTGTCGCCCGATCCAACGAATGTGGTTCCTCCCGTGACCGCGCACCGCGCCGGGCTACCGATCGGGATCGCTGCGATAGGCTCGCGTAGTCTTCGATCTCGCCCGATCCGCGGCGGCAGCGCATTCGAGGGCCAACCCCGTTGGTGGCGCGGTCTTACCGTAGTCGTTGCTACGTTCCTGCGGTGTCAACGTCCGGTTGACGGTGCAACAGTTCCGCAACAACGATCCGGAACGAACCGCGCCCGGGCGTCGCGGCGCGCGGTCGGGGCGGTGAAGGCAACTCCGCCTGTCGGTCGGCGTGACCCCGGCACGTTCGGGCGGCTGCTCCGCGGTGCGCGGCGCCGGCACAGCCTCGTCGGCACCGGCAGATTGGCACGATCGATGGTCCTCGACATCCTTAATCCTACGTACGCTTCGGCCCGCATCGGCGCCGTGGGGTTGGCCGCTCGCTGGACCTGACCGAGAAAGCAAGGGCAATCTGCGCGGCCGGGATTGACACCGTCGGCCGTTTCCCGTAGAGTGCGCCCATTGGTCAACCAATCGACCACTCAGCCGGTGGGGCGCACCGTCACTGTCGGCGGCGATCGGCGGAGCCGGGCCGGCGGGGTGGATGGCGAGGGCGGGATGCCGGAGACCGTCGACCGCGTCGACCACGTTTCGATCCTCGTGCGCAGCATCGACGCCTCGATCGGGTACTACCGCGATCGACTGCGGCTGCCGATCGTCCGCGACGATCGCTTGCCCGAACTCGGCGTCCGGTTGGTCTTGCTCGACGCCGGCAACACGTTCCTCCAACTCGTCGAACCGACGGGCGCCGGACCGCTCAAGGACGACCTCGATCGCCTGGGCGAGTGCCTCCATCACGTCTGCTTTGCGGTGAAGGACATCGACGTCGCCACCGCCCGGCTCTCACCGGAGGAAGCGGTGTCGGTGTCGCTCGGTGGGCAAGGTCAGCGGGTCGCCTTCTTGCTGTCGTCGCCGAACGGAGTGAAGACGGAGTTGACGGAGACCGAACCGTATCGATCTCGGGAGGGAGGGGAGTAGGTGGGTCGCCTCGACGGGAAGATCTGCGTGATTACCGGAGCCGCCAGCGGGATCGCCCGCGCGGCGGCGGGCGCCTTCGTGCGGGAGGGCGCCGTCGTCGGCATGATCGACCGCAACGAACCGGGACTCGCCGCCGCCTCCGCCGAGATCGGCGAGGGCGCTTTCCCGCTGGCGACCGACGTCACCGACGAGGGGAGCGTCGAGCGCGCCTTCGCCCAGGTGAAGGACCGGTACGGGCGGCTCGACGTGCTCTACACCTGCGCCGCGGTGCAATTGATCGGCGAGGACGCGCCGGTGCACGAGTTGCCATTGGAGGTTTGGGAGCGGACGCACGCGGTCAACCTGCGCGGCGTCTTCCTCTCCTGCAAGCACGGCGCCCGCCTGATGATCGAGGCGGGGAACGGCGGGTCGATCATCAACGCCGGTTCTCCCACCGGACTGACGATGTGCGGGGCCGGTTGGCATGCCTACTCGTCGTCGAAAGCCGGCGTGATGGGTTTGACGCGGGTGATGGCGGCCGACTTGGCGCGGTTCGGTATCCGCGTCAACGGCATCGTCCCCGGTTCGATCCGCACCGGCTTGACCAAACCCCTCTTCGACGATCCGGTCACCGCCGAACAGTTGCGCGCCTTGCACCCGATCGGCCGCGCCGGCGAACCGGAGGACATGGTCGGGATCGCCGTCTTCCTCGCCTCCGACGACTCGCGCTTCGCCACCGGCGCGCACTTCTTCGTGGACGGCGGGATTTCGGTACGGTAGTCGAGTCGTTAGTCGTCAGTCGTTAGTCGTTAGCAAGATGGGCAGAAGACGCTCTGACGACTGACGACTGACGACTCTCGAAGAGGACGGGCATGTTTCGGATCGGGCTGACGCGGGATTTTCTCAATCCGGACGGGACGGTCGGGCTCGGGGACATCGGGCTCGGGTTGCTTGAGGGCAAACCGGGGATCGAGCACGAGTTTCTGGCCGAGAACACGCGCGAGTTGCGGGCGGACCAGATCCGCGGGTACGACGCGCTGGCAGTGCTGGCGCCGCGGGTGTCGGCGGCGACGTTGGAGGGCGCGGATCGGTTGGCGGTGATCGCGCGCTACGGCGTCGGCTACGACAGCGTGGATGTCCCGGCCTGCACCGCGCACGGGGTGGCGCTGACGATCACGCCGGACGGGGTACGGCGACCGGTGGCCCTGGTCGTGATGACGTTCATCCTGGCGCTGGCGCACCGGCTGTTCGAGCAGGACCGGGCGATCCGCGCGGGTGAGGGCTGGTCGCGCAAACTGGAGTTGATGGGGTACGGGTTGACCGGGAAGAAACTCGGTCTGATCGGACTCGGCAACATCGGCGGCGAGGTCGTCCGCCTCGCCAAGCCGTTGGACCTGGTGCCGATCGCCTACGACCCGTACGTCGATCCGGCGCGGGCGGCCGAGCTCGGCGTCGAACTCGTGGACCTGGACACGCTGCTGGCGACGGCGGATTTCGCCGTCGTCCTCTGCGCGCTGACGCCGGAGACGCGGCACCTGCTCGACGCCGAGCGGTTGGCGCTGATGAAACCGACCGCGTTCCTGATCAACACGGCGCGGGGCCCGATCGTCGATCAAGCGGCGTTGACCGAGGCGTTGCGGGAGCGGCGGATTCGGGGGGCGGCACTCGACGTCTTCGAGCAGGAGCCGATCGATGCGGGCGACCCGCTGCTCGCGCTCGACAACGTGATCGCGACACCGCACGCGCTCTGCTGGACCGACGAGTGGGCCTACATCACCGGGCAGAGTGCGATGGAGAGCATGCTCGCGATCGCGGCGGGAAACGTGCCCAGGTACGTCGTCAACAAAGAGGTCGTCGACGTGCCGGCGTTCCAGGAGAAATTGCGCCGGTTCCGGAACGGGTAGGGGGGGAGATGAGGGAGAACAGGGTCAAGCGGACGTTGGCCGCGGGCGGTCTCGCGATCGGGACGATGGTCTTCGAGTTCAACACGACGGGGATCGGCCGGATCGCCGCCGAGGCGGGGGCGGAGTTTGTCATCTTCGACATGGAGCACACCGGCTGGAGTATCGAGACGATCCGGATGCTGATGGCGGCGACCCGCGCTGCCGACACCGTGCCGATGGTCCGCGTCCCCGCCACCCAGTACCACCTCCTCTCCCGCCCGCTCGACGTCGGCGCGATGGGCTTGATGGTGCCGATGGTCGAGGACGTCGAGCAGGCCAACCTGATCGTCCGCTCCGCCAAGTACCACCCGGAGGGCGGGCGCGGCACCGCCTTCGGTGTCGCCCACGACGACTACGCCGGCGGGGACGTCGCGGCGAAGATGGCGAGCGCCAACGCCGAGGGGATGCTGATCGCCCAGATCGAAACGGCGAAGGGCGTCGAGAACGCGGAGGCGATCGCGGCGGTCGACGGGATCGACTGCCTCTGGATCGGCCACTTCGACCTCACCCAATCGCTCGGTATCCCCGCCCAGTTCGACCACCCGCGTTTCCAGGAAGCGGTCGACACCGTCGTCGCCGCCGCCGATGCCCACGGCAAAACCGCCGGCATCATGGCCGGCAGCGTCGACGTCGGACGCGAGTGGATCGGCCGCGGATTTCGGGCCATCGCGTACTCGGGCGACCTGTGGATCTACCAGCAGGCGCTTGCGGAGGGGATTGCGGCGTTGCGCACGGGAGCCACCGGCGAATAGCGCGTCGGCGTCTCGGGGCGCGTTCAATCTCGGTCGTTCCCGCGAGGATCGGGGGTGGTGATGCCATGAACATCCTCGTCGCCGGTGCCGGACGGATGGGTTCGCAGATCGCCTGCGAGTACGCGCTCGGCGGGTACCGCGT
>DATBFX010000362.1:0-24511 GCA_036558305.1 Thermomicrobiales bacterium | reverse complement strand
GGCGCCCCGCTCGGTGATGGACGGTTCATGATGGAGGTCGGTTCGTGAGGAGATCGGTGATCGCCGTCGCGGTCGTTGCCCTGGCGCTCTTGCCGGCACTCGTCGTACTCCAGGGTGACGCTCAGCAGGCGACTCCGGTCGCCGGCACCCCGGACGACGGCGTGATTCCCGGTCTCTTTACGTTCGACGTGCCGTCGAGGGAACACGAGGCGGGGCACATCGACTACCCGCAGTCGCCACCCGTCGGCGGGCCGCACAATCCGGTCTTTCAAAATTGCGGCTTCTACGACCAACCAGTCGGCAACGAGCACGCCGTCCATTCGCTCGAACACGGCGCCGTCTGGATCACCTATCGACCCGACCTCCCCGCCGATCAGATCGCCACATTGCGAGACCTGGCGGCACAGCAGGACTACCTGCTGGTCAGCCCGTATCCGGGGCTGCCGGCGCCGATCGTGGCGTCGGCCTGGGGCACGCAGTTGTGGCTGGACACGGCCGCCGATCCCCGGCTGGGGCAATTCATCGAGCTGTACGCGGGAAACGGACCGGAACTCGGCGGACCGTGTGCGGGCGGCACCTCGGAGACCTTCCCGCTGGCGACACCGGCGACCGGATCGCCCGAGGCAACCCCGGCCGCGTAGTCCGACCTATCGCCGGACTCGTCCCGTCGCCAGCAACCAGGTTCGGCAAAGGAAGAAATCGGGGCTGGCGAGGACGTAGGCCGGATTGTCGGGATCGGCGAGGGCCAGGACCGCGTCGCGATCGCGCGGCGTCAGGTAGTCGCGGATCCGACCGTCGACCCAACCGCGAAGCCACTCCCGGACCTTCGCTTCGCGCGCTGGGTCGAGCGGTCCACCATCGACGTCGGCAAACGCCTGGAGGGTGATCGCGGTTAGTCCGGCTTCCCGTAAGAGGCGCGGCAAGTCGCGCCCCAGATAGGGAAGGATCGTGCCGTCGAGTTTGCCGCCGTAGTTGTCGGCGGCGCCCCGCCGCACCGCCGCGCGGAGGCGCTCCTCCAGGTCCGGCGACCAGGGAAGAAACGGGAACGAGGCGCTGTCGTCGCCGTCCAGAACCGCCACCAACCCGCCCGGCGCGACGACGCGCGCCAGCTCTCGGAGCGCCGTCGCCGGCTCGGCGACGTGGTGGAGCACGAGCGAGGTCCAGACCGCGTCGAACGCGCCGGTGGCGAACGGGAGATTGGTGACGTCACCCCGGTCGAGCGCCAACTCTCCGGATGCTATCCGCTCCGGCCAGAGGGACGCCGCGACCTCGACGTTGTCGCCGTCGAGATCCAACCCGACGACGCGTCCGCCCGGCGCGACCGCACCGAGCAACAACCCCAATAGGGCACCGGGTCCGCAACCGGCGTCGAGCACCAACTGTCCGGCCCGCAATCCGAGGGCGCCGATCGCGGCGACGACGCTGGGTCGCGGATGGGCGATGTCGTATTGGGCGTCGATCCGCCGGCGCTCCTGTGCTTCGGAGTCGTGGGCCACGGTCGTCCCCCACGGGCAAGACTCGCCGCGAATAGGCCGCGGAGAGCGGCTGAACGCCGGTCCGCCGGGGAACGCAGTCTACGCCAGCAATCGCTTCCTGAGAACTACGCCTCGCAGTTCGTGATCGTGTTGGTGCCGCCGCCGCCGCAGGTATCGTGGCCCGAGCCGCCGTCGAGGACACTGTTGAAGGAGGCGGAGATCAGCCTGTCCGTGCCGCTTCCACCGTAGAGCCGCGCGAACGACGCCTGGTGGGCATCCAATACGTCGCCGCCGCTATCGCCGTCGGCGGTGATGTCGTTGTTGGAACCGGCGATGACGTGGTCGCCGCCGCTGCCGCCGTGGATTTCGGGGTTGCCGCCGGAGCCGACGTAGAAGGAGTCGGCGCCGCTCCCGCCCAGTAGCACGTCCTTGATGGCGTTGATACCCGTGGAGATGGTGTCGTTCCCGTCCCCGGCGTCCACCTTCGAGCTGTGGTAGTCGTCGATCGACGCGTGGATCACGTCGTTGCCGCCGAGGGCGCAAATCGTGTCGTCGCCGCCGTTCGACCAGATCTCATCCGGCCCGCTCGAACCGACGATCACGTCGTTGCCGGGGGTTCCCTGGATGGTTCCCGCACCGACGATGGTGGCCGGTTGGCCGAAGCAGGTCGGTGCGACCGCCACCGTCGACGCCGGGATCAGCGCTGCCGGCAGGAGCGCGATCGCCAACGCGACCACCGCGGGAACCCCAACCCAGCGACGGACCATCCGAGGTGCATATCCAAACACGTCTACTTCCTCCCTCGCGGTTCGAGATCGCCCATGTGCGCTCGCATATGTGATGTCCGCACAGTAAACGATGAGCACCGAGCCCGCAAGGAGGTGAGCGGTCCTGATCGAGCCTCGTCCCCAGCACGTGGATAGCCCCGGCGACGTTCATCGGGTCGGACCGCGCCTTCGTCGAAGTCGTCGTCGAGAGTCGCGAGCGGAAGCGGGCGGAGGAGGGGCGTCACCAGCGGGCGAACACCGTGGGCAGGGTGACCTTCGCCTGGAAGAGAGGGAACGTGGTCCGCCAGTCGACGTGGGCGCGACGGACGTCGTAGCGGTCGACCGGGGCGAAGGGTTGGTGCCCGCCGTAGAAACTGAACGCATAGCGGAAACCGCATGCCTGGAGGGCGACGCGTGTGTCGGCGTTGAAGGTGTACGGTTTGCCGACGGGATAGGCGAAGAGGCAGGGAGCCTCGCCGAGTTCGACCGCGAGGCGGGCGCCGGACCCGCCGATCTCCTCCAGTTGGCGTTCTGCCGGCAGGCGCGACAGGATCGGATGGGTGATCGTGTGCGCACCGATCGCCATCCCGCGCGTCCGCATCTCTCGCACGTTGTCCCACGTCATCCAGAGGTTGCGGGCCAGCGAGGGATCGGCGCGCCCGGTTCCGGCCGTTTCGCCGAGGTGCTCGAGGAACCCTGCCGTCTGTTCACCGGGGAAAGCGCGATAACGTTCGATCACCGCCTTGATCGCATCCTCGCGGTCGCCGGCTAGAGCGACCGGCGCTTCGAGCCACGTGCTCGCGGGGAGTTCGCGCCGGGTGCTGGTGCGGAGCATCCAGGCGATCTCGTCCCACCAGGAGAGTCGGCGACCGTCGAGGAGCCCGGTGCAGATGAAGAAGGTCGCGGACAGGCCGTGCCGTCTGAGGAGGGGAAACGCGAGTTCGTAGTTGTCGAGGTAGCCGTCGTCGAAGGTGATCATGACGTGACGACCGCGTCCACGGCGGAGCACGTGCGGCAGGTCGTCGGCGCCGATCACGTCGGCGTTGCGCGCGAGGAAGGCGAGTTGCCGATCGAAGTCGTCGGGCGTCGCGCTGAAGGCGTCCCGGAAGAACGGTGCCGTCGTGCCGTGCCCAAGGCGGTGGTAGTTGAGCACCAGCACACCGCTCCAGGCCGGCGTGCGACGCAGCAGGGCGGCACCGTGACTCCAGTGGAGGGCACCGGCCGCGAGCTCGATCTTGGAGGCGCTCATCGGTCCTCCCCATTGATCGGGGCAGTGCCGCCCGCGCGACGGCGGCGCTGCCAGTCGCGGGCACTGCGCATCGCGTCGATGGCAACCATCCGCGGACCGCGGTGCAGTTCGGCCCAGACGAGTTCGCGCTGCGCATTCGCGAGGTCGCGCTTGTAGCGGGTGTCGCCGGCGAGCCAGTTCAGTTCGTCGAGCCCGCGCGCCGCCGCCGCCTCCATGCACAGAGCGCCCACGACGAAACCGGGGGAGAGGCTGTTCTGGTCGAACTGCGCCAGTCCCCACTGGTAGTGGTAGACCACTCCCGCTTCGACGAAGCCGTAGAAGATGCCGATGATCCGATCGCCGGCGGCAACCCGAAACAGGACGATCTGCCCTTTCGGCAGGAGGCGACGGATCAACTCCTCGTGGAATCCGGTGAAGCGCGGACTGGCGAAGCAACCCGGTGCTCCGATCCGCTGCCATCGCTCCTGGTGCAACGGGATCAACTCGCGGAAGACGGCGAGCCCGTCGTCGACGCTCTCCGCCCAGGTCGCGGTGATCGGACCGAACAACTCCTCGAAGCGCCGGCGATTCTTCCGAATCTTGGCAATCGTGTCTTTCCTGAGACCGGCGAATCCTCCGCCGTCGCGCGTGTCGCGCAGTTCGGCGACGTGGCACACCTTGCGTTGAATCCGGAACCCCGCGTCGAGACGGAGGAACGAGTCCACCTCTTCGGGCGGGAATCCGCCGAGTTCGAGGATGTCCCAGGGGAGACGCGCCGAACGGATCGTGCGCAGCAACGCCGCGGCAAACGCCGATCGATCGTTCGGAGCGACGAGCACGCGGTTGTATTCGACCCAGGTCGTGTCTTCCTGCCGCTCGCCGGCGGTTCCCAGGTGGAGGGTGCGGACGGGGATCGGTCCGCGTGTCTGACCGACGCCGGTGGTGACGAGTGCGACCCCTCGCACCCTGCCCGAACCGGTCGCGACGGCGAAGCGATGGGGCACGGTCTCCCCGAATTGGTCGAGCCACGATTCGACCCAGTCCCAACTGTTGGTCAAACCGCAACCGATGGACGCTTCGAGCCGCCGCCAGATCGCGGCGACCTCGCCAACCGCGGCGGCGGCATGGAGCGCGATCGTCAGCGTCTCCGCCGTCGACTCGACCCCTCGCGACCTGATCGGTAGTGCGTGCACCCGTACGTTCATGGAAGGGTGACTCCTGCGAGGGCATGGAGGGGTCGGAGTCGCTGCGCCAGGCGTTTGGCCCTGGTCAACTCGGCAATGACGCGTATGCGGGGGCCGCGTGCCGTTCGCGCCCAGACCAACTCGCGCGTCGTCGTTGCGAGTTCCCGCTTGTAGAGGACGTCGCCGGCCAGCCAGTCGTACTCGTCCAGCCCGCGCTCAAGCGCCGCCTGCATGACGGCGGCACCGGTGACCAGACCGGGCGAAAGCCGGCGGTCCTCGAATCGGCGTACGCCCCACTGGTAGGAGAGCACCCGGTTGTGCTCGACGAACCCGTAGTCGCAGCCGATGGTGCAGTTGCCCGCCGAGACCCGGGCGAGCAGGATCGCTCCCGCCGAAAAAAGACTCGCGACGAGATCGCGGTGGAACCCCGCGAAGCGGGGGCTGGCAAACGTTCCGGTCCGCCCCGTCGACTCCCACCGGGCGCGGTGGAGCACGAGCATCTCCGCGAAGATCTGCTCCGCCTGCTCGCGCGTTTCCGCCCATTCGACCCGCAAGGGACCGTGCTGCTCTTCGAGCCGCCGGATCGTCCGGCGGATTTTGGCGGCCGTGTGGCGGCGGAGGGCGCAGAGGACGTCGCCGCTCCCCCGGCGAACGGCCGCGAGATCGGCGACGTGACAGACCCGGGTATCGGCGATGAAGGAGGGATCGAGGTCGATGAGCGGTCCGATCTCCTCGAACGGGAACCCGTCGAAACGCAATTCGTCCCAACGAAGATCCGAAGCGACGATCGTATCCAACAGGCCGCGCAGGAAATCGCGCCGGTCGCCCGGCGCGACGAGGAGGCGGTTGTATTCGACCCGCACCGTCTCGGCGTCGGGCTCGCCCGCGGTCCCGAGATGGACGGTGCGGACTGGAATCGGGCCGCGTGTTTGCCCCACGCCTTCGACGACCAGGGCGATCGCGCACGGACCGTCGCGTTCGCCGACGACGAAGCGGTGCGGAACGAGATCGCCGTAGTGGCGCAACCACGCCGCCGTCCATGCCCAGGAGCAGGACAGACCGGCCGACCCGACGCGCCGCTCGATCTCCTGCCAGCTCCGGCCGATCGTCGCTCGCTCGGTCGCCGGTACCATGCGCACTCGCACCGGAGCGTGGTTTCTCTCGGGTTGTTTTTCGTGCCGGCTGAGTTGACCGCCGCCGATCATCCGGCCATTCCCTCCCGATTGGCCTGCCGCGACCTGTACCGCCCGCCTCGTTACCGCCGCGTCAACCGCAGAATCCCAAAGGCGGCCTCTTCCGATTATGACGATCGGATGCCCCTTTCTCCCTAGCTCGCAGGTCACTACTGTACAGTACGAATTGCCCGAAAGTCCCGGATCGACCGTGACGTTCGGCCTATCGTGCCACCCACCCTTTTGGGTGGCCGGGTGCCAGAATGGCGACGCACCGGTTGCGGCCCCGGATGGGCTGCGCATCAAACCCTGAACAGGGGCAATCGTGGACCGATCGACGAACCGACGACCCGAGCCGGCGGCCGGGAGACGTTCCTCCGGGGGCGAAGCCAGCCGATGAACGCGTCGGGCCGGGTCGTCGTGCGGGCGCAAGGGGTCGCCACGCGTCTCGTCGCCGCGGGGGACAACCGCCGGGTCATCGGCGCGGCGATCCTCGTCGGGATCTTGACGCTGGTCGTCAAGCTGGTCGCGATGGGGCGCGAGGTGCTCGTCGCCGCGAAGCTGGGCACCGGCGACGCCGCGGAGGCGTACATCGCGGCCTGGGTGATTCCCGGGTTCATCTCGCTGATCATCACCGACGCGATCGTCGGTTCGCTCCTCCCTTTGCATGCCCATGCGCGGGCGGCACGGGGTGAGGAAGCGGCCGACCGGGTCTTCGCCGAGACGCTGCTCGTCGGCATCCTCCTCCTCCTCGGGGCCACCGCGATCCTGGCGATGCTGCCGCCGGTCGTGTTGCCACTCCTCGCGTCCAACTTCGACGCGGAAAAACTCGCCTTGACCGCCCGGCTCTGGATGCTCATGCTGCCGGCCGTGTTCATCGGCGGACTCGCCGCGATCTGGACGGGGATGCTCAACGCCGGCAATCGCTTCGGATTGGCCGCGGCGTCGCCGGTCGTGGTGCCCGTCGTCAGCGGTTCCGCCCTCGTGTTCGCGCCCGGTCGGGCGGTCGATGCGCTGGCGGTGGGATTCGTCCTCGGCAACCTGATCCAACTCGGGCTGCTCGGGTGGGAGTTGCGGCGTCACGGAATCCGGCGCCTGCCGAGGTGGTACGGGGGTCTCCCCGAAACACGCGAACTCCCACGGCAGTTCTTCCCGTTACTCGGCAACGGGATCGTATTCGGCGGTTTGCCGCTCGTCGACGTCGCGATGGCGGCGACGCTCGGCGACCGCCAACTCGCGGTCCTCAACTACGGCAACCGCCTGATCTTGCCGATCTTGAGCATCAGCAGCATCGCCCTCGGCACGGCCGTCTTTCCCTATTTCTCCCGGCTCGTTGCCGAGCAGGAGTGGCATCGGCTCCAGCGCACGCTCACCACCTACGCCCGTCTGATCCTGGCCGCGACCGTGCCCCTGACGGTCGTCCTCATCCTCCTCTCGGAGACGATCGTCCGTGTGCTGTTCCAACACGGCGAATTCACCGCCGACGACACCGCGGCGGTCTCCCAGGTACAGGCGACGCTGGCGCTGATGGTGCCCTGCTACACCCTCGCCGTCGTCTACTCGCGCGTTTTGATCTCGCTTCGGAAGAGTCAATTGATGCTCATCGGTTCCGTCATCGTCTTCGTGGTCAACGTCGCCGGCGACTACGCCTTCAAGGAATTGATCGGCATCAAGGGCATCGCCCTCGCCACCGTCGTCAACTACGGCATCCAGTTGTCGTTTACCTATGTCGTCTGCCGACGCCTCTTGCGTCGGCGCGTCGAGTCGCAGGGGTGACGTTCGGCATCCGCTCCTCGGACGCGTCGGTACCTTCCTCCCACCGCCGACGTGACCTCCGGGGCGTGACTCCTTGAGGCGATCGGCGGGGCGGGATGGTAATTTCGTCCTAGGACCTATGGCTATCCGTGACGGCGCCGGCTGGAGGGAATCGTCCCATCGGACTCGGGTGCCGAAGTCGATCGCAGGTGACGGAATGGCTCGCCAACGCGCGGTCTCGACGGTAGAGGGGGCGATCGTCATCGGTCGCGACTACGGCGCCCTCGGGGTCATCCGCAGTCTCGGCCGACACGACGTGCCGGTCTGGCACCTCGAAGAATCCGCCTCGACCGCAACGACGTCGCGCTTCGTCGACCGCCGCTTCCCCTGGCCGGCCGATGCCTTAGAGGAACACCAACTCGGCTACCTCCTCGATCTGCATCGCGACTACGGGTTGGCGGGTTGGACGATCTTCCCGACCAGCGACGAGTCGGCGGCATTGGTCGCGCGCCACCACGACGCGCTCGGCGAGCGCTTCCTGCTGACGACGCCTCCGTGGGACGCCATGCGCTGGGCCTACGACAAGCGGCTGACGCACGACCTGGCGTCTGAAACGGGGGTGGCGTTCCCGCTGACCCACATCCCGCGCGACCGGGACGAGTTGGCAACACTCGACTGCCCGTTCCCGATGATCCTGAAACCGGCCGTCAAACCCGAGTGGAGTCGCCTGACGACCGCCAAGGCGTGGCGGGTGGATACGCGCGACGAGTTGATCGCCCGCTACGACGAGGCGACCGCGATCGTGCCCGCCGACGAGATCATGATCCAGGAACTGATCCCCGGCGGCGGCGAGTCGCAGTTTTCCTTCGCCGCGCTCTGCGAGAACGGCCGGCCCCTGGCATGGGCGGTGGCGCGGCGAACGCGGCAACTGCCGCTCGACTTCGGTCGCTTCAGCACGTTCGTCGAGACGATCGATCATCCGGCCGTCGAGGAACTCTCGCGCCGGTTGCTGACCGCCATCGGCTACACCGGTTTGATCGAACTCGAGTACAAGCAGGACCCACGCAACGGCGCCTACAAACTGCTCGATCTCAACGGCCGCATCTGGGCCTGGCACACGCTCGGCCGGCGGGCCGGCGTCGATTTCTCGTACCTGCAATGGCAGCACCTGCACGGCGAGTCGATTCCCGAAACGAGGGCCCGCTACGGCGTGCGTTGGATGCGCGGTCTGACCGACGTTCCGGCGGCGACGCAGGCGATCTGGAACGGAACGCTGCGGCCGCTCGCCTACCTCGGTTCGTTCCGGCCGCCGATCGAGTTCGCGATCTTTGCGCCGGACGATCCGCTCCCGGCCGTGGTCGACGCTCCCCTGCTGCTGAAGCGAACCGTCTCTCGGTTCTGGCGTGGGCGGCAGCGACTCGCCTCCGGCAAGGCGCTCGGGATCGCCGCCGCGTTTTGCAGGGCCGGACTATAGGACCGCCTCGCGGCAAGGGCTTTTGAAGGACCTGGTGATGAAGCAACGGCAGGCGGACGGCTTCGGAGCACTCGTCATCTCGCTCGACTTCGAGCTGAGGTGGGGGGTGCGCGACCTCTATCCCGCGGACGGCGGCGCCTACCGAGCGAACCTCCTGGGCGCGCGCACGGCGATCCCGCGCCTGCTCGATCTCTTCCAGGAATACGGCGTCGCCGCGACCTGGGCCACAGTCGGATTCCTCTTTGCCGCAACCCGAGACGAACTCGCACGCCATCGTCCGGCGACGCTGCCGAACTACGCGGATCCGACGTTGAGTCCCTACGGGGAGTCGCCCGGTCCGGACGAGGACGCCGATCCGCTGCACTATGCGGCCAGTCTGGTCGAGACGATCCGTGCCCGTCCCCGGCAGGAAATCGCGTCTCATACCTTTTCGCACTACTACTGTCTTGAGCCCGGTCACGATGCGGCCTCACTTCGTGCCGACGTCGAGAGTGCGGTGGCGATCGCGAAGGCGCGCGGCGTCGAGTTGCGATCGCTCGTCTTCCCGCGCAATCAGTTCAACCCGGACTACGCCGATCTCCTGGCCGCGGCAGGCTTCACCTGCTGCCGGACCAACGCCGCCGGCTGGATCTACCGCGAGAGCGCCGGCAATCGCTACCGCCGGGTCGATGCCCGCGCCGGTCGCCTGCTCGACACCTACGTCGAAGTCTCCGGCGATCAGGTGACGCCGTGGGACGAGATTCCCTTCGTCGGTTCCCTCTGCTGCCTGCCGGCGAGTCACTTCCTGCGGCCGTACACACCGCGTCTGCACCGGCTGGAACCGCTCCGGTTGCGCCGGATCACGGCGAGTCTGCGGAAGGCGGCGACGGAGCACGGCGTCTTCCATCTCTGGTGGCACCCCCACAACGCCGGCGTCTTCACCGACGAGTATCTGGTCTTCCTCCACGGCATCCTGGAGGAGTACCGACATTGCCGCGACCGCTACGGCATGCAGTCGCTCTCGATGGCCGACGCGGCGGCGGTCGCGTGCTCGCTGCAACACCGGCTGGCCGCCTAGGTTATCGGGGAGGGGATCGTGCGACTGACGTTGGTGATCCATTCGATGTCGAGCGGCGGCGCCGAGCGGGTCGTGGCGACGATGGCCAACGCCTGGGTTGCCCGCGGGTGGGACATCACCCTCCTAACGTTGGAGGACGGGCGGGAGCTGCCGTTCTATCCGCTCGATGCGCGGGTCGTGCACCGTCCGCTCGGCATCGCCGGTGCCTCGGCCGGCACGTATCAGGCGGTCCGCAGCAATTGGGAGCGGGTCACGACGCTGCGCCGGGCAATTCGCGATTCGCGGCCCGACGTCGTCGTCTCGTTCCTCGACATGGGCAACGTTCGGGTGCTGCTGGCGACGCGCGGTTTGGGATTGCCCACCGTCGTCATGGAACAGACCGATCCCGGTCAGAAGCGGCTTGGCTGGGTCTGGAACGGGCTGCGGCGCGCCCTCTATCCGCGTGCCTCACGCCTGGTTGTCCTGAGCGAAACGTCGCGCTCGTTCTTCCCCCGCTCCATCCAGGCGAAGTCGGTCATCATCCCGAACCCGATCGCGATCGAGCCGCCAGTCGCCGACGACGAACCGCGCGGCGAAGGGCGGACCGTCGTCGCGATGGGTCGCTTCGCCCCGGAAAAGGGGTTCGACGTCCTGCTCGACGCCTTCGCCCGGATCGCGCCGAACCATCCCGATTGGCGATTGGTGATCTGGGGCGACGGACCGCTCCGGCCGCAACTGGAATCGCACCGCGAGCGGCTCGGACTGCACGACCGCGTGCTCATGCCGGGCCGGACGACCGACCCGTTCCGCGAGTTGCGACGCGCCGACCTCTTCGCGATGTCCTCCCGGCGCGAGGGGTTTCCGCTTGCGCTGGGAGAGGCGATGGCCTGCGGTCTGCCGGCGGTCAGTTTCGATTGCCCGAGCGGCCCGCGCGAGATCATCCGCCACGGTATCGACGGGCTTCTCGTCCCCGACGGCGACGTGATCGGTCTCGCCGCCGCGATGAGCCGCCTCATGACCGACGACGCCGAACGGTCCCGCCTCGCCGCCCGTGCCGTCGAGGTGAACGATCGCTTCGGTGCCGAGCGCGTCCTCGCTCAGTGGGAGGATCTGTTGAGGGAGGTGGCCGGAAACCGTCATGCCGAGCTTGTCGATGAGTCTCTCTCCGCACGAGGAGAGCACACGCGAGGGCGGGAACCGGTCGTCTCGCAACGGTAGGGGACCGATTGTGGGGAGGTACGGCGGCATTAGGGACTTTGGGGGCAGTCCGAACGCTCGGGTAAGGCCGCCAGGATGGCTAGGATGCCCGAGAAGAACCGATCGCCCGCGCGGTCCTCTCGCGATCAATGCGCCGAGCCGGTTCGACCGCCGGCATCGCGCTCCAGGGGTTATTGACGTCAGATGAAGATCGTGCTCCTCATCCGATCGCTGACCTTCGGTGGGGCCGAGCGCCAACTGATCGCGCTCGCCAAGGGACTCCACGCACGGGGACACGACGTCCACGTCGGGGTCTTCTACGCCGGTGGCCCGTTGGAGGAAGACCTCCACGCCGCCGGTGTCCCGGTCACCGCGCTCGACAAGGGCGGTCGCTGGGACATGGCCCGATTCCTGTTCCGTCTCGCCCGCTTCCTGCGCAGGGAACGCCCCCACGTCGTGCACGGATACCTCGGCGGTTCGAACTCGCTGGCCGTGCTGATGCGCCCGCTCCACGGGGCGCGGGTCGTCTGGGGTATCCGCGCCTCGGACCTCGACGGCGACCGCTACGATTGGTTCTACCGCCTCGACGGGTTCGTCGAGCGCTGGTTGGCCCGCTTCCCGGATCTGATCATCACCAACTCCCACGCTGGGCGCGACCACGTCGTCCACCGCGGGTTCCCCAAAGACCGCACGATCGTCATCCCGAACGGGATCGACGCCGAGCGCTTCCGCCCCGACGCGCCGCTGCGCGCCGCCGCCCGCGCCCGCCTCGGTGTCGAGGACGACGATCTGCTCGTCGGCCGCGTCGGCCGCCTCGACCACCAGAAGGATTACCCGACCTTCCTCCGCGCCGCCGCCGAGGTCGCCAGGCAACGTCCCGCCACCTGCTTCCTCTGCGTCGGCACCGGTCCGGCCGACCTCGAACGGCAGTTGCGCGAACTCGGCGAGGACCTCGGTCTGGGCGACCGCCTGATCTGGGCGGGGCCGCGCGACGACATGCCGGCGATCTACAACGCGCTCGACGTGATGGTCTCGTCCTCCGCTTATGGTGAGGGGTTGCCGAACGTCGTCGCCGAGGCGATGGCCTGCGGCGTGCCGTGCGCGGTCACCGATTCCGGTGACTCCGCCTGGGTGGTCGGCGACCTGGGCCGGGTCGTGCCGGCGAGCAACGTTGCGGCGTTGGCGACCGGGACGATCGAGCTGCTGGACGCGGTCGCGAACCGCGCCGTCGATCACGCCGCGATTCGCCGGCGGATCGTCCGCGAGCTCTCGCTGGAGCGTCTGGTCGACCAGACGGAGCAGGCGTTGCGCCCGCTCGTGCGGGAATGGAGCGCGACGTGAGGATCACGCTGGACGCCGCGCTCTATCGCACGATCTGCGTCGTCTTGACCGTCGCGATCTTTTTCTCGAATTTCGCGAACTATTCGGAGCGCTGGGGGTTCATCCCGCTTTATTGGGTGGAGGTGCTCGTCGCCTTGACCGCCCCCCTCCTGGCGGGGTCCGTTTTCGGCCAGCGGTTGCCGATCCGCCCGCTGATGGTCTGGTGCGCCGGGTTCCTGCTGATCAGCATCGCCTGGTACTTCCCATCGACCCAGGACGCGGTCGCCTACCAACAGGTGCAGACGCGGATCCTGTCGGTGATCTTCGTCTTCCTCGTTCTTTTCCTCCTCTCCCGGCCGGCCGAGCAACACCTCGCGCGCGTCGTGGTCGCCTTCACGGTCCTGCTCGGCGTGGCGCTCAACGTCTACGAAGTCTTCCATCCGTTGACCTTCAGCAAGATCCCCGGCCGTTCCTCGGGGTTGTTCGAGAACTCCAATCAGAGCGGTTGTGCCCTGGTGCTCGGGTTGATTTTGAGTTACGGCGTCGTGCCGTCGCGGTTGCGCATCCCCTTCGTCGCCCTGGCCGGGATCGGCATCGTCACCACGTTTACCCGTTCGGCCATCCTCGGCTGGATGGTCGTCGTCTGCTACTTCGCGGTGCGGTCAAAGCTCCGTGTCCGCCAGTTGCGCGGTTTGCTGGTCTTCGGTCTGGTCGTCGGCGGATTCGTGTTCTCTCCCTATTGGGGCGAACTCCAGCACAACCTCGAAGCGCGCGGCGTCCTCGACCTCAGCAATCTGCAGCGTCTTGCCTTCTTCAGCCACGGCACGGCCACCGATCAATCGGCCGACGATCGCCGGACGATCGCCGAATTGGGCTGGCGCTACTTCGAGGAGAAACCGCTGACCGGGCACGGGACCGGTGCCTTCCGGAACGTCCCCGGTTCGGAGCAGGGAACGCACAACATCTACATCGCGATGATGGTCGACCACGGCATCATCGGACTCTTCATCGTGCCGACCCTCATCCTGGCGGTAGTCTGGGGAGTCAACCGGACAACCCTCGACATCGCCGGACCGTTCGCGCTCTTCCTGATGATGTGGGGATTTTTCAGCCACAACGTCCTCGAAGAGCGCTACATCCTCCTCGCCGCCACCCTCGTCGCCTGCCAGGTGACGAGTGCGCGGGCCCGCCGGATGGCGACGGCACCAGACCGGGCATCGGTTCCCGCAGGAGCATGGGCACGCGCATGAAAGTCGTCCACGTCATCACCGGTTTGAAGATGGGCGGCGCGGAGGTCATGCTCCTCCGCCTGCTCAAGCAACTGCGCAGCCACGACTACGATCCCTACGTCGTCGGTTTGACCGAACCCGGTCCCGTCTCCGACGAGATCGTCGGGCTCGGCGTGCCACTGGAAGCGCTGAGCGCCAAACGCGGCGCACCCGGTCCGGCGACCGTCTACAGCGTGGCGCGCATCCTCCGCCGCGTTCGCCCCGACGTCGTCCAAACCTGGATGTACCACTCCGACCTGATCGGCGGTCTGGCGGCGCGCGCGGCCGGCAATCCCCCGGTCGCCTGGGGTTTGCACCACAGCAACCTCTCGCCGGCCTTCAACAAGCGGTCGACGCTGGTGACGGCCCGCACCTGCGCCCGCCTCTCCCGCGTGCTGCCGGCGGCGATCGTCTGCTGTGCCGAGTCGACGCGGCGACTCCACGCCGAGTTCGGCTACGACGAAGACAAACTGCTGGTCATCCCGAACGGTTTCGACCTCGACACCTTCCGACCCGACCCGGTCGCCCGCGCCGACGTTCGCCGGGAGCTCGGTCTGCCGAACGAGACCCGCCTCATCGGCTTGATCGCCCGCTTCCACCCGCAGAAGGACCACGAGACCTTTATCCGGGCGGCGGGCATCGTCCGTGCCCAGCGCGACGACACCCATTTCGTCCTCTGCGGCGACTTCCTCGACTGGAACAACGCCGAGTTGGTCGGGTGGATCGAGCGGGCCGGGGTCCGCGACCGCTGCCACCTCCTCGGCCGCCGGAGCGACGTCGGGCGGATTCAGGCGAGTTTCGACGTCGCCGCCCTCTCGTCGCAGGGCGGCGAGGCGATGCCGTTGACGATCGGCGAGGCGATGGCCTGCGGCGTCCCCTGCGCCGTGACCGACGTCGGCGATGCCGCGCGGTTGGTCGGCGACACCGGGCGTGTCGCGCCACCGCGCGATCCCCAGGCCCTGGCGGCGGCTTGCCTGGAACTGCTGTCGTTGCCCGCCGACGCGTCCGCCCGGCTCGGCGCGGCGGCGCGGCGGCGGATCGCCGAGCGTTACAGCCTGCCGGTCGTCGCCGATCGCTATTGGGAACTCCACGAGCACCTCGCGCTGGGCATCATCCCGTGCGCGGCCTGACGGGGACACGAAGATGCGCCTGATGTTCGCGATCACCCGCGGCGATTTCCTGGGCGGCGCCCAGTCGTACGTGCGCGATCTCGCCCAGCGGTTCGCCGCCGACGGCGACGAGGTCGTCGTCGTCACCGGCGCGCTGGGGGCGATGACCGACGCGCTCACCGCGGCCGGTGTCCCCGTGATGCAGGCGGATGGGCTCCTCCGCGAGATCGATCCGGTCCGCGATCTCCGCTCGGTCGCGTCGCTGACTCGTCTGATCCGATCGTTCCGACCCGAACTCGTCTCGACCCATTCGAGCAAGGCGGGCATCGTCGGGCGACTGGCGGCCCGGATCGCCGGCGCGCCCTGTCTGTTTACCGTGCACGGCTGGGCCTTCAATCCAAGCGAGCCGGAACCGAAGCGCACCGCCTACCGCTGGCTGGAGCGGGCAACGGCACCGCTCGCCGCGCGGATCGTCTGCGTCTCCGCGCACAGCCGGGAACTCGGCATCGGCGCCGGCATCGCGTCGCACCGCCTGGTCACCATCCACAACGGCATTCCGGACGTCGCGTCGTCCTTCCGCGCCGGGCCGGACGGAGACGGACCGCTCAGGATCGTCAGCGTCGCCCGGTTCGCACCGCCGAAGGATCATCGGACGCTGTTGCTGGCGGTCAGGGAACTCCGCGGCGTGCGCCTCGATCTGGTCGGCGACGGCCCAACCGAGTCCGAGGCCCTGAATCTCGCCGCCGAACTGGGGATCACGGACCGCGTCCGCTTCCTGGGACGGCGAGACGACGTCGCCGCGGTCCTGGCGCGGGGGCACGTCTTTGCGCTCTGCTCGCGGTCCGAGGGGTTTCCGCTCTCGACCCTGGAGGCGATGCGGGCGGGACTCCCGGTCGTCGTCTCCAACGTCGGGGGTGCTCCGGAGGCCGTACTCGACGGTCAAACGGGATTTGTCGTCGCGGACAACAACGTCGAAGGGTGGCGCGACCGGCTCGCGAAGCTGGCGGTCGATCCCGCGTTGCGGCGTCGGCTGGGCACCCAGGCGCGGGCGCTCTACGAGGAGCGGTTCACGTTCGAGCGGATGTACGCGCAAACGGCCGCCGTCTACCAGGCGGCGGCACGGCCCGCGGTCGATCGCGAGCGCGGCCTGGCAGAGACGATTTGAGCGACCCGGCCTTACCGGATCGGGGACTTCCCGCCATCCGGGTGCACGGTGGCGATTGCTGAGGGAATGACGATGGAACTCGATCTTCGACAGGTGATCCGGATCGTTCGCCGCTGGTGGTGGATCGCGCTCGTGGTCCCCCTCCTCTTCGGCATGCTGGCGTTCGTCGTGACGAGCCGGCAGCAACCGAAGTACATGGCGACGGCGACCCTCTTCATCAATCCGGCCGACGGCAGCGGCACGACCGACTACAACTCGGTCCTGACGGCAGAGCGGCTGTCGAAGACCTACCAGAAACTCGCCAAGAACCGGACCGTGCTCGGTCAGGTCATCGCGGATCTGCAACTGCCGATGGACGCCGACACGCTCAGCCACCAGATCACGGCGCAGGCGGACGGCGAGACGCAGTTGCTCTCGATCAGCGTCTCGGACACCGATTCGACGCGCGCGGCGGCGATCGCCAACGGCGTGGCGAAGCGGTTCCAAACCTACGTCGTCGACGACCTCTCGACCACGTCGGCCTCGGACATCGAGTCGATCGGGACGGTCCTGAACGACCTCGAAAACCAGATCGGTACCACCAAGAGTCAAATCGCTGCGCTCCAGAACCAGCCGAATGCCGGCGACGCCTCGATCCAGAGCCAGATCGACTCGCTCAACGCCAGCCTGGAGAGTCTGCAAAGTACCTACGGCCAGCTGCTGACGCTCTCCGCAACCTTGCGGGCCAATGCTGCGATCTCCGGAAGCCAACTCCAGGTCGCGGAAGCGGCGGTCGCGCCGAGATTCCCCTATGCACCCAACAAAGTCGTCAACGTCATGCTCGGTGTCATCGCCGGTGGCATCATCGCGATCGCGGCGATCCTGATCCTCGAATACCTCGACAACACCGTCAAATCGACGCTGGACTTCGGCAACCTCGTCGGCGCGCCGCTCCTGTCGAGCGTCTTGCGGATTCCCAAACTGACGCAGGGCCGCAAGCAACTCTTCGTGCTGGAGCACCCCAAGGGCGGGGCGGCGGAATCGATCCGATTGCTGCGGACCAACATCGAATTCGCTTCCGCCACGAAGGAGATCGCGACCCTCGGTATCACCAGCGCCAATCCGGGCGAAGGCAAGAGCACGATGGCGGCCAACCTCGCGGTGACCCTCGCCCAGGCCGGCTTCGTGACGGCACTGGTCGACGCCGACCTCCGCCGGCCGAGTCAGCACCGCATCTTCGGCGTCGGCAACGACCGCGGTCTGAGCACCTTGCTGTCGGCGCCCGATCGCGCCTGGGATTGGGGGGCGGTGCCGACGATGCTGCCGAACCTGACCCTGGTTCCCGCCGGTCCGCTGCCGCCGAATCCGGCCGACCTCCTCAGCCTGGAGCGGATGCGCGAGCTCTTGACCGAGATGCGCCACACCTTCGACGTGATCGTTCTGGACACGCCGCCGGTGCTGGTCGTCAGCGACCCCCTGATCGTGGCGGCGCACGTGGACGGCATGATCCTGGTGGCGAAGGCCGGGAAGACGCGGCTCGACGCCCTCCGTCGTGCGGCGGCAACCATCCAGCGCGGTTCGGTCCGCATCATCGGCGTGATCGTCAACCAGCAAACGGGTCGCGGCACCGACGGCTACTACTACACGGAGTACCACGTGGTCGACGACGCGCCGAAGGGTGGCGGTCGCCGCGGCGGGCAACCCGAATTGCCGCCCTCGCTGCCGGCGCCGGAACAGAGTTCGGCCGCGTAGCGGCCCCTACGAAACGTCCTCCGGCCTGGGGTATCCTCCTCCGAAATCGCCTCGACCGTCATCGGTCGAGGTCCGTGGGGTGGTGCGTGCACGCACCGCCGCAAAGGATGAGGAGATCCTATGCCCCGCGAGGACGCCCCGAAACGCTACGCCTTCGACCAGTTCACCGCCATTCGCCGTTACCAGCCGACCCTGGCGTTTTCTCCCGACGGTGCGGCGGTCGCCTACTCGACGAACACCTCGGGGCAGTTCAACGTCTGGCGCCAACCGAGTAGCGGCGGCTATCCCCGCCAGTTGACGCTCTACACCGAGCAGGCGGTGCGGGACATCGCCTGGTCGCCCGATGGCGAGACGATCCTGTTCACGGCCGATACGCACGGCGACGAGTTCTACCAGATCTACGCCATTTCCGAGCGGGGCGGTCAGCCGGAAGCGTTCGTCTCGGAGCCGGACGTTCAACATTACCTCGCGGACGGGGCCTGGTCGCCGGACGGCCGGCTCATCGCCTACGCCGGCAACGACCGCGAGCCGACCGACCAGGACGTCGTCATCCGCGACGTGACTTCGGGCGAAACCCGTCGCCTGCTCGCGGGTGATGCCAACTACTTCGCGGCCGAGTGGTCGCCGGACGGCACCTGGTTGACGGCAATCAAGGTGAACTCCAACACCGACAACGACATCTATCTGGTCTCGCGCGACGGCGGGACACGGCACATCTTGACCCCGCACGAAGGCGAAGTCCAATACCTGCCTGGTCCCTGGAAACGCGACGGCTCGGGGTTCTACATGGTGACGGACGAGGGCCGCGAGTTCATGGGCCTGGCCCTCTACGATCTGGCCAGCGGCTCCCACACCTGGGACCTGACGCCCGATTGGGATATCGAGCACGTTGCCGCCGCGTCAGACGGGTCACTCCTCGCCTGGTGCGTCAACGAAGACGGTTACTCGCGACTCAATGCCCGCGACGAACGGACGGGCGAGGCGATCGATCTGCCGGCGATTCCGAACGGCGTGGTGCAACTGCTCAAGGTGTCGCCGGACGGCACGAAGATCGGGCTGATGCTCAGTCGGGCTACCCACCCGGCCGAGATCTACGTGCTCGACGTCCCGAACGCGACCGTGTCCCAGATCACCGACGGGTTCCTCGGCGGGATCGACGAAGCGGATCTGATCGAACCCGAACTCGTTCGGTTCCCGACCTTCGACGGCAAGCAGATCCCGGCCTTCCTCTACCGACCGAAAGGCAATGGACCGTTCGCGGCCGTGCTCTCGATCCACGGCGGTCCGGAATACCAGGAGCGGCCCGCGTACCAGTACAGCGGGCTCTACCAGTACCTGCTCAGCCGCGGCATCGGCATCCTGGCGACGAACATCCGCGGCTCGACCGGCTACGGCAAGACCTACCAGAAGTTGATTCATCGCGACTTCGGCGGCGACGACCTCAAAGACTTCGAGGCGGCCACGAAATATCTGCAATCCCTGCCGTGGGTCGATCCGAAGCGACTCGGCGTCTACGGCGGTTCTTACGGCGGGTTCGCGACCCTCTCCTGCGTCAGCCGGTTGCCGGACTACTGGGCGGCGGCGGTCGACATCGTCGGCCCATCCAACCTCGTCACCTTCGCCAAGGCGGTGCCGCCGACCTGGCGCCGGTTCATGGCCGATTGGGTGGGCGACCCCGAGACCGAAGCCGATTTCCTGACGTCGCGCTCCCCGATCACGTATGTCGATCAGATCAAAGCGCCGCTCTTCGTCATCCAAGGCGCCAACGACCCGCGCGTCGTCCAATCGGAAAGCGACCAGATCGTCGAGCGCCTGCGCGCCCGCGGCGTTCCCGTCAAGTACGACGTCTACGACGACGAAGGCCACGGCTTCACGAAACGCGCCAACGAACTCAAAGCGTTCCGCGACACCGCCGAATTCTTGGAGACGCATTTGGCGCGGTGACGGTCATGATAAACCGTGCGAGGTGTCCGGATTGCGAACGTCGCGGACCTCGGCGCCCGGGGATAAATCCCCGGGCTCACCCAGATAAGCCTGATGAATCAGGCTAACGAGGCGCGTTCCCCTCAGCCCTCTTCAGAGGGCTTATGGGGATGAGCCCGGGGTTTGAACCCCGGGCGCCGTCGGGTACGAACTCGCCTCCCGAACTACGACTCCAGCGTTGCCTCCAAATTGATTTCTACGTTGTTGCGCAGCGCGTTGGAGACCGGGCAGCCCTGCTCGCCCTGGCGGGCGAGGTCGGCGAAGCCCGCCTGGTCGAGACCGGGGACCCTGCCGCGGACGGTCAGGTTCGAATGCGTCACCTGCATGCCGCCGCCCGGTTTCGGTCCGAACCCGACCTGCGACGTCACCGTGAGGCGCTCCGGCGCGTGACCGGCGTTTTGCAGCGTGTAGGAGAGCGCCATCGCGTAGCACGCGGCGTGCGCGGCGGCGATCAACTCCTCCGGGCTCGTCTTACCCGCCGGCTCCTCGGTGCGCGACGCCCAGGTCACCGCCTGATGCGGGATCGCGCCACTCCCGACGTCGAACGACCCCGAGCCGTCCATCAATCCGCCCTGCCAGACCGCCGTCGCCTCTCGCTCTGCCATCGTTTTCTCCCTTTCTTGAGCCGGTAGCCGGTAGCCGGTGGCCGGTAGCCTTTTCCCTTGCCGCCTCGCCGCCTTGCCGCCTTGCCGCCTAATCGGCCGGCGGCGGATCGAAATAGACGGTCTTCGTCTGGGTAAAGAATTCGCGCGCTGCTTTGCCTTGCTCGCGGGAATAGGAGCTGGAACCCTTCATACCGCCGAAGGGTACTTGGGGTTCGGCGCCGGGCGTTTCGCTGTTGACGTGGACGACGCCGGCCTGGATACCGCGGGCGAAGGCGAGCGCCTTGCCGAGGTCGCGGGTGAAGAGCGATGCCGAAAGACCGAAACGGACGGAGTTGGCCACGGCCATTGCCTCGTCGAGACCGTCGACGGGGATCACGCCGAGCACCGGGCCGAACACTTCCTCCTGGCCGAGTCGGGACGCCGGATCGACGTCGCCGAAAAGCGTGGGCGCGACGAAGTGCCCCTTGCCCCGTCCGTTGTCACTCAGCCGACCGCCGCCGGCGAGCAGGTGGACGCCGGTGCGCTTGGCCGACTCGACCTCGCCGACGATCCGCTCGGCCGCCTCCTCCGAGACGACGGGGCCGATCTGCGTCTCCGCCGCCAGCGGATCGCCGACTTTCAACCCCGCGATCCGTTCGGTCAGCCGCGAGGTGAACTCCGCGGCGATGCGGCGGTCGACGATCGCCCGGCTGGTCGCCGTGCACTTCTGTCCGGTGCTCCACATGGCGCCGGTCACGACGTGCCCGAGCGCGTGGTCGAGATCGGCGTCGGCGAGGACGATCGCCGGGTTCTTGCCGCCGAGTTCGAGTTGGAGTTTCGCCCCGCGCTCGGCGGCCAATTTCCGCAACTCGCCGCCGACGGCGTTGGACCCGGTAAACGAGATGCCGACGACGCGCTCGTCCTTGACCAGCGGATCGCCGACGGCCGAGGCGCTGCCGGTGACCATGTTGAGCACACCAGCGGGCAAGCCGGCCTCCGCCAGGGCCTCGACCAGACGCACCGCCGTCAAGGGCGTCAGACTCGCCGGCTTGAACACGACGGTGTTGCCGAACGCGAGCGCCGGCGCGAGTTTCCAGGCCGGGATCGCGATCGGGAAGTTCCAGGGGGTGACCGCCGCGATCACGCCGAGCGGTTCGCGGACGGTGTAGAGCAGCGTCAGCGGGTTCATCGACGGGTAGTGCTCGCCGGACGGTTGCTGCGCCTCGCCGGCGAAGTAGCGGAGGATCTGGACGGCCCGCCCCGTCTCGCCGATCCCCTCCTTGAGCGTCTTGCCTTCTTCCCGCGTCAACTCCCGCCCGACGTCGTTGACCCGTGACGCCAGGATCTCCGCGGCCTTGAACAGGATGTTGGCCCGCGCGATCGCCGAGGTATTCCGCCAGCTCTCAGCGGTTTCCGCCGCTGCCGTTACCGCCGCGTCGACGTCCTCCGCCCCGGAGGCCGCGAACCGACCGATCAGGTCGTCGGTGTTCGCCGGGCTCCGGTCTTCGAAGGTGCCGCCCGACTTCGCCGGTCGCCACTCGCCACCGATGTAGTTGCCGTAGGTCTTGGCTTCTGTCGCTGTTGCCGTCACGCCCTGCTTACCCTCCTGATGGCGGTTCGTCGCACGACTCTGCGACCATTCTAACGCCGGACCGCGAGCCATCGCCGCTCGGGTCGGATCGCCCTACTCCTTGGGCACCTTCAGCGTTGCCACCAGTTCCTCCCGCGAGGCGGCTTGCGCGTCGTAGTCGTCGGCATAGGCGATCTGCTCGATCACGAGCATCGCGTCCGGCGCCGGATAGGTACTGCACGAGATGTAAAAGGCGTAGTCGACCGACGACCCGTCCTGTTGTTTGTATGGGTAGCGGAACGCGGCGAAGGCCCGATCGGCCGAACTGCCGCGGATGCCTTTGCCGTTGGCGTCCGTCATGATGGTCATGTTCCCAACACCCTCCTGGGTGGAAAGGGTGCTTTGCTCCTGTTTCAGGCATTGCGCCGGCGTCGTCCCCGGCATCGTCATCACGAAGACGCTCGCGAAACTGCTGCCGTTGGTCACCTGGACGCCTTCGGAGCCCGGTTGCGAATACGTCTGCGAAATGGTCCACCCGTCGGTCATCGTCAGCGAAAACCCGAAGGTCGGACTCTCGTAGGTCGTCGGCGTGGCGGGTGTCGCGGCCAACGGCGCGGTCGTCTCGGGCGTCGCGTGGAGTGGCGCCGGTGACGCCTCGGCAACCGGCGTGCCGCCCTCCGGCAGCGTCGCCGCCGCCTCGGCCGCCGTGATCTCGTCGGTCAACGGCACGACCGCCGCGACCCGATCAGGGAAGCGCGCGGTGTAATCGTCGACTCGGGTGCGCATCCGATCCAGGAGGACCGGTTCTGCGATCCCGGCTGCCGTCCAGATCGGATCCTGGGATTCGTCGAGGGCCGCGTGGATCTCGGCGGTGGCGTCGTGCCCTTGCGCCAGCACCGCGGTTGCCAGATCGGTCAGCGCGATCGGTTGGTGCGGGTCGAGGTCGAGCGACCGGCGCAACAACGCCTCGGCGGTCGC
Organism: Thermomicrobiales bacterium; assembly: GCA_036558305.1. Lineage (GTDB taxonomy): Bacteria > Chloroflexota > Chloroflexia > Thermomicrobiales > UBA6265 > DATBFX01. Next base: position 1,515 of record DATBFX010000362.1, on the reverse strand, counting down.
GGCGTCGTCGGCCATCAGGGCGAGATGGCCGAGTTCGGCGTAGCGGGAGGCGAGTTGGTAGCCGCCGTCGTCCGGCGTGCCGTCGAGCGTGGTCCGGAATTGCGGGATCACCTGCTGCACGGACGACGCCAACTCCGGCCGGCGACCAAGGAGGTCCCCGAGTTCGGCGATCGCCTGCCGAAGATCGGCCGTGGCGATCTGACCCGGCTCCCCGGCGACCAGTCCGAAGAACGTCGCCAATGCCGCATCGCGGTCGGCAGCGTCGCCCGCCGCAAGCTGCGCAACCCCGAGTTGACGCCAGGCGGCTGGGAGATTCGGCGCGGCCGTGGTCGCCGCCGTCGCCTGCGCCACCGCCCCCGCGGTGTCTCCTTGCCGTTCGTGCGCGGCGCTGAGTCCGATCAGCGCGGGCGCAAAGTGCGGATTCGCCTTGAGTGCCGATTCGTATTGGGTCTGGGCGCCGGCCGCATCGCCCGCCGCCAGCAGGGCATCGCCCGCCAGCCGGTCGCGCTCCTCGCCACAGACCGTGCGCAGCAGCGCTTGATCGGCGGCAGACGGCCCGACGACCGCGGCCCGCGCGCTCGCCGCCGCGGCCGCCCGGCTCGGGTTGGGGGCGATCGCCGTCGCGTGGCGGTAGACCTCGTCGTAGATCGCGCGCATTGCCGCGGCTTCGGCGTCGTCGGCGGGCGGGGCGGTTTGCGCGTCGCCGGTCGCCTGGTCGATCGTCTGTTGAACGGCGTCCGCGGAGACGCCTGTCTGAGCACCGCCGTACAGTTGCAGATCGTTGAGCGCCTCCAACGTCAGCGCCCACGCCGCCAAGCGGTCACGGCGTGTGGCGCCGGAGTCGGATGCCAAAACCTTTTCCGCCAGATTTCGGACCGCCGTCGCGTCGGCGGCGACGAGGGCGCCGCCCTGGTTGCCGCCGGCGACCCCTGCCGCGTAAGCATCCATGCGACCGGCGTAGGCGCCGGCGAGTGCCGCTTCCACCGTCGGATCGTTCGGGCGGCGCGCGACGAGCGCGGTCAGGCGGTCGATCGCGCGGCCGTAGGCGTCGATGGCGGCTCGGCGGCGAACCGGATCGGCCGACCATTCGACCCGGCTCTTCGCCGCGGTCAGGTCATCGCCGCCATAGAGCGCAGTTACGTCCTGCTGGTTCGTCTCGCCTTCCCAGCCAGCGGCGGCGCCGGCTTCTTGCACGGCGAGTCCAGACGGCGACGTGACCGCTTCGAAGGTGGCGGCGGCGGTCGCCAGGAGGGAGGGTTCGGCATAGCCATCTCGCTGATCCACCCCGTCGAGCATGGTGAGGAGTCCGAGTTCGTCGTGGGCGCGGACGCCGATCGCGTCGTCGGCGTCGATCCCGGCTAACCTGGCGCGCGCTTGCTCCTCGTCGGTCTGGCGGTAGGCGATGGCGGCGGCGTTGAGGAGCGCGTCGGCATCGCCGGGGGCGAGTGACAACGCCCGATTGACGGATTCGACCGCGCCGGGGCAATCGCCGACCGCCAACTGGGTGGCGGAGAG
>DATBFX010000361.1:0-31613 GCA_036558305.1 Thermomicrobiales bacterium | reverse complement strand
CCTGGCAAACAGCACCGGCCGTCGCGGACACGAAGCACCCGTACGCCGTCTTTTTCGGCGGCGGCAAGGACTCCACCCTCGCCACCTGCCTCCTCTCCGAACTCTTCGGTCCGGATCGCGTCCTCCTCGTCCAGTTCGTCGGCCCCCACCGCCTCGATTCGGTGCTGACGGAGCGGATCGAGCGCCGCCAGGAAACCCTGATGCTGCGACCGGCCAGAGAACACCTCGGCGTGGCGACCCAACGCGTCTGGACCGACTACCAGGCCCGCTTCCGGCCGGAGGGGTACCGGGCGCGCCCGCACCTGGAGCTCTACACCGTCGGCGCCCTCCCCGCCTTACTCGCCCACGGCGCCACCCTCTGCACCTTCTGCATCACCTGGCAGAGCTATTCCGTCGACCCCGACGCGCACGGGCACCCCGTCTACCACTACGCCAGGTCGCGTCCCGAAGTGACCGCGACCCAGAGCGCCCGCTACCGGCGCGCCCTCGGCGTCGACCTCACCGTCGCCGATGTCTCCCTCCCCTTCTCGCACCTCGTCGCCTTCCGCTTCCTGGCCGAGCGCTACCCCCGTGCCCTGGATCAGATCGTGATGTGCGCCCAGGCCGGGATCGACCAACGCTGGTGCTACTGCTGCTTGAAGTGCGTCGAATACGCCCTCTACTCGCTCTATTGCGGCCTCCTCGACGACCGCTTCGACTACGACCGCCTCTTCGCCCGCTCACCGTTCGCCCGCGCACTCGTCGCCTTCGCCGAGAGCGGTGTCGAACTCTCGCCGACCGGCAACGCCCCCTGGCAACCCTTTTTCTCGCTCGAACGCCACTTCCTCGCGATCTGCCACGTCGTCGCCACCATCGGCCGGGAATCCCACCTGCCGCCTCTGGGCCGAGAAGCCCATGCCAATCTCCTGCTTCTGCGCGCCCTCTACGGCAACCGCTCCTTCCCCCAGGTCGAGTTCGTCCCGGCCCCACCCTTCGCCCACCTCGGTCCCGACCTCGGCAACCGCCTCCGTTCGCTCGCCGCCGAGCATTTCACCGTCGTCGACGAGATACCGGGCCCCCACCTCGCCGGCAACACGCCAACCGCCTACGACTTCCGTACCCCCATGCCGACACCCACCGCCCTGGTCGCCCACATCCGCGGGTAAGATGATGGCTCCCTTCACACCCGCACGAATCGCATCCGGTCTCAGCCCCCTTCAGTGGGCTTCGTCGGTTGAGCGCCGGGGCTTTAGCCCGGCGTCGAGGGCCCCACAATATCCCAAGCTACCCGCCTCAAACCCGCTCGTCGTAGCACACCCACTCGACCAGATTCCCCTCCGGATCCGACACGTACAACGACCGCCAGTGCACCCAGGCATGCTCGGCCGTCCGCACCGACAACCCGAGCCCCTCCAACCGCGCCCGCTCGCCCGCGTAGTCCGCCGGCGCGATCCCGAACGCCAGGTGATCGAGCGTCGTCCGCGCCGAACTCGGTTCCTCCTCCGCCGGCAACGGCGAACGATCGAACAGCGCCAACACCTGCGTGTGCCCGGCGACACCGTCGGCGATCCGGAAAAACACCGAGTTTGGAAAGGTTCCCAACACCTCCAGGCCAACGATCTTCTCGTAGAAGGAGCGCATCGCCGCCAGATCGCGGACACGCAACGCGATCTCGCCAAGCCCCCGGATCGGTGTGCTTCCCATCGTCGTCTCCCTCCGCCAGCCGGTACCCGAGCGCGCGGACGAGCACGCGAGGGCGACGTCACGGGAACGTCAACCCCGCCAGCAACGCCTCGCGCACCGGCGCTTGCCGCGCGTACGACGCCGGCGTCGTTCGGAAAAACACCGACAGGTTGACCGAGTCGTCCGGCGCCCGGTAGCACCCGATCCAGACGGCGAAGGTGTACGTGCTTCCCTGGTCGGTCGTGAAGGTGTAGTCGAGGGCGACCGACGCCTGCTCGTCGTCGCCGGTCGTGTCCTCGCGGACGGTGACCGTGTCGTTCCCCGGGTTGGTTTCGTATTGCCCCCTCCACGCATCGCAGAGGCGACGCGCCGTGACGCCCTCCTGGCCGGTGTCCCCGACGAAATCCACGTCGATGTAGCCATGCGCCAGCGAGAAAACGTCGCGGGGCCCCGCGCCCGAGGGGATGGTTTCCTCCGCGATCGGGCGCCAGTACTTGGCATCGTAGACGAGCGAATAGCCGAACGTCGGACTGGTGTAGGTCGCCTCGGTGCCCGCCGTCCCCGTACCCGTCGGGCGCGGCGTGCTCGTCGCACGGGCCCCCGGCGTCGGCGTGTCGTCCTCCGGTGGCAACGGCGGCTCCTCGGTCGGCGAGGCCGCGGCACCAGCCAGCCCCCGCGTGACGAACAGACTCACCTGCGTCCGCTCGTCGCGCGCGTGCAACCAGGCCACACCGCCCCAGCCATCGTCCGAACTCGCGGCGACGCCGATGTAGACGTCGTCGGCGTCGCCATCCGCATCGCCACAGGCGACCACGCCGCCGCCGTCGCTCAACACGATGGCATGGTCCTCGCCGAGGAGATCGGCGAGCGCGAGGTCGATCGTGGTCAGGCTGACCAGCACCTCCCCGCCGTCGCGGACGACGAGGTCGTGCAACGCGGCGACCGGGTCGCCCGGCGCGGCGCAGGTCCCCGCGACGACGGCCGCGGCCGGCACGCCGCCGTCCTGGGCGGCACGAGCGGCCACCGACCCGAAGGGCACGGCGAGGCAAACGAGCAGGATGAAACGTCGGACGGACATGCGCAATCCTCCCGCGGAGCACCCACTACCGGCCAGACGGCGCGATCTCCGTATCATAACCGGTGCCGATTCGGCGCGCTCGCCCCATTCGGTCACCCGGAGCCCACGACTTGCCCGTCTTCATAGGAACCGTTCGCCGATCCGAACCACGACGACGGCGAACTAGAGCGTCTTTCTTGACGATCTCGCCTTGGGAGTCGACGGCTTTATCAATGGGGGCGTAGTAGGGTAGTTTGGTGGGTGGATTACCCATACGCTCTGATCATGGAGGATAAGAAACGGGAAATTGCGCCTGCGGTCGATGCTCAACGATGCGGCGCGGGGTGTGCGATCATGGTGGCAGTAGGAGGTGCTTCGATGGATTTGCGAGTCGTCAAAGGAAAGTCGTTTCAAAATCAACGCGTGATCATGCGGGGCAGCCGCTACGAGGACTGCACGTTCATCCTCTGCCACATGGTCTACGACGGCGAGGGATTGTTCTCCTTCGACAACTGCACGTTCGTCGAGTGCAACTGGTCGTTCGAGGGAGCGGCAGAGAACACCCTGGAGTTCCTGGCCGCGCTCTACGTTGGACTGGGGTACGAAGGGCAACAGCTCGTGGAATCGGTCTTTGCCAGTATCCGTACGGGCAAGGTCAAAGACCAGATGATCCCTCTCCTCCCCCACTAAACCGTTCCGATGGGCGAGGACGATCCAGCAATCGAAATCGAGCAAGCAACCGGCGAGATCCTGCCAGGGTTCACAGCGAGCCAGGCGCAGGGTGCCCAGACCTTCTCCGTCGAACAGGCCAAACACGAGCTGCGGGCGGCTACCGAAGCCCATAAGCACGCGATGGAGGCGGAGCGCCACCAGCACGATCTGCGGGAAGAGGTCAAGGACAACTGGCTGCGGCGGATTGCCTTTGGCGTCGTGTTGCTCGTATTGGTCGGGGTGTTGGTGTTCGCGATGATCCTCGCCACCAAGTCTAGCAACGACACGACGCGGGCATGGGCTCAGGGTTTAGTGGCCAGTATCATGGGCGGGGTGGTCGGTGGAGTGGCTGGATACTTCACCGGAAAATCGACAAAGTAGTAGTGGATTGTCGCCTCCCGTCCCCAGATAAGGACTTGAGGCTGATGGGGAAGGCTCCTCCTGCGGCGGGACCGATTGCGCTTGACAGATGACATAAGAGATCTTATGTTCTGTTTCGCGATCGTCTCGCCGCGCAAGGAGCGCCCTCACGTCGCCCACGCGCCGGACCGACCGCCCCGGCGCCGCCTCGATGCCGTGGCCGGTACGTTTGGTCCAACCGCCGCCAGGAGGGCCGCGATGCGCCACCGCCTCCCCTACCCGTCCCCCGTCCCGCTTCCTTCGCCGACCGAACGCGCCGCCCTCGCCGTCGCCGCCCGCTACCTCGCCCGCGCCGGCACCGCCACCGCGACCCAACTCCTCGGCGGTGCCGACGCCGACGCCACCCTCGCCGCCATCCTGCGCGACCAGTTCGAAGCCGGTGCCGCCCTCTGCCGCGGCCTCCTCGACGCCGCCGTGGACGACGACGCCTGGCTCCTCCGCCTCCCGTAACCCCACCGAGCCGGTAGCCGGTAGCCGGTAGCCGGTAGAGACGACTGAGGACTGAGTGGTCCGGTGACTCCCGACTCCCGTCTGCACGTCTCTCCTACCGGCTACCGGCTACCGGCTTAGTTCTTCAGCCCCCGATCGCCGTCGTGCTGTCGCTTGAAATAGAACGTGGTCACGTAGACGCTGTCGCCACGCCAGGACGCGGTCACCGACACCAACTCCCACCCCTTGTTCCCGAGCGATCCCAGCGTAAACCCGAGCGCCCCCTTGGGCACATCCTCGTTCGCAACGTGGTCCCCACCCGCGTACTCGATCTCGATCATCTCCCGCTCGCCTTCCTGGGTGAGGATCGCGTACTCCCAGGCCGTCGTCCTCGCCATCGCAGACTCCTGTCTCCGGTCACCGACGCATGCGGGGCTTCACGGGACCGGCAGTCTAGCACGGGTCAATCGGCGACGAGACGGGCGCTCTGCGGACACGCTCAGGAGCACCATCGGCGCCTCATTTCCCCGGCGCACCAATACAGACGGCTTGGCACGTTGGGTCGCCAAAACGACCCCGCGGAACGATGTCCGGCGCATTCATTTTGCCAAGCTACCTGCGAGGATGGGCACATTCGACGGCGGCAGCGGCGACGACCATCTCGAAGGCTTGGAGGCCGGCGCCCTCCTCGCCGGCTCGGGCGACGATACGGTCAGCAACCTCGACGTCTTCCCGGCGGCCAGGATCGACTGCGGTTCGGGCCACGACGCGGTCTCCCCCAACGGCGCCACCGACGTCGGCTGCTGCGAGGAGACGTCGTGAGCCCATCACCGGCCCCGATCGCGCCCGCCCGATCAGTCGCCTCCACGACGCGTGCCGCCGCTTCCCGTACGTACGGATTGGGGAAATCGTCCGCGCGAAAGTCTTGCGACCCAACCGGCCACCGTCTAGAATGGCCGAAAACGTGCTCCATGCACCTCGGCAACGGCAGCCGGCGACGATCGGCGGAAACGGAGGGACCCACCCATGGAGAATCGCCAGTTCGAAGAGCTCGCGAAAGCCCTTGCCGGCGGGGCGCCCCGCCGGAAGGTTCTCAAAGGACTCCTCGGCGGCGCACTCGGCAGCGCCCTCGCCGTCGTCGGGCTGAAGGAGCGGTCGGCCGAAGCCAAAACGTGCCGTTCCAACCAGAAACTCTGCAACGGCCACTGCATCTCCGCCTCCCGCTGCTGCATCGACCAGACCTGCGTGGCCACCTGCGTCGCCGCCTGCTTCGGCATCAACGCCGGCAGCTTCAGCCTCAACCAGGCGTTCACCCTCAACCACCAGGCCGGTTGCGAAACCCAGTGCCTCAAGAGCTGCTCCAGCGGCAAATGTCCGTAGCCCGCGCCCGCCACTCGCTTCCCACGGCACAACCACGAACCGACGGCCGCCCGGTTGGGCGGCCGTCTCGCGTCTCACCGCCGCCGAAGCGGTGGTGACGGACCGTGAGGAGGAGCCTCACCGGAGACGCCAGCGACGCGTCGCAAAGTCCGTCTTCGCTCCCCTTCTCGCCGCGCGTCGATCCGCCACGGCGGCCGTGCCTGCTCAGCGAGCCCGCAGCAGACCGACCATCCCCGCCTCCTTGTGGCCGGGGACATCGCAGGAGAACGGGTAATCGCCGGCCCGAGCCGTGAGCCTCACCGTCTTTGTCTCGCCGGGCAGCACGTTCTGACTGATACCGAGCCCATCGACGCTGAAGTTGTGGAGCGCAACGCCGGCGTTGTGGAGGGTGATGGTGACCGGCACATCGGCCGCGATCGTGAACGCGTTCGGGGCGAACCCGAGGTCGAACAACTCGATCACGGGCGCGGGGTTGATCACGTCGCAGGCAACCGGGGAGGCCTCCACCGCCACACCCGCGCTCGGCGTCGCCGCCGGCAGCGTGGCACAAACGACCGGGCTGGGCGTGACGTAGACGTCCCCTCCCTGCGCCAGGGCGAACGAGATGACCCCAAGCGCACAGAACACCCCGATCGTCGCCCAGCGAACACGACCCATGTCCTGGCTTCTTTCGCGTTGCATGGCGGCGCCGGACGAGCCGGCGCCGCGCACGCCGATGGGGCGGGTTAGTCGACCGCCTTCTCCGCCTCGGCCGCCGCGTTTTGGCCGGCGATATGGCCGAAGACGAGAGCGGGGCCGATCGTGCCACCGCCCGACCAGTAGGCTTGACCGGCCGGCGAGGCGATGCAGTTGCCGGCACCGTAGAGACCGGGGATCGCGTTGCCGTTGACGTGCTGGACGCGGGCGGTCGCGTCGATCACCGGGCCGCCCTTGGTGTCGAGGGTGGCGCCGCCGAGCAGGATGCAGTAGTAGGGGCCGTTGGCGGCGAAGGGCGCCATCGTCGGGTTCTTCAGCTTGCCGAAACGCTGCGTGCCGCTGCCCCACGCGACCTGGATCGGCGTCGAGCCGCGCCCGAAGTCCGCGTCCACACCGGAGTCCGCGTAGCCATTGAACGTGGTGATGGTCTGCCCGAGCCGGTCGACGAAGTCGTCGGCGAGCTTGACGTCCGCTCCGACGCGCGCCGCCACGCCCGCCTGCTGGCGCACCGAATCGAGCCGGGCGTTGACGTTCTTGGCGAGGTCGTCCCAGGTGCTTCCCTTGATGACGTAGTCGGCGTCCTGGCCGGCCGCGGGAATCGGGAAGCGGAAGGGGAAGTTGGTGGGGTCCTGGGCGACCGCGTCGTCGTAGATCATGAAGAGCACGAGGTTGCTGAATTCGGTCCTGGCCGCGTTCCACCAATGGTGCGTCTGGCTGCGCTCGTTGTAGACCATCTTTTCGCTGGTGACGCGGTCGCCGTACTTGTTGACGATGACCATGCTGTCGCCGTAGGGCATCCAGACGTCGGCGCCCGGCAGGCTCGTGCTCTTCAACGCCAACTCCAGCGGGACCTCCAGCCAGAACGCGTTGTTCATGTTCCCGAACTTCGCGCCCAGCGCCAGACCGATGTCGACGAAATCGCCGGTACAGGTCGGCACGCCGCAGCCGCCGAAGACCGGACCGCGCAGGTAGTTGAGCGCCTTGATCGGGTCCTGGGTGAAACCGCCGGAGCCGAAAACCACCGCCTTCTTGGCGCGGATCGCGAGTTGCGTCCCGTTGTTCTCGACCTGGACACCGACGACCTCGCCCTGGCCGTTCTGGAAGACGCCGACGACGCGATGTTCGGTCAGCACCGGGACGTTTTTCGGGTCGGTCCATGCCTGCATCTGTTCGGGAATGGTTCCCTTTCGACCGTTGCTGGCGTCCGGCAGCAGCAGCCGTCCGAACGGCGACTTGTTCTCGGGCAGCTCGGCGTGGTAGTCGGGATCGCCGATGTCGGTCGGCTTGCCGCTGTAGCCGAACCCGGGTTGGATCATCGAGGAGAGCGCGCCCCACTGCTCGTAGGTGTCGACCATCGCCGCGCCGGTGTCGTAGTAGGTCGAAATCAGGTCGTAGTTCAGTTGCGGGATGCCAAGGGTCGGCGCGTCGGGGTCGTAGAGTTGGGGATAGGAGAGGCGTGCCATCAGTTTGAGGGCATCGGGCTTGGGATCGGCGGGAAGACCTTTGGCCTTCATTTTCGAGTTGTTCGGGATCCAATAGCCGTTGCCCGAGATGAGGGTGGTGCCGCCGGCGCTCTGCGCCTTCTCGAGGATGACGACCTGCGCGCCCGCCTGGGTCGCGGTCACCGCCGCGGAGAAGGCGGCCGCGCCGGTGCCGACGACGACGATGTCGGTCTCCCGATCCCACGAACCGGGGAGGTTGGTGGCGACGAGCGGACCGGCGGCGGGGCTCGCGACCGGGGTGGCGTCCTGGGCAGCGGTGAGCAGCGGGGTGCCGACCGCCAGGGCGGTGCCGGCTCCGGCCGCGCGCAGCAGGGAGCGACGGGACACGCGGTTGCCGCGAACGGGTACGGTCATGGGATAGTCTCCTTCGGAATTGGATGCGATGATCGAACCGACGATACCGCTGTGAACCCAGCCGGCCTCCTCCCGGCCGATGACGTCCGTGCCACCTACCGAGCGCGTCCACGGAGGGTTTGATGTCGGATGATACCAAACCGGGCGGCGACGTCGCGGCGGGTCACAGGACACCACCGCGCTCCCGGGTCGGCGGGCGACCGCGGGTCTTCCGGGACGAGGACTTTTTCCGGGCGACCACGCGCGTGCTGGGTCGCGCGGGCTACGAGGGGCTCACCCTGGACGCCATCGCCCGAGAATTCGGCGGCAGCACCATGGCGATCAGCCGCCGCTTCGGCTCGCGGCGGGGGCTGATCCGGGCGTACCTGGAGTGGTCGCTCGGCGCCGTGCGGGAGCGGTTCGCGCGGGCCCGCGAGCAGCCGGGCTCGCCGCTGGAGGCGCTGCGCGCGCGCGTGCGCATCCCCGCCCAGGAGCGAATCGAGGAGATCGGCGACCCCCTGGACGCCGAGCGCTCGGCCAACCTGCGGACGTTTTGGAGCGCCGTGCGGTCCGATCCGGAGTTCCGGTCGCTGGCGAACCAGAGCGTCCGGGACAGCGAGCGGGCGGTGGCCGAGTTGCTGGAGCTGGCGGCGGCAGCGGGGGAGATCGCAGACTGCGATGCGCGGGAGATCGGCCGCGTCCTGATCGCCGCGTGGACGGGGACGACCGCACTCTGGGCCGGCGACGGTCCGGAGGGGACGCTCCCCGAGCGCCTCGAAACCGTCTTCGACGCGATCATCGCGCCCTACCGGACGGCGCCGCGCCACTCGCGGTGACGGCATATGCCTTCGACCCGCCGCGGTCGCCGCCGGACCGGTCGTATGCTGGGTGACGTGCCGCATCGTACTGCGGCGAATGCGCGAGGCGCGGATCATTCGGCGCGGGGTGATCCACCTCGAAGCCGAGCCGCCGCCGTCGCGCGGTCCGGTCCGCACGGTCCGCGCGGGGTCGCCCGGCCCCGACGGTTGACGCGGGCGTCGGACCTCGCCCATGATGCCGCACCGATGACCAGTCCGCCGTGCCGGGCCCGTCACCCCGCTGATCCGTCGCGACGGCGAGGTGGCCGCGGTTGCCGAGCTATTGACCCGATCGGCATCCGCCCACGGCGACCGATCGTGCCGACGGAGCCGGAGACGAACGTGGTGATCGCGCCGACCCGCCCCGACAATACCGCGTCGACCGGTATTCGCCTCGCCGAAGTCATGGCCGCGCTCTCGACCGCGACCGACCTCGCGATGGGGCAGCCGCTCGAGTTCGCGATGGCCTCCTGCGTCGTCGCCGTTCGCCTCGGCGACGCGCTCGGCTACGACGACCGGCAGCTCCGCGCGATCTACTACCAGGCGCTCCTGCGCTACATCGGCTGCAACGCCGAAACGACCACGATGGCCGCCCTCGCCGGCGACGAACTCTTCATCCGCACCGAATTCGCGACGCTCGATACCGCCGACAAAGCCGGCGTCATGAAGTTGATGGTCCGCTCGATCCGCACCGCCCACGAAGGGGAGCCGGCGCTCGCGGTCGCGCGCCACATCGTGCGTGGTCTGGCGACCATCCCCGGCATGACCAAGGAGTTCTTCACCAGCCACTGCGAGGTGGCGCAGCAGCTCGCGACCCGCCTCGGCTTCGAGCCGGAGATCGTCGCCGGCCTCGGCCAGCTCTACGAGCGGTGGGACGGCAAGGGGATGCCGCGCGGGCTGAAGGGCGAGGAGGTCGTTCCCGCCGTCCGCGTCGTCACCCTCGTCCAGGACGCGATCACCTTCCATCGCCTGAGCGGGCAGGAGGCGGCGGTCGCGGTCGTGCGCGAGCGGCGCGGCGCGGCCTATGACCCCGCGATCGCCGATCGCTTTTGCGAAACGGCCGCGCACCTCATGGCCGACATCGACGACCTCGACCGCTGGGAGCGCGTGCTGGCGATGGAACCCGGCAAACAGATCGCGCTCAGCGGCGACGAACTCGACGTCGCCTGCGGGGCGATGGCCGATTTTGCCGACATCAAGGCGCCGTTCATGGTCGGGCACTCGCACCGGGTCGGCGAACTCGCGGTCGCGGCCGCCGCGGTCGCCCGCCTCCCGGCGCGCGACGCCGCGGCGCTCGGCCGCGCCGCCTGCCTGCACGACATCGGCCGGAGCGGTGTCAGCGCCGCGATCTGGTCCAAGCCGGGACCGCTCGCCGAGCGCGAATGGGATCTCGTCCGCCTCTATCCGTACCACACCGCGCGGATCCTGCGCCGCCCCGCGGGATTGAAGCCCGTGGCGGAGATCGCGGCGTCGCATCGCGAACGGCTCGACGGCAGCGGCTACCACCGGGGCCTCTCGCAAAGCGCCTTGAACGCGCAATCCCGCCTGCTCGCGATCGCCGACGCCTATTGCGCAATGACCGAGGATCGCCCGCATCGTCCGGCGCGGAGTCCCGATTACGCGGCGAGTCAGTTGCGCCAGGACGCGGCGGCCGGCGCGTTCGACCCCGAGCTGACGGAAGCGGTGCTCGTCGCCGCGGGTCACGCCAGGAAGCACAGCGCCGCCGAGCCGCCAGCCGGGCTCAGCAGCCGCGAGATCGAGGTGCTGCGCTTGCTCGCCCGCGGCAAGCGCAAGCGCGAAATCGCCCAGGAACTCTTCCTGGCGGAAAAGACCGTCGACAACCACGTCCAGCACATCTACGAAAAGATCGGCGTCACCACCCGTGCCGCCGCGGCGGTCTTCGCGGTGGAGCGCGGCCTGCTCACGTAGGCGGCGAGGCGGCGAGGCGGCAAGGCGGCGAGGCGGCAAGGCGGCAAGGGCGGAGGGAACAGGGAACGGGGAACGGGAGCCCGTCCGCCCTCCGCCCTCCGCCTTCCGCCTCTCCCTTGCCGCCTCGAAATAGGGTGTTCACCCCATGAGGCGTGCCCTCCTCTGTCCTACCCTCGTGTCATCGAACAGACGGTTCGACCCGACGACGAGCAAGGAGACACGGAGGATGAATGGCGAAACCCTCAAACGCATCGTGCGCACGTACTACGACGAGGTGTGGAGCAAAGGCAACCTGGCGCTCATCGACACGCTGATGGCCCCGGACTACGTCAACCGCGATCCGGCAACCCCGGCGCCCAATGGGGAGATGCACGGCCGCGAGGGCATGAAGGAACTCGTCTCCACCTTACGCGGCGCCATCCCCGACATGGTGATGACGATCGATGGGCAGGTCGCCGAGGGCGATACGGTGGTGAGCTGGTGGCACGCCAGCGGGACGTTCCTCGGCGCGCTCAACGGCCTGCCTCCTACGGGCGCCCCTGGCGGCACGACCGGGATCACCGTCACCACCTTCCGCAACGGCGAGATCGTCTCCGACCACGCGATCTGGGACACACTCGGCTTCATGATGCGCGTCGGGGCGCTACCGGCGCCGGCGCTCGCCTAACCAACACCCGCGTCGACGAGATCGCGGCGGCGCGATCTCCGGATTGATCACGAAAGGAGCACGGTCGTGGCAATCGGCATGTTCATGCGATGGAACGGGATCACCAAGGAGCAATACGACACCGCCCGCGCGCTGGCGCCCTTCAACCGCGACACCGCGCCGGGAAGCCTCTTCCACGTCGCCGCGTTCGACGAGCAGGGCATTCGCGTGACCGACGTCTGGGAGTCCGCGGAGCAGTGGCAGACCTACCTGAGCGAGCAGCTCGTGCCGGCTTTCGCCAAGCTCGGCTTCCCGGGTCAGCCCGAGGTCGAGATCATCCCGGTCCATGCGCTCATCGCGCCCGGCTACGAACGCATCTGACAACGCGACGTCCGTGGTCGGGGCGCGGCTTCGGGATCCTCCCGCCGCGTCCCGCTCGGACATCCGACAGAGCGTGACGACGAGCAGACCGTGCTCGGCAACAGGACCGGCGCCGAGAGATCGGGGCCCGATCGTGGCGCCGTCGACGGCCAAACCGTCAGGCGACCCGCCCCGTCGCCAGCACCGATTCCCCCACACCGACCACCGGCGGCACCGGCAGCCCCACCTGCGCCCGGAACAGCTCGAAGTACCGCCCGCCGCGCGCCCACAACTCCGCGTGCGTCCCCGTTTCGACCACCTCGCCGTCGGCCATCACGACGATCCGGTCGGCGTTGACCACCGTGCCGAGCCGGTGGGCGATCACCACCGTCGTCCGCCCCCGCCGGTTCTCCTCCAGCGCCCGCAGGATCCCCTGCTCGGTCGCGCCGTCGAGGTTGCTCGTCGCCTCGTCGAGCAGCAGGATCGGCGCGTCCTTCAACAGCGCCCGCGCCAGCGCAATCCGCTGCGCTTGACCAGCCGAGAAGTTCTCGCCGAAGCGCGCCACCTGCGCGTCGTAGCCGTTGTACAGACCCGCGATGAAGTCGTCGGCGTTGGCCAACCGCGCGACCCGCACCACGTCCTCGAGCGGCGCCTCCGCCAGGAGCGTGATGTTCTCGGCCACCGACTGCTGCAACAGCTTCGCATCCTGGAACACCGCGCTGATCGACCGCCGCAGATGCTCCGGTTCGATCCGTTGGGTGCCGACGCCGTCGATCCGCACCTCCCCCGCCGTCGGCAGATAGAACCCGGCGATCAGGTTGGCCAGCGTCGTCTTCCCCGATCCCGTCTCGCCGACGACCGCAACCGTCTCCCCCGCCTCGATCGCGAAGCTGACGTCCTTGAGCACCGGCCGGTGGCGCTTGTACCCGAACGAGACCCGGTCGAACTCGATCCGGCCGCGAACGACCGGCAACGACGTCGGGTCGGTCGTGCGCCCGGCCTCCTCGGGCAGCGCCCCGATCTCCTCCAGGCGCTCGACCCCGAGCAGGGCGGCCCGGATCAGCAGCACCGTCGCCGGGAAGCGCTGCACCGGCGTCAGGTAGAACGCCATCATCCCGAACAGGACCAGCAGATCGCCGGCCGTCATCCGCCCGGTCAAGACCGCGTGGCTGCCGTACCAGAGGATGGCGGCGGTGACCAGCGAGGTCGCCAGCCAGCTCCAGGCGATCGGCAGCGCCATTGCGACCCGGTTCTCGCGCCGAGCACGGGTGAGGGCATCGAGTCGCGCTTCCAGCGCCCGCTGATATCTCCCTTCGGCCGAGAAGATCTTGATCGTCCGCAGCGCGTCGAAGGTATCGACCATCTGCGACCCGAACTCCTCCTGCCGCACCATCGCCGCCAGTTGCGTCGCCTGGACGCGCTCGTTGAGCACGACCGTCGCGATCAAGATCAACGGCGCTGCCGCCGCGGCGATCAGCGCCGCCACCGGATCGTAGACGCAGATGATCCCCAGCGTCGCCACGAACATCGCGACGTCGGCGACCAGCAGCACCCCGCTCTCGGTCGCTGCCAGTTGGATCTGCTCGGCCTGCGTGATCCGCATCACCAAACCCGGTACGCAGCGGGCATCGAAGACCTTCATCGGTAGCCGCATCAGATGGCGGATGTACCGCGCGCCGTAATCCTGATGCATGTGCCGGCCGACGATCGCCGCCAGCCAGAGGCGGCCGAATTGCAGTCCCGCCTGGATGCCGCTGACGAGCACGAGCCCGGTCCCGAGCGCCACGAGTAGGCGCTCGTCGCGATTCGGCAGGATGCGATCGAAGAGCACCTGCAGGAAAAAGGTCGCCAACCAGCCGAGCGACGTCGCGACCAGCGCCGCGACCAGGGCGACCAGCAAGGCAGGTTTGTGCTGCCCGACCAGCCCCAAAAATCTTCCGCGCGGGTGAAAACTCGGCGCCTTCGCCGTCAACGCCGGCGTCGGCCGGTAGACGACCAAATAACCGCTCCAGACCGCTTCGAATTCCGTCCGCCGCAACCGCCGCACGCCGTGGTTCGGGTCGAGCACCACGACCCCAGCCGGCGTCCACCGGTAGAGCACCAGGTAGTGCCCCTCGCTGTGCTTCAAGTGGACGATCGCCGGCAGCGGAATCTCGCCGAGCGCCTCGTAGGTCGCGTGGGCGGGGTGCGCCTCCAAACCGATTGCCCGGCCGCCGTCGCGCAGTCCGGCCAGGGTCGTCCCGTCGCGGTCGGTTCCGACCAGACCACGCGCTTCCTCCAACGTCACGTGGTGCCCATGGAACCGGGCCAGCGAGGCGAACACAGAGGCGCCGCAGTCGCGCGGATCGGCCGCCAGAATCCAGGGGAGGCGCCGGTAGATCAACCAGTTACCGAACATCGGCGCCTCCCGCAATCGCAATGATCGGCTCGTCGAAGGGATCGGGTAACGGAGTGGTACGTGGCACGTGCCACTCCGTGCTCGTCCCGGTCAGCAGCAACTCGGCAAGCTCCTCGTAGATCGGCAAACCGGCCAACCGCGCGACGAAATCGAACTGCCCGTTGGGGTTGACTTCGAGGAAAACGTAGTCGCCGGCAGGGGTCAGGATCAGGTCGACACTGCCAAACACCAGACCGAGCCGTCCCATCAATGCCAGAATCTTGGCGGCGACGTCGGCAGGCAACTCGTACGGTTCGTACGGGGTGTTCGCCAGGTCGTAGCGGCGCCAGTCCTCGCGCGACCGCGCGCTCTCCTGGGATTGGATCGCGCAGGCGAAGAGACGCCGCCCGACGACGACGACCCGCAACTCGACGTCCTTCTCGACGTACGGCTGAAAAATCCCCGGCGTCGGCACGAACCCCTCGCCTTCGACGAGGTCCTCGACCCCCACCCGGTTCGTCATGAGCCGTTCGAGTCGCGATGGCCGTCCGCCCGCGGCGTCGATCATCCGGAGGTAGGCGCGGAACGGTTTGTAGACCAACTCCCCGCCTTGCTCCTCGTGGAACCGGCGGGCGGGCGCCAACCGCGTCGTATACAGCGTCGGCGGGATCGCCAACCCGACCTCGGCGGCGAGCGCCAACTGGCAGCACTTCTCCTCGAACGCCAGATTCCAGGGCGGCGGATTCACGCAGAAGACACCGCGCTGGGCGAGCAACAGCGAAAAACCCTTGAAAAACGCCAACCACTGCTGCTCGTAAAAACCCCAGACGTGCCGGTTCGCCGCGAGCGCCCGGTACCGCTCCAACAGCGGATGCGGTTGCCACACCCGCCACAACCAGGCGGCACTCACCTCCGCCAGATCGATCGCCCGCTCGCCCAACCGCAACACGCCGCGCGCCCCGCCCCCCGGCGCATTCGCGATCTCCAGCGACGACGGCCTCTCCAACGTCGCCGGCCCGACCACGACCGGCTCCGCCCCCCGCTCCCGCAACAACTGGCTCAACCGGCAAACCGGCGGGTCGTCCTCGAGTTGGGTCAGGATCAGGATCATGCGCGTCTCCTCGGGCAACCGACGTACGGCGAAGACCGGTCGTGCAAGAAGAAACGGACCGGCCGCGACCGATCGCGGTCCAGTGGACCCGCGACAGAAAACGGCCCGGCCGGTCCGGCATGTATTGGCGAGCGCCCATCAAGTCCGCCTGGTCGCTTCCGGTCTCAGCCCCCTTGCGGGGGCTTCGTCGGTTGAGCGCGGGGCCGAAGTCCCCGCGCCGCGGCAGCACCGCGACGTACCCAAGGACGCACTTAGCCGGCCGAGGCTGCGATCCAAACTCCGGTCGATCGACAGGGGGAAGGGACGCCGCGCTCCGTCTGAGCGCGCGCGGCGCGAGGGTTCTCCGTATCAGGCGAGACCTGGCAGGAATGACACGGGAAAGCGAGCGGCGATGACCTTACCCACCTCGATGCAACCGGCTTCGCACGATTGGCCCCGGCCGACGGGGCAACACACTAGACCCAGATGATGTTGTCGTCGCACCCGGTGGAGCTGGCGAGACAGCCGACCACGTCGTGGATCTCGGCTTCCTCTTCCTCCAGGTAGCGCAGACCGAAGATGACCGGCATGGTCTCCTCGTCCCGCTCGCCGTCCGTCCGGTTCACCATCGTGAGGTCCATGGCAATCTGCCTCCTCGACGTTGACTCGTTGTCGCCGACTCCCGGCGACGAGAGCGAGGGTAGGACCAGCGGCCGGCCGGGTCATCCTTAATACTGCCGATTCGCTTCGCGCCTTCCTCGCGGCGCGGTCGCCAGGCTCTCGGTAATCCTACTGAGCGGCTTTGCGGAACCGGCTTCCGGTGCCTTCTGCCCAGCTGGGGCATTTGCCCCATTCTGAACTCCTCTTCCTCGTTCGTCGCTTGTGCTCCTGCCGCTCCCGGTGTAGCGTTCCCGGCCAACGACGACACGACGACCGGCTCTGGGGACTTCGCGCCGTGGTCAGCACGCCGCCGCTTCCACGAGTCAGCAGCCTGCCCGTCCCGCTCACGCCGCTGGTCGGCCGCGAGCGGGAACTGGCGGCGGTCCGCGACCTACTCCAGCAACCCGCAATCCGCCTCGTCACCCTGACCGGGCCCGGCGGGGTCGGCAAGACCCGCCTGGCGATCGAAGCGGCCACCCAGTCGGAGCCGACATTCGAGGACGGCGCCGTCTTCGTCTCCCTGGCGCCGATTGGCGATCCCGACCTCGTCGTCTCGGCGGTCGCCCACGCCCTCGACCTGCGCGAACTCGCCGACCGGCCGCTGCCGGAACAGCTCGCCGCCGCGCTGCGGTCGAAACACCTGCTCCTGGTGCTCGACAACTTCGAGCAGGTCGTCGACGCCGCGCCGCACCTCACCGACCTCCTGAGCGCCTGCCCGCGCGTGACAGCGCTCGTGACCAGCCGGACCGTCCTCCGCGTGACGGGCGAGCAGGATTACCCGGTGCCGCCGTTGCCGCTGCCGGCACCCCGGCAGCAGGCGCTCGATGACGTCGTTGGCAGTGCGGCGGTTGCGCTCTTCACCGCTCGTGCCAAGGCTGCCAACCCCGGCTTCTCCCTAAGTGCGGAGAACGCCGCGACGGTCGCGGAGATTTGTGCCCGTCTCGATGGTCTGCCGCTGGCAATCGAATTGGCCGCGCCCTGGTTGCGGACGCTCTCGCCCTCGGCCCTCTCGGATCGCCTGCGGGCGCAGGGCCACCGATCCCTTCCGTTGCTTACCGGCGGCGCCCGCGACCAGCCCGCCCGCCTCCGCACGATGCGCGAGGCGATCGCCTGGTCCTACGACCTCCTTTCGCCGCACGAACAAGCCCTCTTCCGCCGCCTCGCCGTCTTCGCCGGCAGCTTCACCCTGGACGCCGCCGAGGCCGTTTGTGAAGCGGGGCAGGGGGACAGGGGGACAGAAGCCCTCCGTCCTGCCCCCCTGTCCCCCTGCCCCCCTGTCCCCCTGTCCCCCTCCGTCCTCGACGGCATCGCTTCCCTCGTCGACAAGAGTCTCATGCAGCAGGCTACGCGGCCAGATGGCACGCCGCGATTTCGGATGCTGGAGACCATCCGCGAGTTTGGCATGGAGCAGTTGGCGGTGATCGGCGAGACCGAGGCGACGATGCGCCGGTTGGCCGGTTGGTGCTCAGGTCAGATGGAGGGCATCGAGGAGGCGTACTTCACCACGATGCAGGGGCGGTGGATGGATCGAATGGGGAACGAGCACGACAACGTCCGGGCGGCAATGGCCTGGGCGATCGATCGGGGCGACGCGGCAACGGCCCAGACACTGATCGGAAGACTGTTGTGGTTCTGGGTTCCCTTTGGCTATCTGAGCGAGGGGCGGAGTTGGGGCGAACGCGCGCTCGCGCTCGGCCGGGCATCGCCGACACCGGAGCGCGCGATGACCCTCGCTACGACAGGCACGGTCGTCTGGCGGCAGGGTGATACGCATCAAGCGCGCAAATTGGCCGCGGAGGGACTCAGCCTTTCTCGCCAGACTGGGCAAGTCATCCCGGAAGGCAACTCGCTGCTCGTGCTCGGTTGGACGGCCGAAGACGAGGGGCGCTTCGACGAGGCAGAAGCCCATTTCACCGAAGCCCTCCGGCATTTTCGGGCGCACGGCATCGCGACATGGGCCGGTTTCGCGCTGAACGATCTCGGCCACGTCGATTACGCGCGTGGCGATGTCGCCCGCGCCACGGTCCGGTTCGAAGAGGCGCGCGACATCTTCCGCTCCACCAGCAACACTTTCGGCCTCGGCATGGTTTTGAGTAACTTGGGCAAGTCGGCACGCCGGCAGGGCGACTATCCCCGCGCCGCCGCGCTCTTCACGGAGAGTCTCGTTCACCGCTACGAGCAAGGCGACAAGCAAAGCATCGCCAGCAGCCTGCGGAGTCTCGCCTTCGTCGCCGCGGTGATGCGGCAGCACACGCGAGCCGCGCGCCTCTGGGGAGCGGCGGACGCCCTGACCGAGTCCATCGGTGCCCCACCACCGCGCCACGCCGACCGCGCCCAGGACGCCATCGCGGCGACACGACGCGGGCTGGGCGAAGCGGACTTCGCCGCCGCTTGGGCGGCCGGTCGAGCCCTCTCCCTGGACGATGCGGTGGCCGAGGCGTTGCAGTCTACGTCCGACCCGGCAGGTGGGACCGAACCCGTTGACCCCTCTGTGCCGGCAGACCGCTACGGTTTGACCGCGCGAGAACTCGAGGTCTTGCGCCTGCTCGCCGGCGGCCGCTCGAACCCGGCCATCGCCGAGGCGCTCTACATCAGTCCCCGCACCGCGCAAACCCACGTCCAGAACATCTTCACGAAGCTCGGCGTCGGTTCGCGGGCCGAAGCCGTCAGGCTCGCCGTCGAAGCGAGACTGCTCTGACGTCGTAGCTCCTCGCCGGCCAACGGACAGCTTACGTAGGCCGGCTACCCACCCATACGTAGAGCCGCGCCCGTTTCCGCTTTCGAGAAATCCGCCGACCGGACGATGTCCGCCGGTGTTACCGAAGCCACAATGTCGGTGTCGCTCACGAACGAGTCCCGCGGCAAGCCGGTCAACCGGCCCACCCGCGATCGAGGCCGGTCTCAGTCCCGGCTCCGCTCAGGAGACCACCGATGTCGATGCCCTGGATCTTTCGCCACCCGATCCTGAGGTTGCTCCTCGTCCTGGTCGTCCTTTGGGGACTCGCCTTCGGGCTGACCATGCCGTTCCTCACGCTGACCGCCCGCGACCGCGGCGTGTCGCTCGGCGCGATCGGTCTCATCGCCGCCAGCTACCTGCTGACCCAGATCGCCTTGCAGTTCCCGTTCGGCGCACTTTCCGACCGCGTCGGCCGGATCGGACCGCTCGCGGCGGGGATCGCGCTCTTTGCGGCGGCGACGGTCGGATTCACTCGGGCCGACTCGGCGCCCGCGTTCGTCCTCCTGCGGGCGGCTCAGGGGGTCGCCTTCGCCCTCGCCTTTCCCTCCTATCGGGCTCTGATCGCCGACGTCACCGCGCCGGATCAGCGGGGCCGGGCCTACGCCACCCTGAGCATGGCCTACAGCGGCGGCATGCTCCTCGGACCTGCCATCGGCGGCCTCCTCGTCAACGTCGTCGGCCGCAACGACCTCTTCCTGACAACCGCGGCGATGGAAGCGGCCCTCGCCATCGGCGTCCTCGTCTTCCTGCGCGGCGCGGGACGACCGGGACAGCGCCCTGCCACGGCCGATCGGGTGCCGCTGGCTGCCCTCTTCGTCCGCCCCCTGATCGCCGCCTTCCTCCTCGCCTTCGCCGGTCACCTCCAGTACGGGTTCTTCGAGAGCATCTGGGGGCTCTACGTCGCCGACCGCGGCGGCAGTGACTTCGCGATCGGCCTCTCCTTCAGCACCTTCGCCGTCGCCAACCTCGCCCTCGCCCCGCTCGGCGGGCGCCTGGCCGATCGCGGCGACTACGCGCGATGGCTGCTGGTCGGCTTCCTCGGTCTGGCCGCCGTGATGACCGGCTACGGGTTGGTGCCGTGGGTGCCCGCGATCCTCGCGCTCGGTCTGGTCGAGGGCGCCGTGGCCGCGATCGCCTTCCCGACCCTTGACGCCTACCTCGCCGCCAAAGCCGACCCGCGGGTTCAGGGCCGCACCCAGGGCATGTTCAGCTCGTCGATGATGGTCGGCGCGGCGAGCAGCGCCCTCGGCGGCTCCGCCCTCTACAAAGTCGCCCCCGGTCTGCCATTCATCGTCGGTGGCGCCGCGCTCGCCGCGGTGACGATCGTCGCGATCGGTCTCATCCGCGGGTCCGGGCAGGAGTCGCGGTCCGCCCCGGTTCCCGCCGGCGCACCGCTGCCGGCGAGCGCCACCGCCTGATCCGCTCGTCACTCGTCCGTTCGCTCGGCAATCTTCGTGGAAGGGAGACCGACGATGCTCTTCCGCAGTCCGTACCCCGAGATCGCGATCCCGGAAACACCGATCACCTCGTTCGTCCTACGCCACGCCGCTCGTCTGGCCGGCAAACCCGCCCTGATCGACGGCCCGACCGGCCGCACCGTCACCTTCGGCCAGTTCGCCGAGAGCGTCCACCGCGCCGCCGCCGGCCTGGCGGCGTGCGGTTACCGAAAGGGGGACGTCTTCACGATCCTCGCCCCCAACTCGATCGAGTTCGCCGTCGCTTTCCACGCGATTGCCACCATCGGCGGCATCGCCGCCCCGATCAACCCGAGCTTGACCGTCGACGAGATTACCCACCTCCTCCGCGACACCGGACCCTGCTGCCTCTTCACCGTGCCGGAACTCCTGGACAAGGCCCGGGAGGCCGCGATCGGCACCGGCATCCGCGAGGTCATCGTCTTCGGCGAGGCACCCGGCACAACCCCGTTTGCCGCCCTGCTCAACTGCGACGGGCCTGTGCCTCGGGTAGCAATCGACCCGCGCGAGGACGTCGCCGCCATCCTCTGTTCGAGTGGCACGACGGGGCTACCCAAGGGTGTCCAACTCACGCACGACAACCTCATCGCCAGCGTCTGCCAGTTTGCGGCCACCTGTCCCACCGACGAGCGCGATACCCTCCCCGGGCACCTCGCCTTCTTCCATGCCTTCGGCCTGTTCGTGACGGTGAACCTCGGTTTTGCCCAAGGGGCCAGGAGCGTGGTCATGCCCCGGTTCGACCTCGCGCAATTCCTTCAGATCGCGCAAGACTATCGCGTGACCCGCGCCTACTTCACGCCGCCGACGGTGCTGCTGCTCGCCAAGCACCCCATCGTCGACGACTTCGATCTCTCCGCGCTGCGGTGGATCATCTGCGCCGCCGCACCGCTCGGCGAAGATCTGGCGCGCGCCTGCGCCGAGCGGCTCGGCTGCGTCGTCAAGCAAGGCTACGGCATGACCGAAATCGCACCATCGCACCTGGCCCCCGACGACCTCGATCCGCGCAAGGTGGGTACGGTCGGACCGTGCGTGCCGAACGTCGAATGCAAGATCGTCGACATCGTGACCGGCGCCGAGCTCGGCCCGCACCAGCAAGGCGAGGTCTGGGTGCGCGGCCCGAACCAGACGAAGGGCTACCTCAACCGTCCCGACGCCACCGCCGCCCTGATCGACGCCGAGGGGTGGGTCCACACCGGCGACATCGGCTCCTGCGACGCCGACGGCTACCTGACCGTCGTCGACCGCCTCAAAGAACTGATCAAGTACAAGGCCTACCAGGTCGCACCGGCGGAACTGGAGGCGGTCTTGCTCGCCCACCCCGCCGTCGCCGACGCCGCCGTCGTCCCCAGCCCCGACGAGGACGCCGGCGAGGTGCCCAAGGCGTTCGTCGTCCTCGAGCGCGAAGCGACCTCGGAGGAATTGATGGCGTTCGTCGCTACCCGCGTCGCCCCCTACAAGAAGGTGCGCCGGGTCGAGTTCGTCGAGCAGATCCCCAAGTCGCCTTCGGGCAAGATCCTGCGCCGCATCCTCGTCGAGCGGGAGCGCGCCGCCCTGCTGAGTTTGGTTGAGGGGGGTCGTGCATGATCGCGACAGCGGATGTGTGTGACACGTTGCTCGGGACCGGGATCGACGCGGCGGCGTTGGCCGAGATTGAACGTCTTTTTCGTCAGCAGCTCAGCCCATTGCGCCTCTTTCCGGGCGCCGCCCTTGCCGTCTACCACCGCGGCCGGCTCGTCCTCGATTTCGCCGGCGGCTACGCCGATACCCAATGCGGCAAACCGGCCGAGCCGGACACCCTCTTTCCGCTCTACTCCGGAACGAAGCCGTTCGCCGCCGTCGCGCTCTGGCAGCAGATCGAACGCGGGCGCCTGGACCTCGACGATCCGGTCGCCGTCCATTGGCCGGACTTCGGCCGGAACGGCAAGGACCGCGTCCTGATCAGGCACATCCTCTCCCACCGCGGCGGCTTCCCGATGACCCCGCCCGAATTGCCGCCGGACCGCTGGGGCGAGTGGGACGCGGCGATGCGAGCGATCGCGGCGATGCCGCTCGAACACGAACCGGGCGCGGTCAGCGCCTACCACCATCTCACCCAGCATTGGGTCTGCGCCGAACTCGTCCGCCGCCTCGACGGCCGGCCTTACCAGGACTACCTGTCGCAGGAGATCACCGGCCCGCTCGGCATGGCGGACACGTTCATCGGGTTGCCGATCGCGTTGGAGGATCGCGTCGTCAAACTCCACGCGACGGACGGGACGGACGAATGGGGCCTGGGCGTCCTCAAGATGGTGAGCGGGCTGCGCCTGCACCGGTTCGTCATCCCCGGCGGCAGCGGCGTCGCGACCGCCCGCGACATGGCGCGCTTCTACGCCGCCATCGCCGCCGGCGGCGCCCTCGACGGCGCCCGCATCCTCCGCCCGGAAACGGTCGACCGGATGCTCACGATCGAAGTCGACGACGAAACGGACCCCACCTTCGACGTCCCGGTCCGGCGCGGGCTCGGGTTCGAGCTCGGCGGGCTCGCCGACCCGCGCCGGCACTGGCCCGGCGCGACCAGTACGGTCCGCACCTTCTGGCACGGCGGCTTCGGCTCCTCGGTCTGCTGGGGCGACCGCGATCTCGACCTGGCGCTGGCTTTCATGTCCAACGGCGTCCGCCGCGACGAGGCCGGCGCAATCGCCCGCCGCGACCTCTCCGACACGGTGCGGGCGCTCGGTCGGTGACCAACCCGCTCACGATTTTCCACCTGCCGGCCAATCCGAATGACGCCCCGTAACTCCCGTCGTATCCTTGCGCCGACGGCAAGGAGGACAGTCGCCTTGGTAGAGCGTGCGGTGATCGACGCGACCGACATCCCGGAGCTTCGGCGCATCGCCGAAGAAGTGAGAAATACCGGCGAATCGATGGTGATTCGCAGCGGCGGTGAAGAACTGGCGGTCGTGACGCCGATCGCATCGGCGAAACGGGGGCGAGGCAAGCAGCCGACGTCTGAACAGATCGAAGGGGCGATGGCAGCCTTCGGCGGTTGGGCGGGCCTGATCGACGGGGAGGAACTCAAGGCCAACATCCGCGAAGGTCGCCGCTCGCGTCCCCGCTCGGTCGACTTGTGATCTATCTGATCGACACGGATTGGGTGATCGATTTCCTCGTTGGACGGGCGGACGCAGGACGCCTCTTCTCGCAACTCCTGCCCGCGGGCGCCGGGATCAGCATCATTACCTACATGGAGACGGTCGAAGGCATCCGCGGCAGTCGCGACCCATCTACCTCGTGGCTCGCCTTCCGTGGGCTCTTGCAAGCCATGGACGTGCTGGGCATGACCGAGGCCATTGCCGAGCGTGCCGCCGACATTCGCCTCAACCTCCGACAGCGGAAACGTCAGGTCCACGAACGATCGCTCGACATCATCGTCGCCGCAACCGCATTCGAGCACGGACTGACCCTGGTCAGCCGCAACACCCGACATTATCCGGATATCCCCGGTCTCCTGATCTTCCCCCAAACGTAATCGCCGGGGAAGGCGCCGGTCGCCTCGTCGGCTTCTACCCAAGGCGAGCGGCCACGGTCCGATTGGCCGCTGGCCCGGGATTCGAGCGGAAGGGGATCTCTTGGATTCTGACTTCCCGTCTACCGATTCTCAGCTCACTCTTAACCTCGGATCCAACACGTCCCGCAACCCGTCGCCCAAGAAGTTGAACCCCAGCACCACGATCATGATCGCCAATCCCGGAAAGACCGCCATCCACGGCGCCCGCTCCATGTACGTCCGCGCCAGATTCAGCATGCCGCCCCACGACGGTTCCGGCGGTTGCGTCCCCAACCCCAGGAAACTCAGCGCCGCCTCGGCCAGGATCGCGCTGGAGAGGTAGATCGTCGCCATCACGATCAGCGGCGCCACGATGTTCGGCAAGACGTGGTGGCGCACCAACCGCCAGTGGTTCGCCCCCGCCACCCGCCCCGCCTCCACGTACGGTTCGCCCATCACCGAGAGCACCGAGCCCCGGATCACGCGGGCAAACGCCGGCGCATAGATCACCCCGATCGCGATCATCGCGTTCGTCCGGCTCGCCCCCAGCAACCCCGCGATCACGATCGCCAGCACCAACCCCGGAAACGCGAACATGATGTCGACGACCCGCATCAACCAATTATCGACCCACCCGCCGGCATACCCGGCGACCACCCCCATGCAGCCGCCGACCACCAACGCCACGCAGACGGCGATGACCCCGACCTGGAGCGAAACGCGAGAGCCATAAATGATCCGCGAGAAGGTATCCCGCCCGAGTTCGTCCGTCCCCATCAAGTGATCCCAACTCGGTCCGAGCAACCGCTTCGCCTTCTGCGCATCGGGGTCGTACGGCGCGATCAACGGCGCCGCCACCGCCACCACGATCGTCAACGCCACGATCACCGCCCCGACGATCCCGATCGGATTCCGCCACCGCTTCGGCACCACCCACCGCGAGCGCGGCGCCCGTCCCGCCCGCCCCAGCGTCAGTGTGTCGGCGAACTGGCTCATCCCTGTTTGATCCTGGGATCGAGGTACGCGTAGAGCAGATCGACGATCAGGTTGATCAGCACGAAGATCGTCGCCAGGTAGAGCGCCGCCGCCTGCACCAGCGGGTAATCGCGGTTGAAAATCCCCTGCAACAGCGTGTTCCCCACCCCGTTCAACCCGAAGATCACCTCGACGATCGCCGACGTCCCCATCAGGGCCCCGACCTGAAACCCGATCACCGTGATCACCGGGATCAGCGCATTCCGCAGCGCGTGTCGGTAGACGACGATCCGGTCCCGCAATCCCTTCGCCCGCGCCGTCCGCACGAAGTCCTGGTTCAGCACCTCCAGCATCGTCGTCCGCGTCATCCGCATCTCGATCGCCATCAACTGGATCGCCAGCGCGAACGCCGGCAGCGCCATCTGTTTCAGATTGCCGAAGAAATCATCTTGCGGCGAGATGAACCGGATCGGCGGCACCCAGTGGAACGCCCGCGAGGTGAACAGCAACAGTAACGTCGCGATCCAGAACCCCGGCAACGACAACCCGATCAACCCCGCGACCCGCGCCACGAAATCGAGCGGCGTATCCCGCTTCACCGCCGAGATCACCCCGAGCGGGATCGCCACCACCGTCGCCATCAGCATCGCCAGCAACGCCAGCTCGGCCGTGATCGGCAGCGCCCGCCAGAGCAACTCGCCGACCGGTTTCCCCGACCGCAACGACTTGCCGGGATCCCCCTGCAGCAGGTGCGCCATCCACTTCACGTACTGCACGGGGATCGGATCGGACAACCCCATCGCTTCCCGCAACCGGGCGCGGGCAGCACTGTCCGTCTGCGCATCCGTCCCCGCGATGATGTCGACGACGTCGCCGGGGAGGAGCCGCAGCATCAAAAAGATCAAGATGCTCATCCCGACCAACGTCGGGATGAGCATCAGCACCCGTCGCAAAACATACTTGGGCACGCGCCTGTCCTCGTGGTTTCGGCCCCCCCGGCCCCCCAATCCTGGGGGGTGAACGCCCCCCTTCGTCTCCCCCCAGGATTGGGGGGCCGGGGGGGCCGACCCGCCGGGGGGCCGACCGCGCTACCCCGACACGCACGCCTGCCGCAGACCGGTGTTGAAGTCCGTGTAGGCGACGTACATCCCGGACAGCCGCTTGTTCACCACCTGGAACTTGCGCGGTTGCACGGTGTAGACGTGGGCCGCTTCCTGGGCGATGATCTCCTGGATCCGCTTGTACAGTTCGTGCCGCTTCGCCGAGTCGGTCGTCGCCAGCGCGTCGTCGTACGCCTTGTCGAGTTCGTCGTTCTTCCACCCGTCGCCGAACCAGAGCACGTTGTTGGCGGTGCCGGAACGGAAGTCGATGACGTAGCCGCTCGGATCGCCGCGCATGCCCCGCCCGGTCGAGGCCCACTCGTACGTTCCGTCGCCGATGTTCTTGGCGAAGGTGCCGATCTCCAGCGGTTGCACCTCGACCTTGATCTTCAACTGCTGGACCGCCTCGGCGATGATCTCGGCGATCTGCGTGTAGTCGTGCGGCGCCGAGATCGCCTGCAGGGTCACGCTGAACCCGTCGGCAAACCCGGCGTCCGCCATCAGCGCCTTCGCCCCCTCGACGTCGACCGCGTAGAGTTGGGCCAGCTCGTCCGAGGTCAACGGCCAATCGCCGTAGCCGGGCGCGATCGCCCCGGTCAACTCGGCCTGACCGCCGTAGACGTTGTCGATGATCTGCTGGCGGTCGACCACCTTGCTGACCGCTTGCCGCACGCGCGTGTCCCGCCAGGGGGTGTCCGGTTTGACGGTGCTGATCTGCATCACCCGCGGCACCGAGGTGAGACCGCTCAACACCTGCAGGTCCTGGTCGCCTTCCAACGTCTGCTCGACGTCGGCCGAAAACGTCGCGCCGTCGATCTCGCCCGCCCGCAGCGCCGACACCCGCGATTGCTCGTCGGGCAGCACCTTCAGCGTCAGGTCCTGGACGCACGGCACGCCCGGTTTCCAGTGATCGGGGAAGGCGGTGTAGATCACGCTGTCGTTCGGGTTGAACTCGACGAGTTTGAAGGGACCCGTGCCGATCCCCTTGCTCAACCAGTTCTCCATCGGTCCGGCGCTGTCCTTGGGCACGATCGGCGTGTAGCGCTGCCAGGCGAAAACACCGGGGATCGTCGGATCCGGTTTCGACATCGTCAGCTTCACGGTGTACTGATCGACCGCCTCGACCGCGGCGATATTGGCCAGGAAGCCGAATTTGATCCCCGGTTCCGGCGGGTTGAGCGCCGTTTCGATCGAGTACTTGACGTCGGCCGAGGTCATCTCGTTGCCGTCGTGGAATTTGACCCCCTGGCGCAGGTGGAAGGTGTAGCTGGTGGCATCCGGCGCCGCCTCGTACGACTCGGCGAGGGCCGGTTGGATATTCAGATCCCGGTCCCATTCGAGCAGGGAGTCGTACATGAACTCCTTGCCCCACATGTTGGAGCCCGCCGTCGCCCCGTAGGGAATCAGATTGACCGGGTCGGACTCGATCGCCCAGGTGATGGCACCGGTCGGCGTCGTCTCGGGGGTCTGCGCGGCGGTCTCGCGCCGGTCGAGCACCCCGACCATCGCCGCCGCGGTCGCCGTGCCGAGCCCGAGCGCCCCGGCCCGGACCAGGAGATCGCGCCGCGAACAACGACCACGCAGCACGTCGTTCAACAGGGAAAGCGTTCCATCGGCATCGGTCACCGGTCACCCCTCCATGGACGAAGCCGCCGGCACCAACGCTGACGGCACGCGGTCGGGATACGACGGACAATACCCCGGTTGAGACGCTCCGGATCGATGATCTGAAACCTGGCTCGACACGGCCACTATATCCTGTGCGCGGGCGAAACACAAACGCCCCAAGGTGTTCGTATAGCGAACACCCGGGAGACAACGGGCGTTCCCAGGGGATGGGGCGTAGGGGAGGGCCCCGTGCCCTCCCGCGCTCGAATGCGATCTTTCCAACGCGAGCAAACGCGCTCATCAGACCCGGAGGGCACGGGGCCCTCCCCTACGCCGAGCGCGGCGCGATCCGAAACCCGTCCCGCGTCCCACGCCCGCAACGACGTGTTGCGCATCGGCTCCCAATCACCTATTCTTGACCAATAACTCGACAATAGGCGCCGCGATCGTGACCGGCGGCGCCGTCGCCCGAGCACGGAGCAACCCGAGATGTCCACCACCTACCGCGACCTGTTAGAACGCACCAGGCGAGAAATCGACGAGGTCGATGCCATCGCCGCCCGTGGCCTGCTCGATCGGGGCGCCCGCGCGATCGACGTCCGCGAGCCCGACGAGGTCGAGCAGGGGGCCATCCCCGGCGCCCTCGCCATCCCCCGCGGCTTCCTCGAGGCCCGCATCGAGGACGCCGTCCGCGACCGCGACCAGCCGGTGGTCCTCTACTGCGCCGGCGGGATGCGCTCTGCGTTCGCGGCGAAGTCCCTGCAAGAGCTGGGCTATACCAACGTCGTCTCCCTCGCCGGCGGCTTCGGCGCCTGGAAGGGGGCGGGCCTGCCCTGGTCGGTGCCCACCAAGTTCTCGGCCGAACAGCGCCGCCGCTACTCGCGGCATTTCCTCCTGCCCGAGGTCGGCGAAGAAGGCCAGCGCAAGCTCTTGGACGCCAAGGTCCTGCTGATCGGGGCGGGCGGCCTCGGTTCGCCGGCCGCCTTGTACCTCGCCGCGGCGGGCGTCGGCACGCTCGGGGTGGTCGACGACGACGTGGTCGACGACTCCAACCTCCAAAGACAGGTCCTCCATTCCACCGACCGCATCGGCCTCCCCAAGGTCGAATCGGCCCGCCAGGCGATCGTCGCTCTCAACCCCGACGTCACCGTCGTCGCCCACGAGACCCGGTTGTGGAAGGAGAACGTCCTCGACATCTTCCGCGACTACGACGTCGTCCTCGACGGCACCGACAACTTCGCCAGCCGCTACCTGATCAACGACGCCTGCGTGCTGCTCGACAAACCGAACGTCCACGGCAGCATCTTCCGCTTCGAGGGCCAGGCCTCCGTCTTCCACGCCAGCCAGGGCCCCTGCTACCGCTGCCTTTTCCCCGACCCGCCCCCGCCCGACCTCGCGCCCAACTGCGCCGAGGCCGGCGTCCTCGGCGTCCTCCCCGGCGTCATCGGCCTGCTGCAAGCCACCGAGGTCATCAAGCTCATCCTCGGCATCGGCGATCCCCTGATCGGCCGTCTCCTCACCTACGACGCCCTCGACGCCTCCTTCCGCGAACTCCACCTCCACAAAGACCCCGACTGCCCGATGTGCGGCCGCTTCGCCCCCACCTCCCTCGACGACATCGAATACACGGACGTGGCGTGCGCGATCCCGGCGCTGGCGCTGGCGTAGACCAGCCGTAGGGGCGGACCGCCGTGTCCGCCCTGCCACGTTGGCGCTAACGAACGAGGGCGGACACGGCGGTCCGCCCCTACGCGACGAAGCCGCTCAACTGCTTCGCTCCCCGCGGCCGTAAGAACGAGAGAACGGCGCTCCTTGGGGGCGCCGTGCTCGTTCGCGCAACCTCGTCTGACTACTGACTACTCGCCTACTGACTACTGACGACTGCCTCCGTGATCTCCTCCCCCACAATCCGAAACGCCCGGATCACCGGCGCCTCCGGATGCTCCAGCGAGCAGATCGCGTAGAAGGCCTCCTCCCAGAATGCCAGCGCGACATCGGTCTTCGAAGGATACGCGACGGAGACCGGATGGGAATGGTAGATGGCAAGGAGCTCGTCTCCTCCGTCCTCGATCTCGCGGTAGACCCGATAGACCTCCGCGTCGTCGATCAGGTAGCGATCGACCCCCGGTTCCAGGTTGGTCAGCCGGTAAAGACGGGTCGGTTCCCCGTTCCTGCCGGCGATGATCCCGCAGCACTCCCGCGGCGCATCCGCCCGCGCGTGCGCCACGATCTCCTCCCGCATCGCCGCCGGCAGGACGAGCGTTTGGCCCGGCGCCGTCATGCGCCGCCGGCCATCGCCGGAATGATCCCGAGCTCGTCGCCGCTCTTGACCGGCGTCGCCGCCCCCTGCAACTTGCGCACGTTCTCCCCGTTCACGAACACGTTGACGAACCGCCGGATCTCCCCGTCCGGATCGCAGACGCGCTCTTTCAACCCCGGATAGCGCCCGTCAAGCTCCGTCAACACGTCGCCGACCGTCCCGCCGCTGCCACCGACCTTCGCCTCGCCGTTCGTATACCGGCGCAACGGCGTCGGAATCAACACCTGAATCGCACTCACCTCGGTCATCGGTTATCTCCTGGTACGGCCCCCTATCCCCCGGCCGCCACCCAGGGGGTACCCGGCCCCCTGCGTAGGGGGAAAGGGGAGCACGCCACGCTCATCGGCACGCTCCCCTTTCCCCCTACGTAGGGCGGGGTGCCCTCTGGGCCGCGGCCGGGGGTGGGGGCCTAAACCTAAGCCCATAAACCCGTGGAAAGATACTTGCTTCCCCCATCCGGCGCGATCGCGACGATCACCGCGCGCTCACCCCGACTACCGAATTCGCGCCCGAGCCGCAACGCGGCTGCCAAAGACGCCCCCGTCGACGCACCCGCGAACAGCCCCTCGCAACAGGCAAGCTCGCGCGCCACGTCGAAGGCATCGTCCGTTTCGATCCCGACCTGGACATCCGGCACCGCCGGATCGTAGATGCCGGGCACGATCGCCGTCGGCAGGTGCTTCAACCCCTCGATCCCGTGGAACGATTCGGCCGGTTGCACGGCGACGAGGCAAACATCGGCATTCCGCTGCATCAGGTAACGCCCGGCCCCCATCAAGGTCCCGGTCGTCCCCAGTCCGGCCACCAGGTGCGTGACGCGCCCGTTCGTCTGCCGCCAGATCTCCGGCCCCGTCGTCGCGACGTGGGCGGCGGGATTGGCCGGGTTGGAATACTGATCGGCGTAGAAGTAGCGCGCGGGCGCATTCGCGGCGCGCTCGCGCGCGAGCCGGATGGCGCCGTTCGAACCGTCGTACGGATCGCTGTAGACGACCCGCGCCCCGTAGGCCGCCAGGATCCGCTTTCGCTCGTCCGACGCGCTGCCGGGCACGACCAACTCGACCGGAAACCCGATCGCCGCTCCCAGCATCGCGTAGGCGATCCCGGTGTTGCCCGAGGTGGCGTCGAGCAGCGTCTTCCCCCTGCCCAATTCGCCACTCGCCAGCGCCGCCCGAACGATCCCCAGCGCCGGCCGGTCCTTGATCGACCCGCCCGGATTGGTCCACTCCGCCTTCACCCAGAGCTCGACCGTCTCCGGCAGCCCGTGCCGCGCCGCCAACCGCCGCAACCGCAGCAACGGCGTATCGCCGATCGCCGCCACCGCGGCGACCTCGTCGAGCCGCACCGGCTCCGCGGGTATCTGGTTCCCGAGGAACAAATCGATGTCGGCGGGGACTGTCGAACTCATGGCCATACCGATCACTGATCCAAGAGATGAATGGTCGGCCGCGCCCCGCGGGGGCGGACGCGGCCGGTCTGACACGGAAAAGTCGAGTTCCGCATCAATAACATCACTATCATCTGGAAAGCGTCCGGTGTCAAGTGGGGGTCCCGCCAGGACGTTCCCGGCCGTCACTGTGACGACCGGGGCCGACGCGGTAGACTTTGGCCAAAGCACCGTCCATTCGCCATGAGCCCGGGCATGCCAAGGAGCACCGCGTTCGGCGCGCCTGCCCGGGAAGGGGAACCGCTACCATGACCAGACCGCCCGGGTTCCGCGTCGGGCTCGTCCTCGCCCTGCTCGTCCTCTCCGCCTTCGCCCTGCG
>DATBFX010000360.1:0-30400 GCA_036558305.1 Thermomicrobiales bacterium | reverse complement strand
AACCGCCGCCTCAACGAGGAGCCGACGCCGTGAGGCGGCAAGGCGGCAAGAGAAGAACGACCTTCTCGCCTCCTCGCGTTTCCGCCTCTCCCGTCGTCTTCGCCGCCTCGCCGCCTCGCCGCCTTGCCGCCTCACGGCGTCGGCTCCTCGTTGAGGCGGCGGTTGATCGCCGCGACTTCCTCGGCCCAGCGCCGGCGATCGGCGTGCTCCAAGGCGAGGATCTCGTCGAGCGACCAGTGCAGGTGGTAGGCGATGTAGGCTACCTCCTCGTGGAGCCGGTCGAGGGGGTAGCCTACGATTCCCCCGAGGGCAGGAAGTCGACCTCGAAACTGGTCGAGCACGAGGGACAGGTGACCGTCATCTTGGATGCCCCCGGCTCGTTGATCCGCTGGTAGAAGTCCTGCAAGTAGGCGAGGTCGGCCGAGAACATGCCCTCGACGACGCCGGTGTTGATGTCCGGCAGCGTCCCGAGTTTGGTGACCACCCGCGCCAGCAGAACGATCGTCAAGTACGCCTGGTTGGCCCGCACCCGCGGGTCGCGCAGCGGCGCGATCTCGTCGATCGCCGTCGCCAAACGCATCACACCGGTGCGGTGGAGATCGCCGCCGGGATCGACGTAGCCTCGCGGCAACGTGAACTCGAACTCCGTCTGCAACCCGATCCCCGGCGATTTCCTGCCCACGAACCCTTAGCCTTTCGGTTCGGGGTTCGCGGTTCGAGGTTCGAAGTACGAGGTTCGGGGAATCGCTCGCCCATCTCCTCGAACCCCTAACCCCGAACCCCGAACCCCGAACCCGGTTACTTCACCCGCGTCGTTTTCGCCACCGCGAGCGTCAGCGATTCGACCGCGACCTCGTTGTTGGACGAGTTGAGACCGGGCCCCTCGACTTTGGTCGGCCAGCCTCCCTCGAAATTCCACCGCGCAATCTCGGAGTGCGACTGGTCGTAGAGGACGATCGAGCCGTTCTTCTTGGAATCCTTGAACTTGCCGTCCTCGATGTCCTTGCGCCAGGACCACATGTCCATGTTGGACGTCATCCCGCGCTTGAGGACGATGTCGGGGTACTTGGTCCGGCCCGGCTGGGTGATCGTGATCTCCTCCCCCTTCGGCCCGGACGCCTTGTACTCGATCTTCTCGCTCTCCGACGTCAACCCCGTCGCCTCTCGGAACGCGCCCAGGAGTTTCCCTTGCACCTCGACGAAGAAGTGATAACCAACTAATGGATACTCGGCATCGGCCATGAATCAGGCTCCTTTCGGTTCGGCCCCCCCTTCCCCCCAAACGCCCAGAGGGCACCCGGGGGAGACGAGAGGGGGGCGCTGCCTTCAGGACGGCCCTGAAGGGAACGGCCCGTTCACCCCCCAGGATTGGGGGGCCGGGGGGGCCGAAACCCCTACGCCTCCAACGCCTTCTGCGAGAAGCGGAAGACGACGAACTCGGCCGGTTTGACCGGCGCCATGCCGATCTCGCAGATCAATTGACCGACGTCCCGCGTCTCCGGCGGGTTGGTTTCACGGTCGCACTTGACGTAAAACGCCTCGTCCGGCGTGGCCCCGAAGAGGGCGCCGGTGCGCCAGACGCGGTCGAGGAAGGCGGTGATGTCGCGGGCGACCCGCGCCCAGAGGTCCTCGTCGTTCGGTTCGAACACCACCCACTGGGTGCTCTCCTCGATCGACTCCTCGACGAAGTTGAAGAGCCGGCGGACGTTGATGTACCGCCACGAGGGATCGCTGGAGAGGGTGCGCGCGCCCCAAATCCGGATCCCCATGTTCGGGAAGGCGCGGATGCAGTTGATCCCGACCGGGTTGAGCAGGTCCTGCTCGTTCCGCGTCACCTGCATCTCCAGATCGACCGCACCCCGGATGACTTCGTTGGCCGGCGCCTTGTGGACGCCGCGGTCGCCATCGACGCGCGCATAAACACCGGCGA
This sequence comes from Thermomicrobiales bacterium, assembly GCA_036558305.1. Lineage (GTDB taxonomy): Bacteria > Chloroflexota > Chloroflexia > Thermomicrobiales > UBA6265 > DATBFX01. Next base: position 28,470 of record DATBFX010000360.1, on the reverse strand, counting down.
CGTGCCCGCAGGGCGGGACCATAATCAGATCGCCCTCGCCGTCCTTGCGCTGGGCTTTCGGCGTCTGGTTGGCGACCCTGATCCAGGGGTAGTAGAGGGCACCGTACATCGAATCGAACCCGGCGCCGCCGGTCCGCCACTCCTTGATGTCCTGGACGTTCATCCCCCGCGGGGCGTCGAGGATCGCGAAGCGGTCCTTCATGCTCTCGCAGTGGTTGAGCATCGCGGTCTGGACCGTCTTGATCCGGGTGAAGCCGTCACCGCCGCCGCCGAGGACGCGCGGGCTCATCAGATCGGGGACGCAGAGCATCGTGATCTCGTCGATCGCCTCCAAGCCGAGGACGCCGACCCGCGCCTCCGCGTTCCCCTGGATGTCGCCGACGTCGACCCGCGCCGGCAGGTTCGCCGCCTGCGGTTGCGCCGGTTGGAGGGTGTGGAGTCCCACCTGCGGCAGGCGGTCGATCGCGGTGTCGCTCTCGGCGACGAGCACCCGGACCCGGATCAGCGTCGATTCGCGGTTGACGACCTGCTCGACGTTGCGGGCACCACGACCGCGGGTCAGGGTCAGTTGGTCGTAGACCTCTTCTTTGCCGCCGCCGCCCGGTTGCCGCACGATCAGCTTGAACTGATCCTCGGTCGCGCCGTCGCCGGTGGCCGGCGCCACCTCGACCTGGATCCCTTCGCCGGCATTGCCGGGATTGAGCGCCTCGATCTGGAGCGAGGTGCCGAGGGCCGGCAGGCGCGCCGGCACGGCCGCGGCCGCGGCGATCGCCGCCCGCGGTTTCTCCTGGGTGTCGCCGGCCGCGCTCGAGACGGAGACGACGTAGCACTGTCGACCGCCGTTGTCGAAAAAGCCGCGGACGGCGTAGGCGAGGTACGAGTCGGGGAGGAACCCGCCGAACACGTTGGTGAATTGCGTCCAGTTGGTGACCAGGTGCGGCCGGTTGTCCGGCGCCTTTTCCGTGAATCCGACGAACGCGGCGACCGAGGTCCCGACCCCTTGGATCGGTTTCGCCCCGCGATCGACCTCCTCGATGTAGACACCAGGCGAGTAATACTCCACGGGCATCGAACGCCTCCTCTACTAGGTCGTCAGTCGTCAGTCGTCAGTCGTCAGTCGTCAGCGACCGGTCTCAGGTCTCAGGTCTCAGGTCTCAAGACGCCGTCACGTGCTACTTGAGACTTGTGACTTGCAACCTGCAACCCCTTCCTGGCGACTAACGACTTCTCTTCGGCCGTGTCGCTGCCCTCCCTGCTTTCTTCACTTCCGGCTCGGGTTCCGAGCCGCCGGCCACGACGATATCGTACTCCGTTCCCGGCACGTTCACCTCGCGCCTCACCGTTGTGGTCCCGGCTTCGGCGACGAGGGTGTACGTCCCGGCGGGGAGACCCGATAACCAGAAGCGACCGTGCGGGGAACTGACGGTCGCGTAGGCATGATCGCGCACCCGGACCACGACGTCCGGTAGCGGTTTGCCGTCCTCGCCGGTGACGGTGCCGGCGATCTGGATGAACTCCTGGGTGTGCCCGTTCTCGTCGAAGCGCAGGCGGCGGGTCAGCACCATCGGCGCCTCGCGCGGGTCGCTGTCGGCGAGCGGCAGCGTCACCACCACGTTGACCGACGGCCGGATCCGGTTGTCGAGGGCGGACCAGACATCGGCCGGATCGCGCAGCAACCCGTCCGGTTGGGCCACCTCGGTGATGACCGGCCATTCCACCTGGGCCAGACTGCCTTGCAGCAGGTGGCGGGGCAGTTCCGGGCAGCGGATCATCGTCGCCAGGACGCGCCAGAGGAGCCGGTGCTCGTCCTCGACGTCGGCCGTCCAGGCGGTGCAAACGTAGGAGAGGTCGAAGCGACGAGGCGCCTGCTTCGTCACTGCCTTCCCGTTCGACTGGCGCTCGACGGTCCACTCAGTGCTGCGGAGATCGAGATTTTCGCGGATGTCGTAGAGATAGCAGTTCACGGTCGGTTTGCCGACCCGCGCCGCCCACTCGCGGTCGGGCGCGTCGAAGGCGATGTCGACCTCGTCGGGGTCGAGTCCGCCCAACTCCCGCAAGACCGCCTTGATCGTCTCATCGAGCGCATCAAGCATCTCACCTACCCAAACCCGTGGATCGTGGGTTACGGGTTGCGGCCACCCACACGCATCAGGCCGCGAACCATCATCAAGCAACCGACGACGCGAAAACGATTCGCCAACAACTCTCTATCGCGTGGCCGCCGCCACGTCCTTTTCTCACGAACCCTATGGTAGCAGGTACCCCCCGTCCGTCAAGGGGGTACCGATGCAGATACATGCACAGGGCAATCGCGCCTACACAGCGACCTGCGCCTGATTGTCACCGGCGTGCAGGTCCACCGTTTGGTCCGGCGCCGGTGTCGCCCCCGCCGGCGCCACCGTCTCCTTCAGCGTAAACGTTCCCTCGCGGATGCCGTTCGGGAAGGCGATCGTCGTGATCCCGTCGGTTGCGCCGTCGTCGGCGTCGCAGGCTTGACCGGCGAGGGCACCGTTGCCGTCGACGGCGGCGAAACACGAACCGGGCACGGCGGTGCCGCCGGCGTCGGTCCGCGTCACCGCGAGGGAAGCGGGGGTGACCGTCTCGATCGTGACGACCGTGCCGTCGGCACCGACGACGGTGTGGATGCGGGACTCCTGGTCGAGTTCGATCTGATCCTGGGTGACCGATTGGCCGTTGAGCAGGATCTGGTAGTTCACCGTCCCGGCCGGCGCGTCGAAGTACCCCTCGAACTGTCCGTGCTCGATCGGCCGCAGATCGACGGCGCCGGCATCGGTCACCACCTGCGCCAGCGTCGCCCGCGGCGCGGCGATGATGCGGCCGGTCGCGCTGTCGTACTCGACGTAGACACCGGTCGCCTCCGCGGGAACCGTGACGGTCAGGTCGGCACCGTTCGGATCGCCGCCCTGCCCGAGCGAGCGCTCGACGTCGCTCTTCGCCACGATCCGGAAGGTGTGCGCGCCGGGCGACATCGCGAAGACGCCGGTCCAGACGCCGTGGTTCTCCTTGAGCGCCGTCGTCGGGCAGGTCGGATCGTTGTCCTGCGGGCAGCCGAGCTCGTCCTGGAAGTCGCCGACGACGGTGACGGAGGTCGGTTTCGGCAAGGCCGGCGGGAATTTCACCCGATCGGTCGGCGTCGCCGCGTTGACGAAGCGCGCCTCGCCCGGTTGATCGGTCGCCACCGTCACCGTCTGTTCCGGCGGGTCGGCCGAGTCGTGAGCCGGCGGCGGCGCGGTCTGCCGCACCTGCCAATCGCCGACCGCGACCGCGCCGAGATCGGCCCGTCCGTCCCCGTCGTCGTCGCAACCGTCCACCGCCGCGCCGTCCGGCCCCGTCGCCGCGTAGCAGGCACCGGCGAGCGGTTTGTCGTCCGCATCGACCGCGATCGCGGCCAGTGTCCCCGTCTGTGGCGGCAGCACCTCGTCGGTGACGGTTGCCGCGGCCTCGGCACCCTCGGCGACCGTCACCGTCTGGTCTGGTCCGGCCGCGTAGCCTGCCGGCGCCTGCGTCTCGTGGATCGACCAGTCGCCGGGGACCAATCCCTCGAACCGGGTCACCCCGTCGTTGTCGTCGTCGCACGCCTCGAACGAGGTCCCGTCCGCGGTAGCGGTGATGGCGAAGCAGGCACCGGGCAGCGTCTTGGTCTGGTCCGCGGCATCGACCTTGGTGATCGCCAGCGATCCGGAGGCCGGTGGCGGCGTTGCCTCCTCGGTCGGCGTCTCCGTCGGCGCCTCCGTCGCCGCCTCCGTCGGCTGCGGCGTGGCAACCGGACGGAACGTCGCGGTCAGCGACGCGGGGGCACCTGGGTCGACGTGGAGCGTCGTCGGCAACTCGCCGGCCGGTTCGTAGTCGACCGGGGCCTTGATCGCGACGTCGTAGTCACCCGCGACCACGTTGTCGATCTCGATCGAACCAGGCGTGGGATCGGCGTCGCCGTCTTGCCCGTCGCAGGCGGAGTAGGTGGCGGGCCCGGCGAGATCGAGGCAGGCGCCGTCCAGCGGGGTGGTGCCGTCCTGGGCGAAGACCTGAAGGACGACGAAGCCGGTCGCCGGTTGTTCGGGTGTCGCCGCCGCGGTCGAGACCGGCGTCCCGGCCGGCGGTGTCGCGGCGGCGCGGAACGCCAGCGGCACCTGGGTCACGTCGCCCGCCGGCACCTGGACCTTCGCCGGCGGTTCGACCGCGTCGTACCCGTCGGGCGGCGTGATGGTCAAGGCGTAGTCGCCGGCCGGCACGTTGTCGATCTCGATCGAGCCCGGCGTCGGATCGGCATCGCCGTCCTGGTCGTCGCAGACCGAATACGTGGCCTGCCCGGTCAGGTCGACGCAGGCACCGCCGAGCGCCTCCCCGCTCACGTCGTCGAGGATTTGGAAAACGACGAAGCCCGCCGCTGGTTCGGGGGATGCCGTTTCCGCGGGGGCCGGCGTCCCGACCGCCGGCGTCGCGGCCGGACGCATCCGCACCGCGATCTGGGTCAGGTCGCCCGATTTCGCTTCGACCGACGCCGGCGATTCGACGGTTTCGTAGCCATCGGGCGGCGTCACCGTCAGCGCGTACTTGCCGGCGGGCACGTTGTCGAGTTCGATACTGCCGGTGGTGAGATCGGCGTCGCCCGCCTGGTCGTCGCAGACCGTGTAGGTCGCCGGTCCGCTGAGCGCGACGCAGAAACCGCCGCGCGGCGTGGTGCCGTCGTCCTCGTACCCCAGGATGATGACGAAGCCGCCCGCGGCCTCCGCCGGGGTCGCCTCGGGCGATGGTACCGGCGATCCGGCCACGCGGAGGGTGAGTGGCACCGAGACCAGATCGGTCGATGGCACCTCGACGGTCGGGGGCGGGGCGACCGCTTCGTACCCGGCGGGCGCGGTGACCGTCAGCGTGTAGGTGCCCAGCGCGACCCCGTCGATCTCGATCGAACCCGGCGTCAGGTCGGCGTCGCCGTCCTGGTCGTCGCACGCCTGGTAGTCGGCCGACCCCGTCAACTGGACGCAGACACCGCTCGGCGGGGGCGATCCGTCTGCCACCGCGATGCCGAAGACGACGACCCCGGTCGCCTGCGTGGCCGGAGAGGCGACCGCCGTCAACACGTCCGGCGGGATCGCGCGGAAGGTCAGCGCCAGCGTGGTGAACTGGCCGGCCGTGACCGACACGGTTTGCGGCACGTCCCCGACCGGCTGGAATGCCGGCGGCCGTTTCAAGGTGAACGTGTAGTTGCCCGCGACGACACCGTCGATCTCGATGTTGCCGGGCGAGGGATCGGCGTCCCCCGTCTGATCGTCGCAGACGGAGTACGACGCCGGTCCGGTCAGGGTCACGCAGACCCCGCCGACCGGCGTGGTGCCATTCTCCTCCACCGACTGCACGACCACGAATCCCTTGCCCTGTGGTGTCGGCGTGATCGTCGCCGTGGCCGTCGCCGTCGCCGTCGCGGTCGGTGCGGTCGTCGCGGTGACCGTCGCGGTCCTGGTGGCCGTCGGGGTCACCGTCGGGGTCACCGTCGGGGTTCGGGTCGGCGTGCCGGTCGCGGTAGGAGTCACCGTTGCCGTCCTGGTGGGACTGGCCGTCGGCTTCTCGGTGGCCGTCGCGGTGACCGTCGGCGTACGCGACGGCGTCGGTGACGCCGTCGCCGTTCGGGTTGCGGTCGCGGTCGCCGTCGCGGTCCTGGTCGGCGTCTGCGTCGGGCGCGGGGTCGGCGTGACGGTCGCGGTGGGCGTGTTCGTCGGTTTCGCCGTCGCCGTCTGCGTCGCCGTCTGCGTCGCCGTCGCCGTGCGGGTCGGCGTCGATGTGGCCGTTGCCGTCGGGGTTCGGGTCGGGGTGCCGGTCGCGGTGGGCGACGCCGTCGCCGTCCTGGTGGGGCTGGCCGTCGGCGTGGTGGTCGGCTTCTCGGTGGCCGTCGCGGTGACCGTCGGCGTCGGCGTAACGGTGGGCGTGCGGGTCGGCCGCAGCGTGGCGGTTGCCGTCGCGGTCGATGTCGCGGTCGGCGCAGTTGTTCGGGTCACCGTCGGGGTGACGGTTGCCGTTCGGGTCGTGGTCGCGGTCCCGGTCGGGGAGGCGGTCGCGGTAGCCGTCCTCGTCGCGGTACCGGTAGTCGTCGCCGTCGCCGTCGCCGTCGGCGTCTGAGTGGGCTGCTTGGTTGGCGTTCGCGTCGGCGCTTCGGTCGCGGTAGCGGTCGGGGTGCGGGTCGGCGTCGGCGTACCGGTCCTCGTCGGGGTCGGCGAGGGGGACGCGGTGGCGGTCGCGGTCTTCGTCGCCGTTCCCGTGCTCGTCGCCGTTGCCGTCGCCGTCCGGGTCGCCGTGGCGGTGATCGTCGGCGTGCGAGTCGGCCGCGGAGTCGGAGTCCGGGTGGCGGTCGGTGTCGCGGTCCCGGTCGGTGTCGTCGTGATCGTCGGGGTTCTGGTGGCGGTTGGGGTGCGGGAAGGAGTCGCCGTCCGGGTCGGGGTGCGGGTGACGGTGACCGTCGGCGTTGCCGAGGGTTGTCTGGTCGCGGTCGGGGTTGCCGACGGAGTCGCGGTGGCGGTCGGCGTCGACGTGGCGGTCACCACGTTTTGCGCCGCGACCGTTGCCTTGCGGGTCGCCGTCGCGGTTGCGGTTCGGGTCGGCCTCGACGTCGGCGTCCTGGTCGCTGTCGGCGTGCGTGTGGGTTGAAGGGTCGGCGCCGGCGTCCGCGTCGGCGATGCGGTCGCGGTGCGCGTTCTAGTCGGCGCGACCGTCGACTTCGCGGTCGCGGTCCGCGTGGCGGTGGCGGTGGCGGTCCTGGTCCGGGTCGCGGTCGCGGTGACCGGAACGGTCTTGGTCGCCGTCCGGGTCATCGTCGGTGTGGCGCGAACGGGCGCCTTCGTGGCCGTCCTCGTCGGCGCGAGCGTCGCGACCGCCGCTTTCGTCGGCGAGACGACGGCGGCCTTGGTCGGGGGCGGTTTGGTGGCATTCGCCGGGACCGTGACGCCGCGGGCGACGGTCGGCAGGCGCGTCACGCCGCCCGGCTTGGTTGCCGTCGCCGGCGCCTTCGCCGTCGGGGTCGAGGTCACCGGCGAGGCGGCCTTCGTCGCCGTCGCCGTGGGGACGATCGAGGTCGCGAGCGGTGCGGGCAGTTGCGCGGTTGCGGCCGGACTACCCTGCGGTCCTTCGGGACCGGCCGGGGTCGGCTGGCCGGCCGGGGTCTGACCGGATGGCGGGGCCTGGGTGGCCGCCGTGGTTGGCTGAGTCGTCGGCGCCGTGAGGGTCGAAACGGCCGTCTGCGTCGCGTCGAAACCGGGCGTGTCCTGGTAACAACCGGCCAGCAAGACGACGGCACAACCGACGACGAGGAATGGCAGCAACCGCCGCCAGGCGGCGCGACGCACACTCCCCGCCCCCGACTGCCCGACCTGTTCGCCTTCGGATCCCACCATCTATCGGCTCCCAGGTCAACACACCGGGTATCGATTAACACCCGCTTCAGCGCCGCTCCGCGCGGATCGAGTGCCGCAAAGCTACATCCGATTATCCGGTTGAACAAGTGGCCTCGTGGAGAAGCCGTTGATCCACTCCTCATCCGCCAATTTCCAACGTCGAAGACGATGACCCCAGCACCGTCACCTCGATCCTATGGGTGGCTGTTCGGATCGTTCGGATCGGTGCCGGCGTTGACCTCATCGGCGTCGCCGATGCCGTCGTGGTCGGTGTCGCCGTCGAGCGGATTGGTGAAGGTTGACTGCACTTCCTGCCCGTCGTTCAATCCGTCGCCGTCGCTGTCCGGGTTGTTCGGGTCGGTCCCGCGGTTGGTCTCGTCGGAGTCGGGCAAGCCGTCGCCGTCGCCGTCGACACCGGTGTTGCCGGGGAAACTCGCCGGGTCGGTCGGGTTGGAGCCGGCACTCACCTCGGCCCCGTCGGGATAGCCATCGCCGTCGCTGTCGGGGTTGGTGGGATCGGTGCCGAGACTCGCTTCCTGGTCGTCGTTCACCCCATCGCCGTCGCTGTCGACCGTCGCGGCGTTGCCGGGGAAACTCGCCGGGTCGGTCGGGTTGGAGCCGGCGTTGACCTCCTCACCGTCCTGGTAGCCGTCGCCGTCGCTGTCTGGATTGTTCGGATCGGTGCCGTGGCTGGCCTCGTCGTCGTTGCTCAAACCGTCGCCGTCGCTGTCCGCCGTGCCCAAGTTGGCAGGGGTGCTCGACGGGTCGTTCGGGTTGGAGCCGGCGCTCACTTCGTCGTGGTCGTTGTAGCCGTCGCCGTCGGTGTCCGGGTTTTTCGGGTCGGTCTGGTGCTGCATCACCTCGTTGTAGTCGGGCAACCCGTCGCCGTCGGTGTCGGGGTTGTTGGGGTCCGTCCCCAATTCGGTTTCCTGATCGTCGGTCAGCCCGTCGCCGTCTTTGTCGACCTCGGCGACCGGACTCGCCTCCGGACTGGCGACCGGGCTGGCGACCGGGCTGGCAGCCGGTGTTCCCGCCTTCGGCGATGCCTCCTCCGTGGCCGTCGGCGACGACGTCGGCGTCGGCTCCGGCGTGGGCTGTTGCGTGTTCGGTGGCATCCCGGCGCCCGGCGTGACCGTGATCTGGATGCCGTCCATCGGCCCCCGCGGATCGACGAGCCGCCACCCCGAGGGCGTGGTCGAATCCCGGATCCGGTACTCGACGTGGACGTGGTCGCCGTTGAACCCGCCGGAGATCGCCACCTCCTGCCCCGCCTTGACCTGCTGACCCGGCGCGACCAACGAGGCGTTGACGTGACCGTAGATCAGCATGTCCCCGTTCGGGAGTTTGAGCTGGAAGCGCCCCGAGGTCGGACCGCCGTAGGCGGAGAGGAACGCCGCGCAACTGTCTTCGCCGTCGCCGTTGCCGGTGCCGGCGCAGACGACGGTGCTGTCCTCCGGCGCGTAGAGGGGCGTCCCGGCGGGGATGGCGACGTCGAGCCCGGTGTGTCCCGGTTGCGTGAAACCGTAGTCGAGGGAGTAGGTGTACCACTCCGGGTGGACGTTCACGCTGAAGTCGGTCGGTCCGAACCCCTGCGAGATCGGCGGCGGCGCCCCGTCGAACAGCAGGTTGCCCCAGACCGAGGCCAGACCGACGGCCGAGGTGCCGGCGCACGGCCGGTCGCCCGGCGCCACGGCCTCCAGCTCCGCGTAGAGGTCCTTGAATTTCTGCTGGTACTCGAAGTCGCTGCTGAACTGGTCCTTGGCGCCGTTGGGCACGTAATGCCCCGAGAAGTAGCCGACGACGACGTTTTCCCAGGGCAATTTGCCGGAGTCGAGGTAGCGCAGCGCCAATTCCTTGGTCCCCGCGTAGATCCCGTACCCCGGATCGGAGCGGGCGCGCGCCACGTCGTAGGACCCGATGGTGCTGGCGGTGATCTGGAGCAACCCGTACGCCGGCCCCGCATTGGGGTCGCCGCCGGATTCGATCATCATCTCGGCTTTGACGACGTTGGCGGGGACGAGGACGCCGGTCTCCTGATAGACCTGCTGCACCGCCCCCAACACGTTGGGATCCCACCGATTGACGCCGGTCCACTTGGCATCGAGACCGGTCGACGACGGAAGGCACGCCTGACCCGCCCCGCCGCCGACCTCGCCCGCTCCCTGCCCGATCGCCTCGGGCAACTGGACGACCTTCTGCCCGTTCAGATCGATCTGCACGACGACCGCCGACGGCGGCACGGCACCCCAGTTCGTCGACTGCTGCGTCTCGTCGTAGACGTCCGGTTGGCAAACCGCGTTCGCCTCGGGCGAGGCCACCGCCCCCCAGTTCAGGCTGCCACCGCTCCCCTGGCTCGCCGTCTGGCAGGTATCCTGGAACGATGCGAAGCGGAAAGCGGCCCGGCCGGGACCGCCGTGCGGCGCGGCCAACGCCACCACCGCCATCCAGAACGCGAGCATGCCGAACGACGCGGGAACGGCCACACGCCGCAGTGTCCAGGATCGTCTCAGCCGCGGCCGGTGCCGCATCCCACCCGACGTCATCGCCAAAACCGGACGAAGAACCGCACGCCAACGCAAGAGCGCGTAAACAGACTATCTCGGCAGATCATACACCGCCGCCACCAGTCGCCACCCCGAACGGTGTCGGGGAGCGCCCCGTGCGCTTCCGCCGCCATGAGCGAAGCGGTCGCCTTCACCACCCACCCCCGATCGTCATTCCTCGACTCCGCTCGGAATGACGATCGGGGGTGGCCGGCCGCGCGTGCTTAATCCAGGATCAATGACGACACGGAGGAATGCGACGGCTGCGCGAGTTGGTTGACAATTGGCGCGGCGCTCGATACTCGGCAACCTCGCTGGTCATCGGCAAGGAGAGGATATGGCACAACCGGCCGAAATCCGACGTGCGCAAGCCCTGGCCCTCGACCATCTGACGGGTCGCGTCTCCCGAGACGACGTCACGTCAAAGGCCGCAACCTTCGGAATCGGTCTCCCGATCATCGGCGCGGCACTGACACGTCGGGACTTCGCGTTGACGCCGAAACCGCCGAAATGTACATTTCAGGAGGGTTCGATCGTCCGAGGAGAGGAGCAAACCTCATGACCTGCATCTCGACCGTCGAGGCACGAGAAAAGTTCTCCGAAGTCGTCAATCGGGCCGCATTCGGTCAAGAGCGAATCGTCTTGACCCGGCGCGGCAAGGCGTTGGCGGCGGTCGTACCGATCGAAGATCTGAAGTGGATGGAAGAACTCGAGGATCGGCTCGACATCGAGGAGGCCCGAGCCGCCCTTAAGGAAGACAGAGAGCAAGGCGGCAGAGTCTCACTCGAACAATTGGCCGCAGAACTCGGTCTGTAGACCGCGCATGCGATACCGGGTCGACCTCGCCAAGCGCGCCCAACGGCAGTTTCGCAATCTCTCGCCCGACGTTCAGAAGCGCGTGCTACCCCGGATCAGAGCCCTCGCCGACGATCCCCGCCCGCCTGGCGCCATTCGGTTGGCCGGCGAGGAAGGCCTCTTTCGCATCCGCGTCGGCGACTATCGCGTCATCTACGCGATCGAGGACGACGTCCTGCTCGTCCTCGTCGTCGCCGTCGGCCACCGGAAAGAGATCTACCGAGACCTCTAGGCCGACCCGCCCTGCTACGACCCATGAGTCCGCTGAGTCCGCGCGCGGCGGGTAAGTTCTGGCGCGCAGAGAAACCAGCAATCAGGTCGACCCCGCCGCGTCCAACCACGCCCGAATCGTCGGTTCGTGCTCCTCGTGGAAGTGGCTGAACAGCGAACCGCTGACCACCGACTGGGCGAGCGATTCCCCTTCGAGCCCCGGAAACCGCGTCGTGTCGTTCAACACCGCGTCGGGGAGCGCGCCGACGACCTCGCGCAGTTCGTCCCACTGGCCGCGCGATTCGGCGAGCACGTCGGCGAGCGAGCGGTCGCGGTTTTGCGCGTACAGCCAGTCGTTGATCTGCTGCACCTGTTCGTCTTCGTCCTCGATCGCATCGAACTCGGCCGGCCACGGCGGCGGCCCCACCGGCTGGTTGCGGCGGACCGCTTCGAGGCGGTCGAGGGTGCGTCGCTGCCAACCGCTGAGGTGGGCGACGACGTCTTTGAACGTCCAATCGTCCGTCGCTCCCGGTTGCTCCATCCGCTCCTCACCGACCTCCGCCAGCAGGCCCTCCCACCAGGCGCGTTGCCGGTTGATCTCCGCGAGGACATCGGTTCTGCCGATCGTCGAGACGGTCACGGTGACTCTCCCTTCGCTCGATACCGTCGTGTCCGGCTCCTTCCGCGGTCCTTCTTACCCGCCAACCCGTCGACGGTGGTAAGATCATCGCAGGATCGGTGCCACCGGTCAAGTACCCTTCGGTGGTAAGAAATGAGCAGCCACGGCGACCACCCGACACGTTCGCGCGGCAGGGACCCGTCTCTCCCCGCCCTCCTCGGTGATTGGCTTTGCCTCGACTTTGCCAACACCGTCAACGACCGGACCGGCAAGAACCCGCGCGACACGCTGGCGGGTTACGCCGACCTCGCGCGGTGGGCCTGGCACGCAGCGCTCGTGACCGGCACCGAGCGCGACCACCTCTTCGCCGCGGCCGAAGCGCGCCCGACGGCGGCCTCGTCCGTCTTCGCCGGCGCCATCGCCTTGCGGGAGGCGGTCTACCGCGTCTTCGTCGCGATCGCCGCGGGAGCAAACCCGGCACGCGCCGACCTCGCCACGATCCAGCAAGCGCACCTGACGGCCCTGGGCCACGCCCACCTGGCCCGTGGTACTGGCTCCTTCGAGTGGGTCTGGGACGAACCCCCGGCGTTGGACCGGATGCTCTGGCCGATCGCGACGTCGGCCGTTGCATTGCTGACCTCGGACCGCCTGCATCGGGTCAAGCAGTGCCCCGGCTGCGACGACTGCGGCTGGCTCTTCCTCGACGTCAGCAAGAACGCCACCCGTCGCTGGTGCAGCATGGACGACTGCGGCAGCCGCGCCAAAATGCGCCGCCAGTACGCGCGGCGGAAAGGCGTTGTCTAACCCCCGTTGCCTGTCGCCCGGATACACCTATCATTGAGGTGATTGGGTAGGGGTCGGAGATGAGAGGTTCGAATGGCCGAGACAGTCACCGCCGCCCAAATCGTCCTGCCCCTGGACAAGATTCGCGACGTCTGCCGCCGACACCATGTGCGCGAGTTGTCGATTTTCGGCTCGGCACTGCGCGAAGACTTCCGACCGGAGAGCGGCATCGACCTGCTGGTCGATTTCGAGCCCGACGCACGAATCGGGCTGATCGAGTTCGGCAAGATGCGGCAAGAATTCGAAACGCTACTCGACCGGAAGGTCGATCTGGTGGTGAAGGAGGGTCTGCGATCGTTCCTGCGCGACGAAGTCCTGTCAACGGCGCAGACGCTCTATGCCACGGTCTGAGCGCGAGTGGCTCCAGGACATCCTGGACGCAGCCAACGAGGTCCAATCCTACGACGCCGCCGTCGACTTCGAAACCTTCGTCGCCGAATCGATGCGGCGCAACGCAACGCTCCAGCAGTTGACAGTGATCGGTGAGGCAGCGGCGCAGTTACCACCTGAGGTCCGGGATCGCCACGCCGAGATCGAGTGGACTTCGATCATCGGCTTCCGAAACGTCATCGTGCACGGTTATTTTCGGATGACGTGGCCCATTGTTTGGGAAACCGCAACGACCGATATGCCTGCTCTGATCGAGCAGATTTCCGCGCTCCTCGCCGACGAGTCGTCTCCGCCTGCCGACGGCCCCTCAACACCAGAGACGTAAGGGGCGCCCATCCAGTCCGGGTGGGCTTTCCGTGCCTATGCCGTCCCCGGCACGATTTCTGCTCTGTGCGTCCTCATGGACGTGCAGGCGGCTCCGGCCCATTCTCGACCAGTCGAAGAGGCGCACGAACTTCGCACCGCACTGACGGTCGTCCTGGCGCGGTTGCAGATCGCACGCCGCCAACTCCAGCGCGGCAACCACGCGGCGATCGACGGCCACCTTGCCGAGGCCGAACGCCATGCCAGGCGCGCGGTCGAGGTCTCAGGACCGCGCTGATGGCGGACGCGACCAGTCGACACCTCCGGACACCACGGCAGGAACCGGCGCGAAGCGCGGTACCGCCGCGCGCCGCGGCGGATCGCGACTGGCGCCAAGGTCTCCACGCGGCCTGGCACCGCCCGTACACCATCGGCCGGCGCGCCTGGGACGCGGTGATGGGCGACGACATCACGACCAACGCCTCCTCGTTCGCCTACCACACCCTGTTCGCGATTCCGCCCCTGATCATCCTCTCGGTGACGATCGCCGCGTTGATCAACCGCGTCACCGCCGTCGACGTCACCGGCAACCTGCGCGAGTTGATCCGCGACCACGCCCCCGGCGAGACGAGGCAACTGCTCAACGCCATGGTCGCCGACGCGATCGCCCGCGTCGGCAGCGGCGGCGCCTCGTTGGGCATCGTCGTCACCACCCTCGTCGCCTTGCGCTCGGGGTCGAACGCCGCCGGCGCCCTGATCCGGGCTTTCAACCGCGCCTACGAGGTCGAGGAGACCCGCCCGTTCATCCAGCGCACCCGCTTGAAGTTGCTCCTGACGCTGCTCGGCACCCTCTCCCTCAACCTCGCGTTCGCCCTGATCGTGTTCGGTCACCGCATCGGCGAGAAGGCGGCCGCGGTCTTCGGGTTCGGCGCCACCTTCGATCGGGTCTGGCGCGTCCTCCGCTGGCCGACCGCCGTCGCCGCGATCGCCCTTCTGCTCGCGGTCCTCTACTACGTCGGCCCCAACGTCGAACTCTCGTTCCGCTGGATTTCGCCCGGCTCGGCCCTGGCCACCACCCTCTGGGTCGCGACCGGCGCCGCGTTCGGGGTCTACCTGCGACTGGCCCATCCCGGTACCGCCTACGGCGCCGTCGGCAGCGTCGTCGTCCTCCTCTTTTTCCTCTACGTAACCGGGTTCATCTTCTTGCTCGGCGCCAAACTCAACGCCGCCCTTGGGAAGCGGTACGACCCGCTGATCATCGAGGACCTGGCGACCGGAGCGACGGCAAAACCGGGTGCCCGCGCCTCGGCGCGACGCCGCTTCCGCCGCTGGTTGGCCGGCGGCGCCGTCCGCCGCCCCCCGCAGGAGACCACCGGTGCCGCCCCGCGTTGAGTTGACGGTAGCCGGGAAAGCCGGGCGTCATCGCCCGCCGTCTCCGGTAGGACGTCGCTAGCGATGGATCCGCTCGAATCGCCGCTGATCGTTCCACCCGCCACCGAAACCGGCCCTGAACCCGCGCTGCACGTCCCCCGCACCCGTCTCGACTTGCCGTGGCCGACCGTCGCCAAGGCGATCGTCGTTCTGATTGCCGCCTCGATCGTCCTCCACCTGATCGGCATCCTGACCCCGGTGCTGCTGGAGTTCCTGATCGCGCTCTTGCTGACGGCCGCACTGACCCCGCCGGTGACCTGGCTCATCCGTCGTGGGATACCGCGGGTCGCGGCGGTCGCCATCGTCATGGGCGGCATCGGCGCCCTGATCGCGCTCGGGATCGGGTTGATCACGCCGACCCTGGTCGACGAGGGACGGGCGCTCGCCTCCGGTCTGCCGGACTACGTCGATCGCGCCCAGCGTTTCCTCCGCCACTACCCCCCACTCGAGACGCGGCTCCGCTCGGTGGCGAGTTCGGGCTCGGCGAACCCCGGTTCCCTGCTGCCGTACGTCCTGACCGCGGGAACCGGCGTCTTCACGGGGATCACCGACACCATCACGGTGATCGTGATGGCGGCCTACCTGCTCGCCGGTGGGGAGCGGAGTCTCGCCTACCTGATGCACTACCTGCCCCCGACGTTCCAGGCCAGGGCGCGCCGCGCGGTCCCCGACATCGTCCACGTCGTCAGCGGCTACATGCTGGGGCAGGCGATCACCTCGCTCCTCTTCGGCGTTTTCGCCTTCGTCGTCCTCACCATCGCCGGCGTGCCGCAGCCCCTCTTGCTCGCCTTGCTGGCGGCGATCCTCGACGCGGTGCCGATCATCGGCGTCCTGGTGGCAACCGCCCTGCCGGTGCTGCTCGCGCTGACGGTCTCGACGACGACGGCCGTCGTCGTCCTCGTCCTCTACCTCGTCTACCACCAAATCGAGAGCCACGTCCTCGTCCCGCGCATCTACGGCCGCACCCTCGGCATCTCCTCCCTGGCCGTCCTGGTCGCGGTCCTGGTCGGCTACCGTGTCCTGGGCATCCTCGGCGTCCTGATCGCCCTCCCCCTGGCCGCGGCGATCCCCGCCATCGAACGCGCCTGGCGGCAAGAGGACTTGCTGGTCGGGCTGCCGATCCATCGCGCCGGCGAGAACAACGACCGCGCGTAGGTGGGGCGACCGCGCGTTCGCTCGTTCGCGCGACCCGGCGCTCGGGATGGGTCCTACCGAAAGCGATCCCACACCCTATCATTGCAGCGAACGGTTCGCGACGCGGACGAAGCGAGGCGGACGTGGTTGAGACGGCGCCTGGATCGGCACGCATCGATCTTCCTCTCGATCGCATTCGAGAGATTTGTCTTCGCTTTCCCGTGCGCGAGCTGTCGATCTTCGGATCGGCATTGAGGGCCGATTTCCGCCCCGATAGTGACCTGGACCTGCTCGTCGAATTTCAACCCGATGCGCGTGTCGGCTTCATCGAGCTTGGCGTGCTCGAGGAGGAACCCGAGCGTCTGTTCGGGAGGAAGGTCGACCTGATCACCAAACGAAGTGTGCGTCCCGAATTACGCCGGGAGATCATCGGCTCCGCTAGGGTTTTGTATGAGGCGGCGTGACGATCTCCTGCTGGCCGACATCGTCGCCGCGGCGAACCGGATCGCGTCGTATCTCGATCTCCAGACGAAGGAGCGTTTCCTTGCCGACCAGATGAGGCAGGATGCGCTGCTGATGCAGTTGCTCGTCATTGGCGAGGCCGCAGCAAGAGTCCCACGGCCCTTGCGCGATCGGCATCCGCAGGTCGAATGGGGCGCGATCGCCGGGTTTCGCAACCGGGCCATCCATGCCGATGCCGCGGTCGATTGGGACCTCGTCTGGAACGCCGCGACCGTCGACGTGCCGCTCCTGGCCGCGCAGATCGCCGCCATCCTTGCCGAGGACTATCCGGCCACCGACCAGAGCGAGACGGAAGCCTTCCCCGCGAGTTCCCGCACCCGCTTGACCTTCTTCCTCGACGTCGACAACACCCTGCTCGACAACGACGCCGCGAAGGAAGCGCTGGCACGCCAACTCGTCGCGCTTCTCGGCGAGACCGCGGCGATCCGCTTCTGGGAGACCTACGAAGCGGTCCGGCGCGACGAAGGCATGGTCGATCTGCCGCAGACGCTGGTGCGCTTCCTGGGCGGGGTGACCGATCGCGACCTGCGCTTCCGCCTGGCCGACCTGGTCATGGGCTTCCCGTACCAGCGGTTCCTCTTCCCCGGAACCCTGGAGACGATCGCCCACCTTCAGACACTCGGCAAAGTGGCGATCCTCTCCGACGGCGACCCGGCGTTCCAACCGGCGAAAATCGCCCGCAGCGGACTCGGCCAGGCCGTCGCCGGCTACGTCCTCGTCTACCCCCACAAGGAGGAGCACCTGCCCGAGATCACCGCGGCCTTCGCCGCCGACCACTACGTCCTGGTCGACGACAAACCGACGGTGATCGAGCGCGTCGCCGCCAGATTGACGCTTCCGCTCACCACCGTCTTCGTCCGCCAGGGGAAATACGCGGAGGCCGTTCCGCACGGCACCTGGCCGGGTGCGGGCCTGACCATCCCCCGCATCGGCGATCTGCGCCGGTTCGATGCGGCGGTGTTCGTCGCGGCCGGCCGTGGACGGCGGGTTGACGCGCCGACGCACGAGTAGCCATAAATTCGCACGTCTTCATTGCGGTGGCCGACGAGCAGGGCGGGGTCGGGGGGAGGGCGGGCGAGGCGGTCGGCGGACTCACCACCGAATTCTGCCGCGGCTACCAGAACCGGTCGCTCGAGCGTCCGCTCGCCCGTGGAAATCCTCGTCCAGAGCGCCGCGGATTATCGACGGGCCACCGCGCAACGGACGACGTCGCTGATGAGCATGCGCTTGCCGCAACAACCTCGATGCATTCCCATAGCGTACAATGGATGGGGCGTACTCCCCCG
Source organism: Thermomicrobiales bacterium (assembly GCA_036558305.1). Classification (GTDB taxonomy): domain Bacteria; phylum Chloroflexota; class Chloroflexia; order Thermomicrobiales; family UBA6265; genus DATBFX01. The sequence goes on along the minus strand of DATBFX010000360.1, from coordinate 10,934 downwards.
TTCGACCCCGGCTGGTTGGTGGAGACACCGAATCGAATCCGGCGACGATCCGCGCCGAGCGATTCGCCGGTTGGGACGCGGCCCATGCCGATCACGCTTGCAGAGCCGCCCGACTCGGAACCGAAGAGGCTGCGGCCGCTCGCCCGCCCAGCCTCTGCTCCGCGGTCGGCACCCCCCACGCCGCTGACCCGGCTGATCGGGCGAGAGACCGAGGTTGCCGCCGTCGCCGCCCTTCTCCGTCGCCCGGAGGTCAGGCTGGTTACCCTGACCGGTCCCGGTGGCGTCGGTAAGACCCGGGTCGCCCTCCAGGTCGCGGCAGAGATCGGGCCGGACTTCGCCGACGGAGTCGACTTCATCGAACTCGCGCCGGTCGTCGATCCCGAGCGGGCCGTCCCGACGATCGCCGCCTCACTCGGGGTGCGGGAGGGGAGCGGCACACCGCTCGCGGCCCGGCTCGAAGCGTTCCTGCGCGAGCGCGAGCTTCTGCTGGTGCTCGACAACTTCGAGCAAATCCTCCTGGCGGCGCCGGCGATCACCGCGTTGCTGGCCGGGTGCCCGCCGCTCAAGGCGCTGGTGACGAGTCGTGCCCTGCTGCGCGTCGCGGGCGAACACGCCTACCCCGTCCCACCGCTGGCGGTGCCGCCCGCCGGCGAGGCGTTCGCCGATGGGCAGCAGTACGCCTCGGTGCGCCTCTTCCTCGAACGGGCGCGGGCGATTGACCCTCGTGCGATGCTGGACCCGGAATCCACCCGCGCCGTGGCGGCGATCTGCCGGCGGCTCGACGGCCTGCCGTTGGCAATCGAACTCGCCGCCGCCCGTAGCAACCTCCTGCCGCCGGCTGCCATGCTGACCGCCCTGGCATCCCGCCAGCCACTGCTGACGGGTGGACCGCGAGACCAACCGACGCGGCTGCGAACCCTGCGCGACGCCATTGCCTGGAGTTACGACCTCCTCGCCCCCGCCGAGCAGACTCTCTTTCGCCGCCTCGCCGTCTTCGCCGGCGGCTTCACCCTGGAGGCGGCGGAGGCCGTAGGCGGCGAGGACGGAAGGCGGCAAGGCGGCAAGGGAAGAACGGATCGTCTCTCCTTGCCGCCTCGCCGCCTTGCCGCCTCGCCGCCTTCCGTCCTCGAGGGGATTGCCGGTCTCGTCGACCAGAGCCTCGTTCAGCAATCGGCCGCGCGCGCGGCCGCGGATGGGGGGGCACCGCGCTTCGCGATGCTGGAGACGATCCGCGACTTCGGGTTGGAGCGGCTGGTGGCCGCGGGAGAGGACGCGGCGACGCGGCAACGGCACGCGGACTACCACCTGGCGCTGGCCGAGCGGGCCAATCGAGAGTTGGCGGGCCCGGACCACGCGGGCTGGTTCGCGCGGGTCGAAACCGAGCACGACAACCTCCAGGCGGCACTTGCCTGGCTGGAAGGAACCGGGCAGGTCTCCCTCACCCTTCGACTGGCCGGCGCGCTCGGTCGCTTTTGGGATCTCCACGGCCACGTCGGCGAGGGATACCGCTGGATGGCGCGGGCGATCGCCCGGTCCGCCGGCCACGACGTCCCCCGCGAGGCGCGTGCCCTCGCCCTGACCGGACTCGGCCAGTTGGCAATTCGACGCTCAGACTACGGCGAGGCGACGGAGGCGCTGAAGGAGGCGCGCTCGCTCTGGTTGGAGGTCGGCGATCGGTCCGGACTCGCCCGCGCGCTGACCATGCTCGGCGTCGCCGCGGAATCCCAGGGTGACGACGAATCGGCGATGGCCCGGTACGAAGAGGCGCTGGCCCTCTATCGTGCGTTGGGGTCGACGTTGTGGACCTCGGTCACACTCGAACTCTTCGCCGATGCGGCCTACCGACGCCGAGACGCCGAGCGGGCGGCCGCCCTCTCGAGCGAAGCCGCCGCATTGAGCCGCGACGCGCAACTCCCGTTTGGACTCGCCTATGCACTCGTTGGCCAGGCCCAGACGGCCCTGGTCCGGGGCGACCTCGCCACGACGCTCGACGCCCTGCGGGAGAGCTTGCGCCTGGCAACCGCTCACGGATTCGACGCCCTTGCCGCCGACGCCCTCGTCGGCTTCGCGGCCGTCCTCGCCACCACCGGTCGGCCGACACCCGCCGCGCGCCTGCTCGCCGCGGCGGACACGGTCCGCGACGCCACCGGGATCGCCGCCTTTCACCACCAGGAGCAGTACCGTCGGGCGCGGTCCGTGGTGCTTTCCGCCCTGGGCGAACCGGACTTCTCCGCGATCTGGGCGGAAGGCCGGGCGTTGCCACTGGGGCAGGCGATCGCCGAGGCGCTGGCGACGGATCCGGCAAGCGCCACAACGGTCCGCCCGGCGCCGGGCACCGCCGCCGCCCGCCTCGGCCTGACTGCCCGCGAGGCCGAGGTCCTGCGGCTGCTGGTCGAGCGGCGCACCGACCGCGAGATCGCCGAGCGTCTCTTCATCAGCCCGCGCACCGTCTCCACCCACGTTGCCCACATCTGCGACAAACTCGGGGTCCGTTCTCGCCGGGAGGCGGCGGACGAGGCCCTCCGCGACGGTCTCGTCTGATTCCCGGCGGTCCTGGCGCATCCGGGCTACGTAACAACTACGTAGCCCGGATGGACACGTCCGCGACCGCAAATCGTTCGTTATTACTGACGCCTTTTCCACCAGATCGGCAGAAACTGGATGTCGCCGGAGGACGCCGTTGACGGCGTCGATGCGCGGCCCAGATGGCGCACGCGCTCGTCGGTCGAACGGATCGCGGAAGGAGCCGCCACGGTGGATTCCCAGCGCTTCGACGGGCTGGCGAAGGTCTTCGCGCAACGTCGCCTCTCCCGGCGCACCGCACTATGGTCGGGAAGCGCCGGTCTGACCGCGGCCCTGATCGGCGAGCCGGGTCTCAACCGGCAGGCCGCCGCCGCGCAAGACGCAACTCCGGTCGCCACCCCGACCGGTAAGTCGGGAGCGCGCGCCGCGTTTCTCTTCGTCCAGTTCTTTCATAGCGGCACGCTGCTGCCCAAACCCGGCCAGGACGGAGTCTTCGAGCTGACCCTGAGCGGTCCGCACGCCGAGACAGTCTACTTCTCCGACCGCCCGGAACGGGTCGTCGGCACGATCTCGACCGACCGCTTCCTGGAGGCACTCGGCTTTACCCCCGGCAATCCGCCGAACGCCGCGCTCGCCACGCGGACCGGTGGAACCGAGGACATCCACATCCTGGAACTCTCCAACCCCCAATTGAGCCGGGGCTTCGGCGACCCGCCGGTGACAACACTGACCTACGATGTCCGGCTGCTGGACGGCTACACGGGAGAGGGACTCGCCCACCTGGCCCAGCAACAAGGGAATGGTCCGTTGGCCGAACAGTTCGGGCCGACCAGCCTCTTCATCGACGACTGCCCCGACAAGGATTTCTGCTGTGTGAACGCCGACAACTACCTGGCCAACTACGGCATCATCGGTCCAATGGGCACCTGCTGGCATGCGAGCAGTCTGAGTTGCGGGGAGTGCTGGGACTACGGCGAGGTCTGCAATTCCACCTACCCGACGAAGTGCCACGGAAACTGCACAGCGTTCGAATCCAACAAGATCTTTTGCGTAGGTTGAGCGTCGCGGCGCTCGTCCAGACCAGCAGCAAGGGAGGCCGCACCGTGAATGCCAACCGGTTCGACTCGCTGACCCGTCGTTTGGGACCATGCGTCACCCGTCGCGCCACCCTCCGAACGGGCGGAATCGGTCTCGCCGCGACAATCGGCGGGCTTGGTCTCCGATCGGGTCGCTCCGCCCAGGATGCGACACCCACTGCTCAAGGGGCAACCCCGGCCGCGAGTCCCGGCGCGGCGAACGAGGAGAAGACCGAGTTTCTCTTCGTCCAGACCTTCGAGGACGGCACGCTGGTGCCCAAACCGGGCGAGAAGGACATTTTCGTCCTGACGCTCAACAACGGGTCGGACCAGACAGCCTACTTCTCCGACCGGCCGCAGCGTATCGTCGGTGCCATTCCTACGGCACGGTTCTTGGCTGGGCTCAACTTCAGCCCGGAGAATCCCCCGAATGCCGCGATGATCGCCAACACCGACGGGGGCGAGGACGTTGTTGTTGTGGAGCTTTTCAGTCCGGTCTACGCCCAGGCCTTCGGCGACCCACCGACGACAAAGCTCACCTACGACGTGCGGATCCTGGACCACTACCGGGGGGAGGGATTGGCCTACCTGGCTCGGCAACAGGGGCACGCCACACTGGCCGGGGGGTTCGGGTCAGCCAACCTCTTCATCGACGACTGCTCGGACGGGCACGTCGAGTGCCTTCTGCCGCCCGAAAATGGATGGCAACTTGAGGAACCGAGAGCCGGCGTCATCGGCCCGATGGGCTTTTGTTGGCAGTTCGGCGATACGTGCTGCAGTCCGTGCGAAAACGGTGACTTTGATTACTGGGTGAGCCGCTGCAACCAGGAAGTCGCGGCCTGCAACGGCAGGTGCGCTGACGTCGTCATCCAACCTTGTTGGTGACGGTCTAGATCGACCGGGTCGCCATCCCTGAGCAACGGGTGCACAAGCAGGAGACCGAAGGAGTCGCCACGATGGAAGCTCGTCGCTTCGACGCGATCGCGAAAATGCTTGCCCGGCGCCGCTATTCCCGGCGTGTCGCGTTGGCTTCCGGCGGCGGCGGTCTGGTCGCGGCCGTCGCCGCGGTGGCGAGCGGCGGGCGGATCGCCGCCCAGGACGACGCCACCCCGATCGTGGCAACCGCCGTCGCCGAGGGCGACAAACCGGTCAGCCACCTCTTCGTCCAAAGCTTCCAGGGCGGCGCGTTGGCCCCCAAGCCCGGCGCAGCCGACACCTACACCCTGACGCTGACCGAGGGTCTTGGTCAAACGGTCTACTTCTCCGACCGCCCGGAGCGGCAGTTCGGGGCGGTCCCGACGGGTAGGTTCCTGCAGAACTTCCCGTTTGGCGCCGACAACCCGCCCAACGCCGCGCTCGTGCTCGAGGCCGGTCCCGGTGACAACGACGTGGTGGTGATGGAACTGACGAGCCCGGCCTACGACGAGGCAACCCGCACCGCCACCTACGAGGCGACGCTCCTGTCGGACTACGAAAAACTCGGCGTCACCTTCCAGGAGCAGCCGAAGACCGCGGCAACGCTGCACCCCCAATTCGGCGCCGCCTCCCTCTTCATCGACGACTGCCCGGACACGACGATCTTCTGCTTTCGCCCCGATGAGTGGCTCGCCTGCCTCCCGACCGGATCGGTCGGCCACGTCGGCACCTGCTGGAGTTATTGGACCCTCTCCTGCAATCTGTGCAGCGGCAGCCCCGGCGACTACTGCACCGAATCCGTCGCCGACTGCGCCGATGGCGAGTGCGTCGCCAAAACCACCGAAGAATACGAAGACCAGTGCACGAGCCACGAGGGATAGCCGTGACGCTGACCCTGCTCGACCCGTCGCTGTACCGGCGCAAGAAGGTTCTGCCCTCCGAGGACGACCCGCGGGAGGTCCTCTACGAGGCGACCAACCACGTGCCGAATCTGCCGTGGGGCGTGGCCTACGCCGACATCGTCGAGTCGATGCGGCACGTTCACCACCGCACGCGGGAGACCTACGTCCACGTCGAGGGGCCGCCACTGGTCGTGGAACTCGACGGCGACGAGCACCTGCTCGAGGTCGGCGACTCGCTGGAGATCCCGATCGGCGTCGCCCACAAGGCGCGGAGCCGGGGTCCGGGGCCGGCCCGCGTCGTGGTGACCACCTGCCCGGCCTGGTCGGCCGGGGACCACCACCTCCTCGAAGAACCGGGGTGACGAACGCCACGGCCCTTGCGCATCCCGGTGACTCGCGAGATCCGGAAAGGAGCGCCGCATGGATGGCGATCGTTTCGATGCCGTTGCCAGGCTATTCGCCGAGCGTCGCGCGGGACGGCGCGCCGCGCTTTACCGGCTCGGCGCCGGAGGAGCGGTCGCCCTCGCGAGCGCCGCAGGATTCCACCGCGCGGTGGCCCAAAAGGCGACGCCGGCGCCGAAGGGAAACGCGAAGTCCGAGTTCCTCTTCGTTCAGAGCTTCCATTCCGGCAGCTTCACCCCACAGGCGGACAGCACCGACAACTTCACGCTGACCCTCAACAAGGACCTCGGCCAGACGGTTTTCTTCTCCGACCGCCCGGCGCGGGTGGTTGGCGGGGTATCGACGCCGGCCTTCTTCCAGGGGATGCCGTTTGGCACGGACAACCCGCCGAACGCGGCGCTCGTGCTGGAAGCCGGCCCAGGCGACACCGATGTCGTCGTCATGGAACTGACCGCGCCCGCGTACGACGAGGCGACGCACACCGCGACCTACCAGGCGAAGGTGCTGACCGACTACGAGAAGCTGGGCGCCACCTTCCAAGAAGAACCGAAGGCGCCTGGCGAGGTCCACGCCGCGTTCGGTGCCGCCTCCCTCTTCATCGACGACTGCCCCGATGGTTGCGTCACCTGTTACCAGGGCAGTCTCAACGGCGAGGCGGTCGGTGAACTCGACGACATCGGCATGTGCTGGTCGTGGAAAACGATCGGGTGCCATTGGTGCCGAGACAACTACGATGACGAATGCAACAGCAAATTCTCCGCATGCAAAGGACAGTGCGTCTCGGCCTGTTGCGGGTCGATGTGCTAATACTTCAGGCGCCGGTCGCCGCTCGTCGAGGCGGACACGCAGGTCTCCCCGCGCTCCGCCTCGATCCTTCGCGCGACGGATATGACCCGTGCATGTGCTGGCTGGATGACCGCGGGTGCGCCGGCCCAAATCAGGTGCTGACCGCTCGGCGCATTCCCGGCACGACGCGTTGGACGTCGCCGTCGCTCAAGAGATGCGGGTTGAGCGCGATGGCGTCGCCCTCGAACGGCAGCACCGCGATGCGCGGAGACTGCTCCCTGAACCGGGCGATACGGTCATCAACCGCAGGACCAGCCGCGGAATCGGGTCGCCGATGTGGCTATCGGCGACCCGTTCGGTGATCATCCCGGGAGATCGGAGAAGGCATGCTGCCACTCATCGACGAAGTGGCCGAACCGTGTCGCCTCGGCCACTTTGTCCTTTGCCACCGCCGCCTCGACCGCGGCCAGCAGCCCCGCCAACTCTTCCTTGCCGACCTTCGCCGGTCGGCCAATGCCCTGGCAGGGCCCGCCGTATTCGCCCAACGGAGGGCGGGGCGCAGGAGTTCGTCCTTCTCGTCGGGGTCGACCAGACCGGCCTCACACCACAACCGGACGCGCCGGTAGGATATTCTGGTTGCCCCGGAACACGTTGTCCGGGTCGTACGTCGCCTCCAACGCCGCCAATCGCGCGTAGTTCGTCCCGTAGACCGCTGCCGTTCGCCCCTCGTCCCCGCTGTCCGTGTAGTTGACGTAGACCGACGCCTTCGCGTGCGGCCGCATCGCCTCCCACGTTTCGCGAATCCAGCGGATGTTGCGCGCCGACTCCCCAGGATCGACCCACGAACCGGTCACGATCAACGTCTACGCCGCCGACCGATCGCCAAACGCCGTCGCTCCCGCCTCGACCCGCCCCACCGCCCCGCCGAGGTGCTCCGAGTTTAGATGCAACGACAGCGACGGCGCGGCGGCAAAGCGGTCGATCATCGCCTCGATTGCATCTCCAGATACGGCCGCCACCGCACCGTATCGGCGATCGATTGCCCGCCCGCACGGAGCGGCGCAACCACCTTCTCCCCACCTTCCGGCGGTCCGCCGTAGCAGACCACCAGGGAGACGACCGGTTCCCCGTCGGGATCGCTCCCGAAGTTCAGATACGTCGTCACCTCGTCCGGTGCCGTCGCCGTGAAGGCGCGATAGCGGCGGGCAACCGCCCGCGCGTCGGCGAGCGGATAGGCGATCGCCCCGCCCAGCACGGTCGGCCCGACCGGATGCAACCGGTAGGTGAACGACGTGACGACCCCGAAGTTGCCGCCGCCGCCGCGGAGCCCCCAAAAGAGGTCGGCATGCTCCGCCTCGTCCGCGTTCAGCATCTCCCCATCTGCGGTAACGACCTTGGCCCCGATCAGGTTGTCGCAGCTCAGTCCGTAGTGGCGCATCAGGAACCCGATCCCGCCGCCGAGCGTCAACCCCGCGATCCCCGTCGAAGGGATCACCCCACCGGTCGTCGCCAGCCCGTGCGCTTGCGTCGCCCGATCGAACACGCCCCAGGTGACGCCGCCCCCGGCCCTGACCGTGCGGCGAACGGGATTGACCACGATCCCCCGCATCGGCGAGCAATCGATCATCAGACCGCCGTCGCAGACCGCCTTCCCGGCAACACCGTGCCCGCCCCCCTTCACCGACACTGCGAGATCGTGCGCGCGAGCAAACCGCACCGCGGCGACGACGTCGGCCGCGCCCGCACACCTCGCGATCAGCGCCGGGTACCGATCGACCATCCCGTTCCAAACCCGCCGCGCCTCGTCGTAGCCGGGATCAGCCGGTCGCAACAGCCTGCCACGCAGCTTCGTCCGGAACGCCCGCACCGCCGCATCGTCGAGCGAGGGGAGCTCGGTGAGCGTGTGGGATGTGGCCACGTCGCGCAACTCCTCGGCTAACGGGCGACGCCTCGGGCCGATACCCGACGCGGTCTACGGCATCATCAGACGGTCGAGCAGCGTGCGCATCGGCTCGACCTGATCCGGATAGGAAGCAAGGGGAGCGATCTGGGTGACGACAAGCACGGATTGGCCGGGCACGATCGCCCGGCACTCCAGGTATTCGGCGTAATCGGTCGTCGTTCCGCCGGCCGCGTAGCCGAAGGTGTAGACGGCATAGGCGCGCCCGGCGTCACCGCCCGCGATCGGATCGCCCCCGGCAGTGCGCATCGGTTCGACATTCGACCAGCCGGCGTTGGCCGGCAGTTGCTCGGCGATGGAGGCGACGCAGGCGGCGGGATCGCCGGTGTAGTCGCCGTAGGATCGGAAATAGACGTCGCTGACGCCGTTGTTGAGTTGCAGCAGATCGCTGCCGTCGGCCGACGATTCGGTCACGACGCTCCAGGTGTCGTCCCAACTGAGCGAGTAGCCAAAGGTGGGACTGCGATACGTCGATCCCTGGACGCCGGTCGCGACGGTCGGGGTCGGCGGCGCGGTCTCGCCGGCGGCAACCAGCCCGGCCACGAGAGCCGTCGCCGGTTCACCACCGCGACCGCTGGCGCGGTGTGGCTCATTCCCGTTGACGACGACCGAACTCCCCGCCGAGAGGAGCAGGCTCGTCGACGAGGCGACGGTGACCGCGAGGGAACCCGCCTCCGGGGCGTAACCGACGGGACCGGAGAATGTGCGCTCGACCGGCATCTCCTCGACCGGAAAGGTCATCCGCGCGATGAAGGCAAACGACGGCGCGGCGGGGATCACCAACTCGTATCCGCTTTCGAACAGCATCCCGGCGGCGGGGCATCGCGCCGCCTCGACACCGAGCGCCGGCCCCGGGGTTTCGCTGCCTACCTGCATCGCTAAGACGGTCGTCAACGCCAGGCGGAGGACGGACGGACAGTCGCTCCCCTCGATGCGGTAGGTATAGCTGGCCGCGTCCGGGATCACCGCCTGCTCGCCCGCCTGATACGTCCGCGCCGCCCCGGTCTCGTCGGTCAGGACGAGCGTGCCGCCTTCGACGTACCAGAGTTCGGGACCGAGCGTGGCGACGATCTGGTCGGGGGCCGGCGCGGGAGTCAAGCGTTCGAGTGTGAGGGCGTATGCACGCTCGAACGCGGGGAGCGGCGCCGCGGCGAGGAGATCGATTGTCACGCCGCTCGTCGCCACCTCGGCCAGCTCCGGCGGCAACTCCGCCTGTTCGGCAGCACCGAATCCCGGTGCCAGGAGCGTCGTGCCAAGCGCGACCACGAGCAAGACCCGGACGCCGTTGGACCGCATCACGACACTCCTCCAGGGGTAAGGCCGGACGACGAGCGACCGGGCGGTGTCGGCAACCCGCCGGGCACCGGATCCCCCGGGGATGTCGAGCGGGCGACCTCATACGGCTCACTATCGAGCGAGGTGAGGAGCTGACCGTTCGGATCGAAGAGTTCGAGACGAACGAAGTAGGAGCCCGCTCGTTCCGGACGGCGGACCCAGACCTCGCCGCTCGCCTGGTCGTGCACCGCGGCGGGTGTGAACGTGCCGTCCGGCCAGCCCAACTGATCGAGGAACGTTTCGTCGGCCACCCGGGCGTGCGTCTCGGCATCGAAGAGAGACCAGGTGAGCCGGCACGTCTTGCCCTCGAATCCCTCGATGACGACGACGAAACCGACCAGGGTTCCCGCCGTCGCGAGTTGGGCCTGTGAGTAGGTCGCAGGCGGCGACGTTCCCCGGCGATCGTAGACATCGGCCAGGGTGACGCCCTGCTCAAAACGCGGGTCGCTCAGGGTCGCGCCGAAGGTGGAGGGACCGCTCTCCGGTCGGAGGGCCGGCCAGAGGAGGAAAACGACGGTCAGGATGCCGACGATCAAGGAGACGGCCGCACTGACCGCACCGGTCGCGGTGCGCAACCAACGCCCGAGCCCACCCACGCCGCCGATCCGGGCGGACCGATCCCGCACCAGTTGCCGGATTGTTCCGGAGAGCGTTCGATGTTCGGATGCCTCGCTCAGCTTGCTCGCCGTCGATCCGCGATCGTCGCCGTCCACACTCATCCCATCGATCCTGAGGCGGAGCGGCCCGGCCGAGTCCGGCGCTGCCCTGTGATGCCGCCGGCGGTTGCCGCATCCCACGAGCGCCGCGGCCGTTCGCTAGGATACGCACGTATTCTACGCCCGCCCGTACCGGTCCCCACGCCCCAATCGCGGCGGCGCGGAGATGCCGGGTCGGTATCGCAGGAAGAAAGGAGTCACGCTTCGTGGAGACCACGGCCATCCGTCGCATCGCCGTCATCGGCGCCGGCATCATGGGCCACGGCATCGCCCAGGAGTTCGCCGCGGCCGGCTTCGAGGTCGGTCTCTACGACGTCGA
>DATBFX010000359.1:0-23264 GCA_036558305.1 Thermomicrobiales bacterium | reverse complement strand
ATCGGCGCCCGCGCGATCCGCTGCTACGAGATCGCCCGCCTCACCCCCGACGAACTGGCCGCGGGACCACCCAGGGACGGTCGCCGGCCGGCGGCGACGGTCTCGGTTCCCGCCGGGGACCTGATCCTGACGGCGCGAACGGAATGGGCCTACGTCGACGCCGTGAGCGGACGCCCGCGGCGGGTTCCGGCGGAGGTCGTCGCGGCATTCTTGATCTCGCCAAACGAGTGACGAACGTCCTGCCGCCCGGCCGAAGCGGCTAGCGATGGACGGCCGATCGGTCTATCCGGGCAGCCCACCGGTGGGGGTGCCGAGTTCTCCGTTTCGGGGTGTTGTGGTCACGCCGGTTACGCCCTAGCGTGGGGTCGAACCGCGACGGGCAGGTTCTGCCCGGCGGCTGGAGGTCGCACGCTCCGCCCGTGTCCCGGGGCGCGAACGCGATACGGTACCAACCAAGGGGGAAGAACACGGCCATGCAGAAGCTTTGGGAAGGCTCCGTCCACATCGACGCGCCGGTCGACGAGGTCTGGGCCTACGTCGCCGACTTCAACCGCCACCCGGAGTGGGACGGGTTCACGAAGGAGATCGCGCTGGCGAAGTCCGGTGACGAACTCGGCGTCGGTTCCGAATGGAAGGTCCGCGAGCAACTCGGCATGCTCAAGTCGGAAGGCAACAAGACCTGGCTGGAGCACGGCGTGGCCCCGGCGAAGCGCGAGATCCGCCACGTCAATCCGAAGCAAAAGATCGTCTGGTTCACCCACCCGGTACCGAAGATCGGCGTCAACGCCGAGTTCTCGTTCGAGCTGATCCCCGACAACGGGGGGACGCTGGTCCGCCAGGCCGTCGACCTGCACGTCCCCGGTGTGATGAACGTCGTCGGTCTGGTCCTGGCGCCGAAACGCGACAAGCTGCAACAAGCCGCCTGGCAAAAGAACCTCAACCAACTCAAGAGCGTCGTCGAGGGTTCGGCGACGCGCGAGGCGGCCGCTCCGGAGCGCGAGGCGGTCGCGGTCTGACGCGGGTTCGAGGTTCGGGGTTCGAGGTTCGGAGCATGAGAGACAACAGGCCCGAGCCGGTCCCGATGGGGCCAGGCTCGGGCCTGTCTGCGTTTGTGGATGCCGGGACTTCGAACTCCGAACCTCGAACCTCGAACCCGTTAGCGGTGGCGGAAGGTGATGCGGCCGCGGGTGAGGTCGTAGGGGGAGAGTTCGACGGTGACGCGGTCGCCGGGGAGGACGCGGATATAGTTCTTGCGCATCTTGCCGGCGAGGTGGCCGAGGACGGCGTGGCCGTTCTCCAGTTCGACGCGGAACATGGCGTCCGGCAAGGCCTCGGTGACGCGGCCGTCCATGGCGAGGGCGTCGGGGTCCTGGCGGCGGGGGCGCTCTTCGGTCGGCGTCGCCGGCGTCGCCGGACGGTTGGGGCGGGTGGGGCGACGGTAGGTCGGCTTTTTGGCCACGGGGTACTCCTCTCTTCGTTGGACCGGCGGCTCAAGGGCCCTGCCGGAGTTGGGCCGGGGGCACGGCGTACGGTTCGATCAGGGGTTCGGCCGCGCGCTCACCGAGCCAGCCGCGCAGCGATTGCCGCTCGTCGCCGGCCAGCCAGGCGGCGACATCGGTCCGGATCGCCTCCAGGGTCGAGATCGCGCCCTCACGCTCGGTGCCGACGGTGGCCAGACAGCACCGGCTTCCGGCCGGCACGACGCCGCTCGGCGCGCAGGTATCGACCCGGAGACACCAGAGTCGCGGTTGCGCCGGATCGCGGGCCAGCATCACGCGGAAGAGGCGACCGGTCGACCGAGCGCGCAGGTAGAGTCCCAAACCGACCGGGGCGCGGGACTCGACGACCTCGAAGACTTCGGTCATCGAGCGGACTCGGCCACGGTCGCGGAAAAAGCGGTCTCCGGTGATCGGTGCGCGCGCATGCTCGCCTCGCGATGTCCGCCGGAGCGAGCGGGCCAGCGGACGGTCACGACGGCGACGACGCCCGTGTTGGTGTCGCTACACGCACCCATCGTGGGAAGCGATCCCGGGCATCTCCCGGGACCGTGTGCGAGGATAGGATAGCACGAAGGCACCGGCAGACGGGCATCGGTGCGCCTCATCGCGTCTTCCGAGCACCACTCCGCGCGGGCCGTCCTGCGATAATGGGCGCGGGAGAGGCGTGGAGCCGGGCACCCGCCCCGTTGTGCGTCTGGACGGCGAGACCTCGTGCGGCCAGACCGGACCGGCGGGGACGGCTCCCCGTGGCGTGGGAAGGACGACGATTGGCCATCTCGAGCGCAGCGGCGGGACCGCGCGGGCACCGCTTGCGGGGACACCTGCCGGATTTCATGCGCGACCGGACCGGTTTTCTATCCCAGTGCGCGCGGGAGTACGGCGATGTGGTCCCGCTCCGGTTCGGACCGCGGCGGGCCGTGCTCGTCAGCGATGCCGCGGCCATCGCCGACGTCTTCGTCGATCGCAGCCGGAACTTCGTCAAACCCTACATCCTGCGCACCGACCGGTTGCGGATGGGCGACACCCGATTGGGTGACGAAGGCGACTTCTGGCGCCAGCAGCGGTTGGCGCAACCGGCCTTCCACCGCAGCAAGTTTGAGGGGTACGGCGAGGCGATGGTCGCCGCCACCGTGCGGATGCTCGATCGCTGGCGCGACGGCGAGTCGCGCGACATCCTGGCGGAGATGAACCGATTGACCCTCCAGATCGCGGCCGAAACGCTCTTCGGCGCCGATCTTGCCAGGGAAGCGGAGGACGTCGGAGCGGCGATCCAGGCGGTGATGGACGGGTTCATCCCGCGGCTCGGCGCGCTCTTCCTGGTCCCCGATTGGTTGCCGACCCCCGGCAACCGCCGGTTGCGGCAGGCGTTGCGCGGTCTCGACGGGACGATGGACGAGATCGTCGCCCGGCGTCGTGCCGCCGGCGACGACCGCGGCGATCTGTTGTCGCTGTTGCTGCGTGCGGCCGACGAGGGGGTGCTGACGCCGCGTCAGGTGCGCGACCACGCGATGACCTACCTGCTGGCGGGTCACGAAACGACGGCACTGGTCCTCAGTTGGGCCTGGCACTTGCTGGGAACCCATCCGCAGGCGGCGGCGACGCTGGCAGCGGAAGCGGACGCGGTGCTGGGCGGCCGTCCCCCAACGGCGGCGGACGTGCCGCGGTTGGCGTACGCGGAGCGGGTGGCGATGGAGGCGATGCGGCTCTACCCCCCGATCTGGGCGATGCTGCGGGTGGCACTGCGCGACGACGAACTCGGCGGCCACGCGATCCGGGGCGGGACGGTGGTGATCGTCAGCCCGTGGGTGATGCACCGGGACCCGCGCTATTACGTCGAACCGGAGGCGTTCGAACCGGATCGCTGGGCCGACGGCGCCGCCAAGCGATTGCCGCGGTACGCCTTTTTCCCCTTCGGGGGCGGACCGCGCGGCTGCATCGGCAGCCGGTTCGCGCTGCAAGAGGCGGTGCTGCTGCTGGCGACGATGGCGCAGCGGTTCCGGTTGACGCCGGTGCCGGGACACGAGGTGGTACCGGTGCCGTCGATCACGCTGCGGCCGGCGAACGGCGTGCCGATGGTGGTGCAGGCGCGAGCGCGGGCGGACGGATGACGGCGGCGACGACGGGTTGGTGAACCCTCCGGGTCGGATCGTGGGATTTCGCGGGGCTCCGAACGGCAGCCCTCACCCCCCGGCCCCCTCTCCCTTCCGAGGGAGAGGGGGAGCGTGGGTGTGCTCGACGGGGTGGTGGGCGGCGGAGCGGGCGCGGCCCGGGCGAGGGTGGCGGCTCGCTTCTGGGCGACGGGGAGGGGCCCGTGGTGGCCGGTGTGTGCAACCGGGGCCGTTGGCTGCCGCAGCGCGGGTGGCCCAGCCTGGGCGGCACCCAGGGGGTTCCCGCTGCCTGCCCAGGCCCGCCCACCCGTGCCGGGAGGCGACCGCTTGATGAGATCATATGTTCTTTTTCGGATAATGCCAAACACTATCGGCCGCGCGGGTGACGGTCACGGATCGTTGCGAGGTCCCGCCGCCGAAGCTCTCCCCGTTTCATCGCGCAACAGCGCCACCGCGGCCGCGAGTACCTCGTCGCGGCCGGCACGGACGCCGGCGAGGGTCGGCTCGACCGGGACGTGGGGTTGGATGCCGAGTCGCTGGAGTTGGCGGCCATCCGCGTGCCGGACTTCCATGCCGGTGAAGGTCACTTCGATGCCGCCCGGCAGGACGAGGTTGGTCACGTTGCCGTTGGCCCCGTTGGTCGGGCCGCCGACGAAGGTCGCGTCGGCGGTGGCCTCCAGGTACAGGCAGGTGTGTTCGGCCTGGCTGATGGCCCGCGCGTCGATCAACACCACCACCTTGCCACGGTAGTGCCCCGCGGGGCTCGGAGCGGCGGTTTGGCGGAACCGGATGGCCCCCGTCATTTCCGCGAGGTCGGGGGAGTGGATCTCGGGGACCGAGAAGCGGGCGGTGGCGACTTCGCGATCGGTCAACCGGGGTGCGATCGACCAGGCGGTGCCGTTGGGGTAGCCGCGCAGATCGAAGATCAGCCCCGGCGTGTCGCTGACGGCGGCGAATGCCTCGTCCACCTGCGGAATGGTCAGCCGCGTCAGATCGACGTAGCCGAACCCCTCCGGCAGGATGCCAAAGACGGGCAACGTCGGGGTCGCCGGCGCGTCGCCGCGCCTCGCGGTGCGCCGCAGGGTTACCGTGCACTCTGTTCCCGAACGGTCGCGCATCGTCAGAGCGGCCGGGCTGTCCTCCGCCCCGGACAGCAGCAGGAGGTCGAGGCGCCGGCGCAGCGCCTGGGGCGTCGAGGCAGCGACTAACTCCGCCAATCGCGCCCGTCGCGCGTCGACTCCTTCCCCGTCCACCGCGACCACGACGTCCCCGACCGCGACGCCGGGGGTTTCTGCCATGAGATGGACGACGACCGTCTCGCCCTCGACCGTCCGCAGGCGCAGCGGCGGAACGTGGGTTCCCAGATAGTCTCGGAGCGCCGCGCTGTCGACGCCGGCGTGCGTATCCTGGAGCCGCGCCACCAGCCGCGCCACCGTCAAGGCGTAGTCGAGATTGTCCCCCTCTCGGGCGAACGCGGGCACGGACTCCGCGAGGACCGCGTCCCAATCGCCGTCGAGCAGATCCTTGTAGGGGAAGAGGTAGTGGATCGTGTTCCAGAGACGGAAGAGGGCCAGGAGCCGGTACGCCGGGGGCGGTGCGGTCAGCTCGGGGTAGTCCCGCTCGTGCTGGGCCGTCGGCAAGGCAGCAGGCGGCCGTGAGGTCCGCTCAGGCAGGGTGGCGGTGGTCGCGGTCAGGGCGGTGGCGACCGCCCGGTCGGGTGTCCAACCCGGCTGTCCGTGCCGGGGAACGACGGCGTCCGGCCAGAAGCCGAGGGTGCCGTCCGGTGCGACGACGTCGGCGAGGCGCACCCGCGCCGTAATCCCGTCCGGGAGTTCGAGCTCGTGCCAATCGGTCCCGGCCCCGTGCGCCTCCCCCTCGTGGACGACGATCGCCAACCCGGCCACCTGCAACCCGCACAACAGGCGGTAGAAGTCGGGGGAACCGCCGCTGACGACGAAGGCAATCGGCAGGCGGCGGCCCCGTTCGCTCGGCGCGATCAGATCCCCCGGCTGGTCGACCACCGCGGAGTAGTAACCGCCGTGGGCCGGGCCCCGTTGTTGGCGGTGACCGCGATGCATCCGATGGCGGCAGCCGGCCGTGCGCAACGGTGCGGTCAGGAGGTGAGGCAGCGCCGCAACGATGGCCCATTCCGCCCACCAGCTCGATTCCGCGTCGAGACCGCGCACATCGACGACCAGACCGCGCGCCTCGGATGCCTCCTCGAAGACGGCGCGGAACGCCCCGACGAGGTCGCGGTCCGATGGCTGGAGTTGCGCTTGATCGGTCGCGATCACCACAGCGAGTCCGTCCGCGGTGCGCTCGAGACGCGGCTGCGGCGGGTCGATCGCCGCCGCTTCCGCCGCTTCTGCTCCCGTGGTGGCGCCCTCGATCGCCGGGGCGCCGGGCGGGTCGGTCGCCGGTTCGGCCGGCGGCAGGGTGCGCGTGACCGGATCCTCCAGCGTCGCCAGCAAGTGGTCTACGGCGCGGCGGTAGTCGTCGGCCGAGTTTGCCGCCAGGACGAGCGGCACAGTCGAAACGAGCGCCCCGTCCCAATCGACCTCACCCGTGGCGAGGGCAGGGTGAAAGAACTTGACCACTCCCCACAGCCGACCCAGACCCGCCAGACGTGCGACGGTCGCGGCCGACAGTCTCGACTCCTCCGCAACTTCCATCGCTTCAGACGCCCCCTTGTCTCGGTTCGCGCTTTCCTCGCGGACAGTCACTTCAAAGCCTACCCGCCCATGGTCGTGCGCATCGCAACTCGTGAGGTTGCCAGCGCATCCGCGGATCACGCATCGAATCGATTCTCGGCTGGTTTACCCCGCCGCAACTGGACTCGTTCAACTCCGGTTGCGCGAACGATACGAGGATCGTCTGCATCGCCGACGGCGTCGCGCGCTTGACCGGTGGGTTGAGTCGTGCGATTGCCGCCGGTCAGCCGCGACTGACGCGCGGTCCTATCGATGACCTTGTTCCTGAGTTTGTACCAGGAGCCACGTCCTCGGCCAGACTCGATTGAGCCCAACGCTTCAGGATAGGCCCAACTGGAAGGCAGGCGCCACGATGCCGGCGCGGGAGTCGACGTCGAGTTTGGCGAGGGTGTTGGCGAGGTGGGTGCTGGCGGTGCAGGACCTCACCGCTGGCTTCCTCCTCTGCGAATCCGGCAGTTGACGCAGCAGCATCCAACGGCCATCATGCGAGCCGTTCTCATCTCGCCCGTGAGGAAGGCCGAGGCGCCCGATGGCCACGCCCCAGCCCGCGTTCCGTCCCGGCAGTCCGGTTCCGGTGCCGTTGACGAGTCTGGTAGGGCGGGAGCGCGAGGTCGCCGAGGTCGGCGCGCTGCTCCGCCGCGCCGACGTGCGCCTCCTGACCCTCACGGGACCCGGTGGGGTGGGTAAGACCCGGCTCGCGCTCGCCGTCGCGGCCGAGGCGGCTCCCGACTTCCGCGACGGCGCGCGAGTCGTCCCATTGGCGGCGGTGCAGGACCACCGCCTGGTAGCGGGCGTGCTGGCCCGCGCCCTCGGCGTCGCGGAATTGGGCACGCCGCCGTTTGCCGACCAGGTCGGGGCAGCGGCGGGGGCGACCGAAGCGCTCGTGCTGATCGACAACGCCGAGCACTTGCTGCCGGCGGCCCCGCTGCTGACCGAGGTGCTCGCGGCCTGCCCCCGCCTGACGCTGCTGGTCACCAGCCGCGAGCGGTTGCGGCTGTCCGGCGAACGGGACTACGCCCTCCTCCCGCTGGCGTGTCCGGACCCCGAGCGCCGGCCCGCGGCGGAGCAGGTCGCCGCCTCACCGGCGGTCCGCCTCTTCGTCGAGCGGGCGCAGGCGGTCGATCCGGGGTTCGTTCTGGCGGAGGGGAACGCGGCGGCGGTGGCCGCCGTCTGCCACCGCCTCGACGGGTTGCCGCTGGCACTGGAACTGGCCGCCGCCCGCAGCCCCCACCTGCCGCCGGCGGCGTTGCTGGCGCGGCTGGCCCGCCGGCTGCCCCTGCTGACCGGCGGCCCGCGCGACGTGCCGGCGCGCCTGCAAACGATGCACGACGCCGTCGCCTGGTCCTACGACCTACTGGTGCCCGAGGAGCAGGCGCTCTTCCGGCGCCTGGCGGTGTTCGCCGGCGGGTTCACGCTGGAGGCGGCGGAGCAAGTAACGAGCTTCGAGCTTCGAGCTTCGGGCTCCGAGTCGGACCATCCCAAGCTCGAAGCTCGAAGCTCGGAGCTCGTTACTCTCGATCTCCTCGCCGCTCTCGTCGACAAGAGCCTGGTGCGGCGGCTCGGGGGCGAACCGCGGTTCGAGATGTTGGAGACGGTCCGCGAATTCGGTCTGGAGCGGTTGGAAGCATCGGACGAGGAGGAGGAGATTCGGGCGGCGCATGCGGCGTTCTTCCTGACGTTGGTCGACGCATCGGCGTCGCCAGGAGCGGAGGAGGGCGCCGGGTTCGACCGGCTGGAAGCCGAGTTGGCCAACCTCCGCGCCGCCCTCGCCTGGTCTTGTGCGGGCGCGTCTGCGGTGACCGCCCTTCGCCTGGCGACCGGTTTCGGGCGCTTCGCTTACCACCGTGGCGACCACCTGGAAGGACGGGATTGGCTCGACCGGGCGCTGGCGATCGCGCCGGACGATCGGACGGTGTTGCGATCGGCGGCGCTGAGTGCCCGCGCTGACCTGTTGCGTGACCTCGGTGAGCACGGCGAGGCCGAGCGATCGTTCGGGCGGGCCCGCGATCTGGCCCGTGCCGCCGGCGACCGGGCGGGGGAAGCAACGGCCTTGACGGGTCTGTCGGCGCTCGCCGACGACGTAAGCGACCACGTCACCCAGAGGGCGCTCTGCGAAGCAAGCGTCGCAATCTGGCGCGGACTCGGCGACCGCCGGGGTCTGGCGCACGCGCTGCACAACCTGGGGTTGGCCGAGGAGGGTCTGGGCAACTTCGCGGCGGCCGGTGCCTTGCTGCGCGAGGCATTGGAATGCGCGCGGGAGGCGGGCGACGTACGGCGGATCGCCCGCACCCTCTGCAGCCTCGGCGATCTCCATCTCTGGCAGGGCGAGATCGGCGCCGGCTTGTCGCGCCTGGAGGCGGCGATCGCCTTCGCGCGGCTGGCCCGCGACCGGCCGGAAGTGGCGATCATCGCCAACGACCTCGGCTGGGTGAGGTTGGAATTGGGCGACGTCGCGTCCGCTCGCTCCTCCTTTGCGGAATGCCTCGGCCTCGTGCGCGAAACCGGGCGCCGGCGGCTGGCGGTGATCGCGATCGAGGGGTGCGCCGTCCTGGCAGAAACCATCGGTCAGCGGGAACGGGCGTTGCGCCTGGTGGCCGCGGCGGCGCTGCTGCGCGAAGCGATGGGGATACCCGCCGACCGCGACTCCCGGTTGACCGCCGCCGATTCCACCGCCACGGTGCGAACCCTGTGGCGACTGATCGGCGACGTTCCTCGCGGCGAACCGGTCTGGTCGATGGACGAAGCCCTGCGAGAGGCGACGATCGTCGCCTCGACGCCGGAGATGCCGGAGGCGACCGCGGCGACGACCGAACCGGCCGATGCGGCGGCGCGCGCCGGACTGACGCCGCGCGAGGCGGAGGTCCTGCGGTTGGTCGCCCAGGGGAGTTCGGACCGCGCGATCGCCGACGCTCTGTTCATCAGCCGCCGGACCGCCTCCAAGCACGTCGCCGCCATCCTCGCCAAACTCGGCGTGGCCTCGCGCGCCGAAGCGGCCGCCCGCGCCGTGCGCGACGGTCTCGCCTGAGACGCGCACCCGTCCGGGTTCCGACCCGGGCCGACTCGCGGATGCCGGTCCCGTCGGTGCACAAAGTACGCATCTGCCTCCGCCCCGATTGCGTGTCGCAAATGGGGAATTTTCCCGGTGCGAACGATCGCCGGCGCGGGCAGAATCGTCCTGCGTTACCGCTTCGAAACCGGGCGACCCTCCCGGCCCGGTCGTGCGCCTCACCGCCGCGGCGGACGGCAACCACTGCGACGGGAGTGGAGAGGGCAGATGCGACAACTCGTCTACGCGCTGCGGTTCCGCGGCGAAGCCAGGCGGATCGGGATCGACGGCAACGTCCTCAAGACGGCAGCCGGCGCCTCCGGTTGCACGCTCCGCGCGCGGATCGCGGCCGACGGGTTGAGCGGCTCGCTGCAACCCGAGTTCGACGGCGAGGCGACGTCCGAATCGGAGTTGGTCTTGACGGGTGCAACCACGTTTCAACAGGCGGGGACGATCGAGTTCGGGACGGGGGGCCACCGGCTCCGATTCAGCACCGTCGGCAGCGGGCACCTCGGTTCCGGTCCGGAGAGCGACCGGCGGTACGGGGCCGCGATCTGGCAGGTCGACGGCGGCGAGGGGCAATTCGCCGGGGCCGTCGGTCTGATCGCCTCGGTCATCTGTGTCGGCGAGGACCTGTCCGTCGTCGACCACCAACTCGGGGTGCTCTTCGTGTCGTAGGTTCGGTCCGGCGTGGCGCCAGGCCGCGGCAGTCCACCGCCACGCGCGATGAGAGGAGAAGAAGCGATGTCCACCAACGTGCGGATGCGTGATCCACGGCTGATTGCGGCGGTCTGGCTGATCGCCCGCTGCTGGGTCGGCTGGCAGTTCCTCCACGCCGGGCTGGCCAAACTCACCGGCGACGAGCGGGCGCGCTGGGTCGGCGGTCAGGCCGGCAGCGAAGTCCGCGGGTTCCTGGGGTACGCGCTGCAGTTGGCGCCGGGCGGCAAGCTGGCGGGGCCGCACCCCGAGGTCCTGGGCTGGTACGCGGCACTGATCCGCCACGGCCTGCTGCCCCATGCCGCGATATTCGGCTACCTGGTCGCGTTCGGCGAGGTCCTGGTCGGCGCCGCCCTGATCCTCGGCCTGCTGACGCGCTTCGCCGCGGCGATGGGGCTGCTGATGAACTTCGCCTACCTGTGTGCGGGGGTGAGCGGCGTCGGCCCGCTGATGGTGCTGATCGAGCTGCCGCTCCTGCTCGTCGGCGCGACCGCCGGGGACTATGGACTCGATCGCTGGCTGCGGCCGGCACTCCGCGGGTGGCTGGACCAATGGTCGGGTGCGCCGGCGCGGCCGGTGGCCGCGCAGCCGTCGCTCCGGACCGGCTGAGGGCGACCGCTTTCGACCGTGCGGCATCTCGCGTCTGGGCCACGACGGAGGTGGCCGGGAAAGGACCCTTGCTATGCGTAAGCTCGTCGTTGTCGCCACCACACTCGTCGCGCTGATCGTCAGCGCGGCCGTGCCGACATCCGCCTGGGCGGAGGAGGCGAGCCCGGTCGCCTCGCCGGGTGCGGCCATCGTCGAATCCGCGGTCGCGGTCGACGGCCGGTCGCTGCACGTCGCCTGCGTCGGGAGCGGCGGGCCGACCGTCCTCCTCGAAGGGGGCGGTCCCGCTACCGACGGCAGCACGTACTTCGTCTACGCCCTCGGTTCCGACCTCGCCGCCGCCTTCGGCACCCGTGTCTGCGCCTACGATCGCGCCGGCACCGGCCAGAGCGACCCCGATCCAAAGGGTGTGCGCACATTGAAGGAGGCCGCCGCCGACTTCCTGGCGGTCATGGCCAGCCCGGATCTCGGCTGCCCGTGCGTGGCGGTAGGGGGATCGCTCGGCGGTTCGATCGCCTTGATGGCACTGAACAGCGATCCTTCGGAATCTGCCGGTCTGGTGCTGCTCGATGCGGTCTACCCCGGTTACCTCGACGAGTTCATCGCCCTCGGCTCCCTCGGTTCGCCCGAGGCGGCGCTGGCGTCGGACCCGTACATGACCGGGCAGAACGAAGAGAAACTCGACCTGGTGACCGGGTTCCGGCAGGTGGCGGCGCCGGCCCGGCCGCCGGGGATTCCGGTGGTCGTGGTGACGCACGGAGCGGGAGAGGTGCCGGGGTGCTTCCCGTGCTCGGCGGGCTACCCGGTGGAGAAGATGGAGGCGGCCTGGCAGGCGGGGCAGGTCAGGCTGGCCGCGGCGCTCGGCGCGAAGCTGGTCGTCGCCGAAAACACCGGCCACGACATCGCGACCGAGAATCCGGGTTTGGCGATCGCCGTGACCGCCGAGGTGATCGCGGCAGTGCACGACCCGAGCACCTGGGCGACACCGGCGGCGAGTCCGGCAGCTTGACGAGGGTTCATCGAACCTCAGGACAAGCCGAGTTGGAAGGCGCGGGCGACGGCGCCGGCGCGGGAGTCGACGTCGAGTTTGGCGAAGATGTTGGCGAGGTGGGTGCTGGCGGTGCGGGGGCTGATGTAGAGGGCTTCGGCGATCTCGGCGTTGGAGCGCCCGTCCATCAGCAGGCGCAGCACCTCACGCTCGCGGGCGGTCAGACCGGTCTCGTCGAGGGCGGAGACCGGGGCCGGCGCGGCGTCGGTGGGTGAGGGCGCGGTGGCGTCCGGGTCGGGGGAGGCGAAGGCGCGGGCCTCGGCGATGGCGGTCTCGAGGGGGAGGGTGCGGCCGCCCGCGATGCGCTCGGCGAACCCCGTTTCGCCGAGCGCGTCGCGGGCGGCGGTTTCGGCGACCTCCAGGTCGGGGCGGAGAAGAGTCCAGGTGGGGGGGGCGGTGAGGTCCCGCAGGGATTCGGTGGCGCCGAGGAGGCGGACGGCGGTTTCGGGCCGGCCGGTCGCGGCGGCGAGGCGGCCGAGTCCGGCGAGGGGGAGGGCGAGGTACCAGCGGTCGCGCAAGGACCAGAAAAGGTCGAGGCTTTCGCGGTAGAGGGCGATCGCCTCGTCGCTCTCGCCCTCGGCGGCGAGGGAGCGGGCGAGGTCGACCAGGGCATTGGCGAGCCCCCAGGTGTAGCCGAGGTCGCGGTTGCGGGCGATGGAGGCTTCGGCGTAGCGGCGGGCGGCGGCGTGGTCGCCGGTGGCGGTGGCGAGGCGGGAGAGCTCGCGCAGGGCGGCGCCCTCGCCGGCCGGGCGCCCGGCGGCGCGGTAGCCGGCGACGGCTTCTTCGAAGAGGGGCTGCGCCCGATTCCAGTCCTGGCCGGCGGCGGCGACGCGACCGATCAGGAAGCGGGCACGGGCCACCACGAGCGTATCGCCGGCCGACTCCGCCAGCGCCAGCGCTTGCTCGGCGAGGTCGGCGGCCTCGGCAAAGGCGCCGCGCGACCAGGCGAGGGTTCCCCAGGCAAAGCGGGCCTGGGCGCGGAGACCGGCGGGCGCGGTGGGGCCGGCGGCGGTCAGGAGGCGGTTGAGCCAGGCGCTCCCCTCGTCGAGGTGACCGCGGACCGCCCAGAAGAGCCAGAGGGAACCGGCGAGGCGGAGACCGCGGGCGGGATCGGCGCGCTCGTACCAGGCGAGGGCGGTGCGCAGGTTGTCGAGGTCGGCCTCCAGGCGGGCGATCCAGGTCGCCTGGTTCGGTCCCATCACCTCGGGTTCGGCCTGTTCGGCGAGCGGGAGGAAGAACTCGGCGTGGCGTCGCCGCATCTCCTCCGCCTCGCCGGCCGCTTCCAGTTCGCCGATCACGAATTCGCGCAGCGTCTCGAACATACCGAACCGGGGCTCCCCACCCGCTCCCTCTTCGGCGCGAAGCAGGCTCTCTTCGACGAGAGCGGTGAGGAGATCGAGCGTGTCGAGCTTCGAGCTCCGAGCTTCGGGTTTTGCGTCGGACCGGTCCAAGCACGGAGCTCGGAGCTCGGAACTCGTTACGTGCTCGGCCGCCTCCAGCGTGAAGCCGCCGGCGAAGACGGCAAGGCGACGGAAGAGGGTTTGTTCGTCGGCGGTGAGGAGGTCGTAGGACCAGGCGATGGCGTCGCGCATGGTGCGGAGGCGGGTCGGGGCGTCGCGGGGACCGCCGGTGAGGAGGGGGAGGCGTTGGGTGAGGCGGGCAAGGAGGGCGGGCGGCGAGAGGACCTTCGACCAGGCGGCGGCGAGTTCGAGGGCGAGCGGGAGACCGTCGAGGCGGCGGCAGATGTCGGCGATGGTGGCGGCGTTGGCGTCGGTCAGGGCGAAGCTGGGCCGCGCGGCCTGGGCGCGGCGGACAAAGAGGGCGACCGAGGGATTGACGGTGAGGGTGGCGATGTCCTGGGCATCGGTCGCGGGGAGCGCAAGGGGCGGCAGGGGATACTCCTGCTCGCCGGTGATGCGGAGGGCACCGCGGCTGGTGGCGACGACGACGAGACCGGGGCAGGAGATGAGCAACCGCGCCAGGCGCGGGGCAACGGCGACGACCTGCTCCAGATTGTCGAGCAGGAGGAGGGCGCGGCGGTCGTGGAGGAAGTCGGCAAGGACGGCATCGACGGAGCGGTCGCCGGTATCGCGGAGCCCGAGGGCGCGGGCGACGACGGGAAGGACGAGGTCGGGATCGCCGATGGCGGCAAGCGGCACCAGGGTGACGCCATCGGGGAACTGGCCGGCGACGCCCTGGGCGACGGCGAGGGCGAGGCGGGTCTTGCCGACGCCGCCGGGACCGGTCACGGTGACCAGCCGAGACCCGGACGGTGCTCCGGGGTGGGGGAGCAAGGCGACGAGGTCGGCGTATTCGCGGTCGCGGCCGACGAGCGGGCCCCGCAGGGCGAGGATGCCGGCGCCGAGGGTCGGCGTCTCGGGATCGCTCGCGGGTGCCATCGTGCCGGACATGGGGTGGAAAGTCGGCGAGGGGGATTCCAGCAAAGCAGGCTCCACGAAGGTGCGGTTACGCCGGAGCGGATGATGCCCAGAGAACGCCCAACCGTCAAGCGGATCGAGCGAGTTTGTCGGGAGCCAGGCGCGGCGCGAGGACGGCACCGAAGCACCGCCCTCGCACTCGCATGCGCGACGCCCGTGTTGGGGTTCAGGGGATGTCGCAGACGTTGTGGCTTCGATCGTCGTAGGCGCACTGGTCGGATTGGATCAGGCCGTTCAGGGTGTCGGCGGCGACGGGGTGCCGATTGAGTTGGTTGGCGAGGATGTCGCCGAAGTTGGGTTGGCAGAAGTCGCCGCAATCGGTGCTTGGCGGCGGGACGGTGATGGTCACGTCCGTCCGGCGTAGTTGTCGTCCTGGGCGACGGCGTGTCCGGTGGCGCCGACAACGAGGCTGCCGAGGATGCCGAGGACCAATGCCACCCGACCGAATCGCGACCCGAGGTACCGCGCCACGATCGTCCTCCGTTTCGTGCTCGTGCCCGGCACCGGATCGAATCGCTTGCCGCCCGTCGGTGGGCTAGCCGCCCCAGCGGATGGCCGCGGCGTGATCGCCGTGGATCGCCAGGAGCGCGAGTGCCACCACGAGCGCCACCAATGCCTGGAGACGGCGGTCCGCTGCTATCGCCAGGGAAACCGTCAGAACCCGTTCGATCGTCTCTGCCATGCGCTCCATCGTGTTCTCCTTCGTGAGCTGTCTCGCGTCTGATTGCCGCCCGATCGCCGGAGTTCGACGGGTCTACGGGAACCTCATCCCCATCGGCCGGAGACCGATCGGCGGCAAGGTGTAGCCGCCAACGTGCACCGTCTGGGAACTCGACCGATGGATGCGATCCGGGCAACAGGTGAGAGCCGGTTTCGCTCCGACCTTGGGGCCAAGCGATTGGGCGTCCGCCCCGTGCGCCGCCGCGACCCCAACGAAAACCGCCGCCGCCAACAGTGCCGTCCGCATCGTTCGCCCGAACACGTCCGTCTCCCCTCGTCTCCGGCCTTCCGGCCCTTCGACCCGGCCGCTCCGGGTCTGAGGTCATCTTGCCGTCGGGCAGGGGAGGAGACATCGCCCGATCGGAGTAGGCGGGCGCGGGGGAGCGGAGTATTTCGGGGGGACGGGCGAGGACTGAGGACTGAGGACTGAGTGGACGGGATCACCCCGCTGCCTTCCGCCCTCCGTCAGGCGAGACCGCGGTGCGTGGCCCAGGTCGCGGCAGCGGCGCGGTTGTCGACGCCGAGTTTGCCGAGGAGGTTGGCGACGTGGGTCTTGGCGGTGAGGGGGCTGATGAAGAGGGCGTCGCCGATTTCGGCGTTGGTCTTGCCGGCGGCGACGAGCTTGAGGACTTCGACCTCGCGCGGCGTGAGGTCCGGATCACCGAGCGATGACGGTGCGTTGAGTGAGATGGAAGGGTCGACACGACGTGCGGCGGGCGCATCGGAAGGCGCGAACTCGGTTTGGAGACCGAGGGCGACGGCGCGATCATCGTCGAGGTGCACCCCGTCCCGGTAGGCGGCGAGGTATCGGCGGGTCGTCGATTCGTCTCGCAAGCGGTCGAGTTCGGGATTGCGGGTGGTCACCGGCAAACCCATGCGCCGGCGGACCCCATCGCCCGCGCCGAGGAGGCGCGCGGCCGATTCGGGTTGTCCGGTGTGGTGGGCAAGGATGGCGAGGGCGTGGAGGGTCTGGGCCATACCCCAGCGGACGCCGAGGTCGCGGCGAAGCGAGAGCGCTTCCTTGAGATCGGTCTCGGTCTGATGCGGGTGACCCAGGTGGAGTCGGGCACGTCCACGGGAATAGAGCCCGACACTGAGCGCCCAGCGGTTGCGGTCTTCGGTCGCGATCGCAATGCCGCGCTCGCAATGGGCGAGACCCTGCTGGATGTCGTCGCCCAACCGGACCGTGTGCCAGCCGAGCATCGACAGGTTTTGGGAGAGCCCGTCGCGCTGACCGTTCTCGGACAAGGGTTGGGCTTCCGCGAAGTAGCGGACCGCGCGGGCATCATCGTCGAGCTCGCTCGCGATGCAACCCAGGTTATGAAGGGTGATTGCCAGGGCGTCGCGGTCGTTCGATCGCCGGGCATCGGCCAGGTGGCGCTCGTAGATGTCCGCCGCGGTCTCGTATTCGCCGAGATCGAGGAGCACCAGGGCGAGGCAGTTTTCGGCCATCAGTTGGCCCGCCGCATCGGCAAGACGCCGGTAGGTTGCCATCGAGGCCTCGAAACTCGATCGGGCTTCGGCGTGGCGCCCCTGGCTGTAATGGAGCAGCCCGACGCGGTAGCGAGCGAAAGCCTCGCCCGGTTCGTCGTCGATCCGGCGGAAAAGGTCCTCGGCCCGGCGAAGGGCAGCGGTCTCCTCGTCGTGCCGTCCCAGGAGATGGAGCGCGGTCCCGAGAGAGACGAGCGCCTGGGCTCGTTCTCGGGGATGACCGGTTTCGGGAGCCCCGAGGGCGCGAGCGGTCCAGTCCGCGGCGGTCGCGTAATAACCGTGCTCGAGCCACCAGGGGCCAAATCCGGTCACGACGGCGAGCGTGCGGCGACGGTCGCCGCGTGCCTCCAGTTGGCCGAGCGCCTCGGCGATGTTCGGTTGCTCGCGTCTGAGGATCTCGTTCGGCAGGACATCGGCACCGGTGCGGGTGCGACGCGGCGCCTTGGCCGCGAGGTGGGAAACCCAGGCCACGAGCCCATCGATGGCCACGTCCCCCTCCTGGCGGACCGCGAGTTGGTCGATCCCGTACTCACGGACCGTTTCGAGCATGCGGAATCGGGTGGCGTCGCCGGCATCGCCGGTCGGGGAAACGAGACTGTGGTCGACGAGGCGGGCGAGGACGTCGAGCGCTTCCTCCCCGCCCACGGACTCGGCGGCTTCCAGCGTGAAACCGCCGACGAAGACGCTGAGGCGCCGGAAGAGACGCTGCTCCGGC
This sequence comes from Thermomicrobiales bacterium, assembly GCA_036558305.1. Classification (GTDB taxonomy): domain Bacteria; phylum Chloroflexota; class Chloroflexia; order Thermomicrobiales; family UBA6265; genus DATBFX01. The sequence continues at coordinate 6,165 of DATBFX010000359.1, read as the reverse complement.
TCGGTCAGGAGGTCGTAGCTCCAGGCGATCGCGTCACGCATCGTCCGCTGCCGGTCGGGCAGGTCCTCGGCACCGCCGGCGAGCAGGGAGAGGCGCCCGGAGAGGCGCGCCAGCAACGCTTCGGGCGACAGGAGCCGCGCTCTGACCGCGGCCAACTCGATCGCGAGGGGCAACCCGTCGAGCCGGCGACAGATGTCGGCGATGGTGGCGGCGTTCGCGTCGGTGAGGGCGAAATCCGGTTTGATCAGGCGGGCGCGAGCGACGAAGAGGCAAACCGCGGGGTTGGCCCGAACTGACTGGACCGCTGCCGTCAACGGGAGCGGCAGCGGTTCGACCGGCCAGCGCTGTTCGCCGGCGAGGCGAAGGGGCGTGCGGCTGGTGGCGAGCACGGTCAAGCCCGGAGAGGCGGCAAGCAGCGCGCGGATCGGACGAGCGGCACCGGCAATCTGCTCCAGATTGTCGAGAACGAGGAGCATCGTCCGGTCGCGGAGGAACGCACTCACCGCTGCGTCGGGGCCGCCGCCCTCGTCCGGCAGATCGAAGGCGCGTGCGACCGCCGTCCAAAGTCCGGCCGCATCCCGGACCGCCGAGAGATCGACGAAAGCGACGGCGCTGCCGTCCTCCACCGCCACCGCTTCGGCGACGGCGACCGCCAGGCGCGTCTTGCCGGACCCGCCGGGACCGGTCAGCGTGACCAACCGGGCATCGTCGTCGAGCAGTCGGGTGCGGAGCCCGGCGATGTCCTGCTCGCGACCGAGCAGCGAGGTCAGGACCAGGGGCAGGCCGGTTGCCGGTCCGGCGCGTGCGTGTGAGAGCGGTTCGGTCATCCCGGAACTGGTTCTCCCGCGGTGTTGGGCGCAGCTTCGGCGATCGCGAGAACGTGAGTTTTGCTCAATTTTGGCACATTCTGGACCGGCCGGTGCAGACGCATGACAAAAGTCACGTGGGGATCGTGATCGCTTTCACTAACGGGGTGATCGGCGCACCCCTGGACTCGTCGACAGTCGATCCGAGTGGGATCGGGGTCCAGAAAAGGCAAAGGGGGCGGGATAAGAGATGTTGGAGATGGATGCGGCAGCGATGTGCTCGGAGGAGCCCGCGGTCAACCACGGCGAGACGGCGCTGGTGGTCGGCGCGGTCCTGCTGACGCTGCTGCTCATGCTCGCCGGCGCCGCGGTGTGGTACGGCGCGACGCGGGGCGGCTTGGTGATCGGGTGTCCGGTCAACGGTGGGTTGTGCGGCGTCGGGATGCGAACGTGAGGACGAACCGCTTCGCGGGGGAGGCGTGGCACGCGGCGGGGATGCGGACGGACAATTCGGCAGCGAGCACCTCCGGTTGCTCGGCAATGTGGTCGTCTCCGCGGTGGCGCTCCGGGCGTACCGGCGGGACGAGGAGAAGATCGCCGGATGAACGAGCGCATGTCGGATGCGGATGTTCGGAAGAGTATGGGGTTGCACTGGCTCTGGGTGCCGTTGAGTTTCGTTTGGCTGCCGGCGTTGCTGGCGTTGGAGGAGGATTTCGAGATCGTGGCGGAGGTAGGGCGGGGGACGAGGTGGCGACGCGGCCGGATGTGGCGTTGCTCGACATCGAGATGCCGGGGTTGGACGGGTTGGCGGCGGCGCGGGCGTTGCACGAGCGGTTGCCGTCGTGCCGGGTTTTGATTCTGACGACGTTTGGGCGACCGGGGTATCTGCGGCGGGCGATGGAGGGCGGGGTCGTCGGGTTTTTGGTGAAAGACGCACCGGCGACCGAGCTGGCGACGGCGATCCGGCGGGCGATGGCGGGGGAGCGGGTGATCGATCCGGCGCTGGCGACGGCGGCATTGAGCGAGGGACCGAATCCGCTGACGGAGCGGGAGCAGGGGGTGCTGGCGGCTTCGGGACACGGCGACACGATGGCGGAGATCGCCGAGTCGCTGTTCCTGTCGGAAGGGACGGTGCGGAACTACCTGCACACGGCGATCGGCAAACTGGGGGCGCGCAACCGGGTCGAGGCGGTGCGGGCGGCGGAGGAGAAGGGGTGGTTGTGACGGAGGGCGGAAGGCGGAGGGCGGAAGGCGGGGGAGTGGGACAGGCGGACAGGGCTTGGGAGTTGTGGATAATGGGGGGCGCGGAGAAGCGATCGGAAGTGGTGATGAGGATGAGGGGGGGCGATGCGCATCGCGATCGGCGAGTTTGCCCACGAGACGAACACGTTTTGTCCCGGTCTGACGGAGGTGGAGGATTTTCGGCGGCGGCATTGGGAGGCGGGCGCGGAGATCCTGGCGAACCACCGGGGGGTGCGGGACGAGTTGGGTGGGATGATCGCGGCGGGCGAGCGGCTGGGGATCGAGATCGTGCCGACGTTCGCGACCTCGACGGAACCGTCGGCGACGATCTCCCGGCGCGCCTACGAGACGATCCGGGACGAGTTGTTCGGGGCGATCCGGGCGGCGGGGCGGATCGATGCGATCTGCCTATCGCTGCACGGGGCGGGCTCGGCGGAGGGGATCGACGACGTCGAAGGGACGATCCTCGGCGAGTTGCGGGAGGTGGTCGGGCGGGAATTGCCGATCGTGGTGACGCTCGATCTGCACGGGCACACGACGCCGGCGATGGTCGAGCACGCGAACGCGCTACTCTACTGCCACGAGTATCCGCACGTCGACGGGGTGGAGCGGGGCAAGGAGGCGGTCGCGCTGGCGGCGCAGATCGTGCGCGGCGAGGCGCGGCCGGTGATGCATCTGGAGACGTTGCCACTGATGATCCCGCCCTCGACGACGGTCGACGGGCCGGCGCGGGCGATCAACGAACTCTGCTTCGCCTGGGAAGAGAAACCGGGGATCATCGATTGCGCCTTTACCCACGGATTTCCGCACACCGACGTGCCGATCGTGGCGACGAGTGTCCTTGCCACCGCCGACGGCGACGCCGAACTCGCCCGCGCGGCGGCGCAGGACGTGGCGCGCCGGATCGTGGCGACGCGCGACGCCTTCTTGCGCGATCTGCCGGGGGCGGAGGAGGCGGTTCGGCAGGCGCTGGCGGCGGAGCGGTTGCCGGTGATCGTGGCGGAGGTCTCGGACAATCCGGGGGGCGGGGCACCGGGGGACGGGACGCACCTCTTGCGGGCGCTGCTGGCGGCCGACCGACCGCAGACGTGCTTCGGGTTTATTGCCGATCCGGAGACGGCAGGGCAGGCGCACGCGGCGGGGGCGGGGGAGAAGATCGACGTGCGGCTGGGTGGGAAGTGGGATGAGCTGCACGGGGCGCCGATCGAGGCGAGCGCCTACGTGAAGTGCCTGACCGACGGCCGGTTCCGCTACACGACGCCGATGGGGGCGGGACGGCAGGTCGATCTCGGGAAGATGGCGCGGCTGGTAATCGGGAACGTCGACGTGCTGGTCTCGTCGGTGCGGACGCAGACGTTGGACGCGGAGGTGTTCCTGCTGCACGGGATCGACGTGACGCGGTACCGGGTGGTGGCGTTGAAGTCGCAGCAGCACTTCCGGGCCGGATTCGACCACCTGGCGGGGACGACGATCCGCTGCGACACGCCGGGGTTCACGACGAGCAACCTGGCGCAGTTGCCGTACCGAAGGGTGTCGCGGCCGATCTGGCCGTTGGACGAGGCGATAGGGGATTCGGCCCTCACCCCCTGACCCCCTCTCCCTTCCGAGGGAGAGGGGGCTTATGCGGATGCGGGGGTTACCAGCAGCCGAGGTCGAGGCCGCGTTGGTACATCTTGTCGGCGGCGTCGTTGTAGTCCTGGGCGATGTCGTAGTCGCCTTGTTCCCACCAATAGCTGTCCATGTTGACGTAGTAGTGCAACCACTCGCGCGTGCTCGAGCAGTCCATCCGCGGTCGTGAGAGCGGCGGTTTGGGTTTCTCCATCGTCCCGACGGAGTAGGAGGCGAAGCCGGTTCTTGTGCCTCCGAAGACGGCGAGGGCGAGCGCGGCGCCGAGGCAGACAAAGAGGAGAAACGTCCGAAGTCCCCGATTGATCATCGTCACTGCCTCCGATCGGCGTGGAGTCGATTGGTCGTATCGAGACCGGGCTCTGTCCGGCTCGCGACCCATCCTGCCGTGGAGGGCGCCGATATGCGTCGGCACAAATGCCAAATCGCGGCGTGGCGTTCGCGACCGGGCAGTCTCGGCAGCATTGCCAGGGCCGTTCGTCCTGGTCACATTGGGGGAGACGACGGAACGAGACAGAGGATGTTCCACGGACCGATGCGTTTGGCCCGGTCGGCGTTTACAGACCGACCTTACCGGGCGCTTCCTGGCTGCCGTGGAGGACCCGATCGATGACAACCTCGCCGTCGGTGAGGTAGGAGAAGACGACATGTTACTCGACCGGGAGGCTCCGGCAACCGGAATAGAGCTCATCACGGGGCCGACCGCGTTCTGGGTAGTCGAGAAGCGAGCGCAGCGCCCGGTTGAGTTGGATGCCGTAGCGGCGGCGTTGCTCGACACCCCAGCGTTCTCGGGTGTAGAGCAGAATGGCGCGGATGTCCGCCTGCGCTCCGGGTTGGACGACGAGCCGGCACCTACGGGCAGACATGCGGACTCGGCTTTTCGCCCCGCAGGTAGGCTTCCTCGGCCTCACGCTCCATCCGGTCCCACAACTCCTCAGTCAGTTCCTCGCCCGGACCGCTATTGTGACCGGCCAGGACCAACTCGCGCAGTTTGAGGAAGCGCGCCTGCTCCTCGTGTTCCAGCGCCTCTAGCGCCCTGTCGATCACCGCCTCGGCATCGGGATATCGCCCCGTTTCGATCCAGTGCCGGATACGCTCTTCGGTTTGGGGCGTCAGGGTCACGCTCATTGGGTGGTCCTCCTCCCTCCCAGCCTAGCAAACCGAGCCGGGTTTGGGTAGCAACGTCTGACCGAGGACCGACGCGGTCTGGCCAGCACCCCTTCGTGTTCGGCACGCAATTAGAGTGCACCGCTCGCCACGGCATGCTTGACGCACGTGTGAAGCCGGCGCAGGCCGGACGTGGGACGTCTAGGCCGGGGCCAATCGCTTGCGCATCCCGATCATGGCCGCGCCCTGTCGTCCGCGGTAGGTCAGGAACTCGCGGAAGCCCCACTTCGCGTACAGGCGGCGGGCGTTCGCGTTGGCGGGCTCGACCCCGAGCGTCAGCACCGCGACGTTCCGCCGGCGCGCAAGCCGTTCGACCTCGTCCATCAGGCGGCGTCCGATCCCCCGCCGGCGGTGGTCGGGGTGGGTCCGGAAATGGTGGATGACCGCCGCGCCCGGCGGTAGGAGCGCCGGTTCTTCCGCCGCGTTCTCCCAGGCGACCTGGACGGTCCCGACGAGGCGGTCGCCGACCGTCGCCAGCAGGATCGTGCGCCGCCGCTCCAGGCTGGCGGCGAACGCCGGGCCGAGATCCTGCTCGATCATGCTCCGTTTTTCCTCGGCACTCATGCCCGGATAGAGGTCGGCGATGGCCGCGACCCCCGCGAACCGAGTCGGTTCCGCGATCGTGAGGGGAAGCGGCGGGTGGTCGGCCGATGGGACGTCCATGGTCCTAGCGTACCACCCACGGCCACGACTCACTGCACATGCGTGTTGAGCATGTCTGGCGAGGCGTGTGGGGCGTGATCGCAATCACGAATGCGCGGTCGTATCACCGCTGCGTCAGCGCATACGGTGCCTCGATTTTGGAGACGAAGCCACTGACCAGCAGGTTGGTGTCAAGAACCGCCCGCCAGGGCCGCGCGCGCTCGGTCATGCCGCTCCTGGCGAACCTCCTCGACCACTTCCGTCACGTCGCGATAAACCTCGTCAGGATCTGTATCGGCGTTGCGTTCCTGGATCCGATCGACGGTGGCCCAGAACCGTTGCCACGCCTGCTCCCGGTAGTCCTCCGGGGAGATCATCACCGCGACCGGCTCACCCGCTTCCTCGACGATGATCGTCTCTTTGGATTGAGAGATCGATCCAAGCACGTCGGCGAAGTTCGCTGTCGCATCGCGTGCGGAGATTGTTCGCACCATGTTGGATCCTTTATCCCGAAACGCGTCGAGTCCTGGAGGTGAGTATATGCGGTGCCCGCCCGTAACTCACGGCGCCAGATTCGGATCCACGATATACGTCCACCAATTGTTGCTCACCCCGTCCGTCTCCCCCTCCGCCCTCGGCAGGTGCGACAGCCACCACAGGTGGTGCCCCCGCTGGTCGCCGT
>DATBFX010000358.1:0-11727 GCA_036558305.1 Thermomicrobiales bacterium | reverse complement strand
CCCGGCGGCCAGCACGGTGCCGCGCTGGGGCTTCTCCTTCGCGGTGTCGGGCAGGACGATGCCGGACTTGGTCGTCTCCTCGCGGCCGAGCGGCTTGACGACCACCCGGTCCCCCAGCGGCTTGAGCCTGGTCGCCGTGGCCGTTGCTCCGTTGTCTTTCGCCATCGTGTTCCCTACCTCCTCTGCGGGCAGCCTCGCCGCGGGGCAAGTCATCCCCGCGGACTCCTCTGATCGTAGCGGCAGCTATCCTACCACCTTCGTTAGCACTCTTCAAGAGGGAGTGCTAACGGACCCGCGCTGTCTCGGCGCCCGCCCGGGACGGTCCGGACCCGTGCTAGAATCGACCCGTTGATCGGAAGAACTGTGGTGGTGCCGCCAAGGTCCTTCGGCGCCCGGCGACCTTGATTTGCAATCAATGCGACAGCCTATGGAGGTTTCCGTGCAGACTCAGCAGCGCGTAGCGACCGATTTTCTCGCCTCCCGCGTGCGCGACGCTGCTCCGTCGCCGACGATCGCCGTGTCCGACAAGGCGCGCGTGTTGAAGGCGCAAGGGATCGACGTGGTCGACCTCGGCGGCGGCGATCCGGACTTCATCACGCCGGAGCACATCCGCAAAGCCGCCGCGGACGCGATGAACGCGGGCGACACGCACTACGTCGCCAGTGTCGGTACGCCGGCGCTACGCAAGGCCATCGCCGCCAAGCTACAGGCGGACAACGGACTCACCTTCGATCCGTCCGAGATCATCGTCACGCCCGGTGGCAAGTTGGCGCTGTTCGAGGCGATGCAGGCGACGGTGGAGCCCGGCGTCGACGTGATGATCCTGGAACCGGCCTGGGTATCGTACGTGCCGATGGTCGAGATGGCCGGGGGCACTGTCGTTCCGGTGCGGCTCGATTCGGACGACAACTTCCGGGTGACACGGGACGTGCTGGAGGCGGCAATCACGCCGCGCACGCGCGGCATCCTGGTCAATTCGCCGAACAACCCGACCGGGCGCGTGCTGGACGAAGACGAGTTCGCGGCGATCTGCGGCCTGGCGCGCGACCACGATCTGCTGGTCTACACGGACGAGATGTACGAGAAGATCGTGTTCGACGGGAGGCGGCACCTCAGCATCGCCGCCATGCCCGGCATGTGGGAGCGGACATTGACGTTCAACGGGTTGTCGAAGGCGTACGCCATGACGGGTTGGCGCCTCGGCTACGTGGCCGGACCGAAACCGTTCATCGACGAGATCGCGAAGGTCCATAGCCACTCGGTGACGCAGGCGACATCGTTCGCGATGGCGGGCGGCGTGGCGGCGTTGACGGGGCCGCAAGAGTTCATCGGCGAGATGGTTTCGGCCTGGGATCGGCGCCGCCACAACGTCGCCGCCGGGCTGAGTCGGGTTCGCGGTATCCGGTGCCCGGAGCCCGAAGGTGCTTTCTATGCCTTCCCGGACATCCGGGAAACGGGTCTGAACTCGCTCGACTTTGCCGACCTGATTCTGCGCGAGGCGCACGTGGCGCTGGTGCCGGGAACCGCGTTCGGCGAAGCCGGTGAAGGGCATGTCCGACTGTCGTTCGCGACGGCCGACGATTTGCTGGAAAAGGCGGTCGAGCGAATCGGGAAGGTGCTCGGAACAAGGTAAGGCGTCAGGTGTCGGATGGCGGTGGGTTCGGAGGCGTTGACGGGGACCGGGCGTCGCTTCCTCCGGTGGGCCCCTCACACCCTCCCCTCTCCCTTCCGAGGGAGAGGGGAGGGTGTTCATGGGAAGGGTTGCCTCCGCGTGGCGGGGGCGGCGCGAGGGCCCGATTGGCAGCGGTCGTCACGGCCCGAGCCCGCACGCCGCGCCGCGTTTGCCGAGTGGAGAAGAATCGAAAACTCGAGAACCTATTTGCCCTATCCATTACGACGGACCGAGAGGAAGGGGTTGCGTGGGTGTGGTCACGAATGCCTTGAGCAACTCCAAGGCGCCGAACAGGTCGCGCTCATCCACCATTTCGAAGGCGGAGTGCGTGTAGCGGGTCGAGATGCCCAGGAGGGCGGTCGGGATGCCCAGCTTGATGAGCGCCGCGCCGTCGCTGCCGAAACCGGGGTAGGTGCTTTCCTGGATCGGAATCGCGTGGGAGGAGGCGATCTCCCGGAGTTGGTTCAGGATGCGGCGATCGTAGTGGACCCAACCGTCTTTGTAGACGAGGGTCGGGCCCTTGCCAAGGGAGACGGGCATTTCGCGGGGGTCGACGCCCGGGTAGTCGCCGATCGGCCCGTTGTCGATGGCGATCGCCAGGTCGATGTCCGCTGGCGTGACGAGTGAGCTGGCGCCGACGAGGCCGATCTCCTCTTGCACGGTCGCCGCGAGCGTGAGGTCGTAAGCGAGCGCGCCGCGGTCCAGCTCGGCCAGGAGATGCGTCATCAAGGCCAGCGCCACACGGTCGTCGACGGCTTTGCCGAACAACCGGTGGCCGAGACGGCGCGTCGGCGGGTTCCAAATCACCCCGGCTCCGACGTGAACTCCGAGCAATTCGGCATCTGCTTTCGACGACGCGCCGACGTCGACGAACAGGTCGTTCATCGCCAATCGGGCAGGCTCTTGCGGACGCGTCGTCAGGATGTGGCCGGTCGTGGTGGCGAAGAGACCAGGAACGCGCGCGTTTCGCCCCAGGACGAGGGCGGGTTGACCGACGGGGTAGCGGTCGTGGACGAACCGACCGCCGCCGCCCTGGGCATTGTCGAGCCAGACGAAGCCGCAGGCGTCGATACTCTTGACGACGAAGCCGATCTCGTCGGCGTGACCCTGGAGGAGCAGCCTCGGACCATCGCCGGGGACGTGGGCGAGGACGTTGCCGATCGGCGAGACCCGAACCGCGGCGCCGAGTTGGCGCCAGCGGTCCCGGCACCAAGCCAGGATTGGTTCTTCCTGCCCGGTCGGACCCGGAAGTTCCATGAGTTCGACCAAGGTCTCGACGACGGACCTCGGGGCCTCAGCGGCGGCCGTACCCATCCGGTCAGTTCTCCCCTGGGCGCTTGCGACGAACGACGACGTTGACCACGTCCGCCCGTCAGACTACCATCCACCGGCAACCTACGCGAAGGACGCCATGATGAGAAAGGGGAGCGCGTGGCAGCCGAGGACCGCTTGAAGGAGTTGGGGATCGATTTGCCGTCGCCGCCGGCACCGGTGGCAAACTACGTGCGGACGGTTCAGGTGGGCAGTTTGCTGTTCATCTCCGGACACGGTCCGAGTCCGAGCTGTCCGGCCGGGAAGTTGGGGCGTGATCTGACGATCGAGCAAGGTTACCAGGCCGCGCGCGAGGTGGGAATCAACATTCTCGCCTCGGTGAAGTCCCATTTGGGGAGCCTCGATCGGGTGAAGCGGGTCGTGAAAGTGCTCGGCATGGTGAACTCCGATCCGGAGTTCGGCGACCAACCCAAAGTGATGAACGGTTGCTCCGACCTCTTCGTGGATGTCTTCGGCGACGCGGGCAAGCACACCCGGTCCGCCGTCGGCTTCGTCGCGTTGCCGAATCAGATTCCGGTCGAGATCGAGTGCACGTTTGAAGTGGAGTAGCCGCGAGCGACGGTTGCACGTCTCAGGTCCTTTGTCCCAAGTCTCAAGACGTGATCTCGTGCGACGCGAGCCCTGAGACTTGGGACCCGAGACTCGAGACCCCGCTCCATCGGCTGACGTCTGAGGGCTACAAGTGGTGGAAACGAAACGGGTGCCGGTGACGCGTGAGGGGCTCGAACGGCTCAAGGCGGAACTGGACGATCTGAAGAGCGTCCGACGGCCGGCGATCGCGGCGATCGTGGCCGAGGCGCGTTCGCACGGCGACCTCCGCGAGAACGCTGCCTACGATGCCGCCCGTCACGACCAGATGATGAACGAGAAGCGCATCAGCGATCTGGAAGCGCTACTCCGCAACGCCGAAGTGATGGACGACGGCGGCGCCGACAACGGCGATCTCGTCGGTATCGGGAATACGGTCGTCGTCGATTTCGACGGCGAAGAGGAGCGATACACAATCGTCGGTGCGATCGAGGCGAAACCGACCGCCGGGCGGATTTCGAACGAATCGCCGATCGGGCGGGCACTGCTCGGCAAGCGCGCGGGGCAGGTCGCTGAGGTACCGACGCCCGGCGGCATGCGCCAGGTGAGAATCCTTCGGATCGAGAGATAGGGCGCCGGTCGCGCCGTCGGGCCACCGCACGTTGTAGAGGAGTTGGTTCACATTACACATTGGGGCGGACATCGCAAAAAAGGGCCGCCGGTCCGCCTCTGCGAAACTACACGGCTCTCGACGCTGGCATCGACATGCAGAGTCCGGGAGATGGGAGATGCAGCCGTCGACCGCAGATGTAAAGCGGAGGGTCCGGGATCAGTTCTCGTCGTCGGCCGCCGACTACGTGCGCAGCGTGACGCACTCCTCGGGCGCCGATCTCGCGCGCATGGTCGAACTAGCCGATCCGGAGGTCGACGACGTCCTGCTCGACGTTGCGACCGGCGGGGGTCATGTCGCGCGGATTTTCGGGCCGCTCGTCGGCCGGGTCGTTCTCGCCGACCTCACCCGGCCGATGCTGATCGAGGCGATGCGATTCCTGTATTCGTCAGGCTTGGGTGGGGTCGACGGCGTTGCGGCCGATGCGGAGCACCTGCCGTTTTCGGGCGCGACGTTCAACCTCGTGACGTGCCGGATCGCCCCTCACCATTTCCCGCGTCCCGATCGATTTGTCCTGGAAACCTCACGCGTTTTGAAGCCGGACGGTAGGTTCATTCTCATCGACAGCACCGTGCCGGACGGGACGCTCGGCGATTTCTTCAATCGGTTCGAGAAATTGCGAGATCCCTCTCACGTGCGGTCGCTGACGATCGAGGAGTGGTCTGGGTTGATCGCTGAGTCTGGGCTGTCGCTGAGGGCGATTGAGTCGTTTCGCAAGCGCCACGACTTCGACGATTGGACGGCGCGATCGCGAACGACGCCTGAGGCGCGCGCAACACTGGTGGAGATGATGCGGTCACTGGGGAACGAGGCGGGAAGCGAGTTTGAGGTGGAGTGGGATGACGGGCGATTGGTGAGTTTCAGCGACGTGAAGACCTTGTTTGTCGCGGTCAACGAGCGCGCGTAGGGCAGACCGCCGTAGCCTGCCCGGTTCCTCGGCGAGCTGTGGAGTTGTTGAGCAGGCAAGCACCGTGATCTGCCCGAACGGGTACGGCGAGACGCCGAGACGACCCGAAGAGTGCCGGTGAATCAACTGGATGAAGCGTCGGTTACGACACGGCACGGATGCGCTGTGCGAGACCGGCGTCGGCGGCGAGGAGGTCGGCCTTGTCGGTGCGCTCCCAGGGCAGGTCGAGGTCGTCGCGGCCGAAGTGGCCGTAGGCTGCGGTTTGGCGGTAAATGGGGCGCCGGAGGTCGAGGTGCTCGATGATGGCGCGGGGGCGCAGGTCGAAGTGGGCACGGACCAGCTCCTCGATCTTGGCGTCGGCGATGCGGCCGGTGCCGAAGGTCTCGACCATGATCGAGACCGGGTGGGCCATGCCGATCGCGTAGGAGATCTGGAGTTCGAAGCGGTCGGCCAAACCGGCGGCGACGACGTTCTTGGCGACGTAGCGGGCGGCGTACGCGGCCGAGCGGTCGACCTTGGTCGCGTCTTTGCCGGAGAAGGCGCCGCCGCCGTGGCGGGCCATGCCGCCGTAGGTGTCGACGATGATCTTGCGGCCGGTCAGACCGGCATCGGCCATCGGCCCGCCCATCGCGAAGCGGCCGCTGGGGTTGACGTGAAACTTGGTCTTGGAATCGATCAAGTCGCGGTCGATGACCTGGCGGACGATGAAGCGCTCGACGTCGGCGCGAATGCGGTCGTTGCTGACGTCGTCGGCGTGCTGGGTGGAGACGACGACGGTGTCGACGCGCAGCGGTTTGCCGTTGCGGTACTCGACCGTGACCTGGCTCTTGCCGTCCGGCCGCAGCCAGGAGATCTCTTCGTGCTTGCGCGCCTCGGCCAACCGGCGGCAGATGCGGTGGGCGAGCGAGATCGGCAAGGGCATCAATTCGGCGGTCTCGTTGCAGGCGAACCCGATCATCATGCCCTGGTCGCCAGCGCCGATCAGGTCGTACTGGTCGGTCGACTTGTGGTTGCGGACTTCTATTGCCTCCTCGACGCCGCCGGCGATCTCGGGACTCTGCTCCTTGATCGAGACGAGGACGCCGCAGGTCTTGTAGTCGAAGCCGTAGAAGGCGTCGGTGTAGCCGATCTCGCGGACGACGTCGCGGACCACCGCCGGGATGTCGACGTAGGTGCTGGTCGAGATCTCGCCGAAAACCATGACGACGCCGGTCGTCGTCGCCGTCTCGCAGGCGACGTGGCCGTCGGGGTCGTCCTTGAGGACGGCGTCGAGCACCGCGTCCGAAATCTGGTCGCAGAGTTTGTCCGGGTGCCCCTCCGTCACCGACTCCGACGTAAAGAAACTGCGCTCCGCACTGGCGAACGTGGTGGACATGCGTTCCTCCGAGTTGAGTCGTTAGTCGTTAGTCGTTAGTCGTTAGTCGTTAGTCGTCAGAGTGTTCCGTGTCTTTGGCACCAAGATCCGACTGCGACGACCCTTCTTCTGATGACTAACGACTAACGACTCTCCTACGTGCCCGATTCCCACGAACTGAGGTATTTGGCTTGATCCTCGGTCAGGACGTCGATTTCGATACCCATGCTGACGAGTTTGAGGCGGGCGATTTCGTGGTCGATTTCGACCGGGACGCGGTAGACGCGGTTGTCCAGGGTCTTGCCCTCGCGGACGAGGTAGCCGGTGGCGAGGGCCTGGTTGGCAAAACTCATGTCCATGACGCTGGCCGGGTGTCCCTCGGCGGCGGCGAGGTTGATCAGGCGGCCCTCGCCGAGGACGATCAGGCGCTGGTCGGGGGCAAGTTTGTACTCCTCGACGAAGGGGCGCAGGGTCCGTCGGCCCTCGCCGGCCATCTCTTCGAGGGCCGACAGGTTGACCTCGGCGTTGAAGTGGCCCGAGTTGGCGAGGATGGCGCCGTCCTTCATCTGGGCGAAGTGCGCGCGGTCGACGACGTTGATGTTGCCGGTGGCGGTGATGAAGAGGTCGCCGAGGGCGGCGGCGCGGTCCATCGTCATTACGGCGAACCCGTCCATGGCCGCTTCAAGCCCCTTGACGGGGTCGATCTCGGTGACGATGACGCGGGCGCCCATCCCGCGCAGGCGCATCGCGATGCCCTTACCGCACCAACCGTAGCCGGCGACGACGGCGACCTTGCCGGCAATCAGGATATTGGTCGAGCGGAGGATACCGTCGATGGTGCTCTGGCCGGTGCCGTAGCGGTTGTCGAAGAAGTGCTTGGTATCGGCGTCGTTGACCGCGATGATCGGGAATTGGAGGACGCCGTCCTGCTCCATCGCCCGGTCGCGGATGACGCCGGTCGTCGTCTCTTCGGTGGCGCCGATGATGGCCGGGATGAGGTCGCGACGGTCCTTGTGGATCATCGAGACGACGTCGGCGCCGTCGTCGATGACGACGTGCGGTTTGTGGTCGAGGGCGGCCCGGATGTGGCGGTAGTAGGTCTCGTTGTCCTCGCCCTTGATGGCGAAGACGGGGATGTGCTCGTCGACGAGGGCGGCGGCGACGTCGTCCTGGGTCGACAGGGGGTTGCTGGCGCAGAGAACGGCGTCGGCGCCGCCGGCCTGGAGCGTCAGGGCCAGGTTGGCGGTTTCGGTCGTGATGTGGGCGCAGGCGAGGATGCGGATACCGGCGAGCGGGCGCTCGGCGGCGAAGCGCTCGCGGATTTGCCGCAGGACGGGCATTTCGCGGCCGGCCCAGTCGACCCGCCGCCGACCGTCGGGGGCGAGCGACGGGTCCCTGATGTCGAAGTTGTGCGAGGTCGCGACCATCCGTGGACACCTCCTGGCCGGCGCCCGCTCAGGCGGGGACCGACGACAAAACGGGTTACGAGCTGCGAACGACGAGCTTCGAGCTTGGGGCGAGATCCGCGACGGTGAGCGCGCCCGCGCAATCGGGAAACGACCGGTCGAACCGGGCGACGAACGCCGCGGGGGTATAGACATGCTCCTGGGTGCCGACCTGCTCGACGACGTAGGTGGCGGCAAGCCCGGCCAGGCGCCCGACGAGTTCGAGCTCGAGTCCGAGCAGCAATCCCTTCACGAGACCGGAGCGGTAGGCATCCCCGGCACCGGTCGGGTCGCGCACGAGCTCGGCGGGCGCCGCCGGGGTGCGGACGCGCCGACCGCCGGCGCGCAGTTCCGAACCCTGCTCCCCGTAGGTGATGGCGACGAGATCGACGCGGTCGGCGATGGCGTCGATCGACAAGCCCGTCTTGCGCTCGATCATCGCGAACTCGTAGTCGTTGCCGATCACGGCCCAGGCCTGGTCGATACCGGCTTTGATGTCGTCGCCGGACAGGACGATGATCTGGAAGGCGGGGTCGTAGATCAACCGGCAGGACGAGGCGCCGAACTGGGCGGCGTGGCGGATCATCGCCTCGGGGGCGGTGGCGCCGACGATGCCGTAGCGGGCGCGGTCGCCGAAGCGCGTGACGTCGATGCCGGCGGCGAGGTCGGAGGGACCGGGGAAGAATGAGGCGATCTGGTTGTCCTTGCGGTCGGCCATCATAAAGGCCGAGGCGGTCAACCGGCTCACGTCTTCCACCACTCCGGAGAGGTCAATGCCGAGGTCGTCGAAGGCGGCCCGGTAGGGACCGAAGTCGGAGCCGACGGCGCCGACGAGGGCAGACGGCGTGCCGAGCAGGGCAAGGCTGTAGGCGATGTTGCCGCCGACGCCACCGCGCTGCTTGCGCAGGCTGTCGACGAGGAAGCTGACGGAGATGACGTGGGTCTTTTCGGGGATGATGTGGTCGGCGAACGAGCCGCCGAAGGCCATGATGAAGTCGTAGGCGATCGACGCGCTGATCACAACCGGGGGCGCGTCCGTCGTCGGGGCGTCTGCCATCTCTCGCCTGGGGCACATGCCGATGGAACACCGAACAGTCGAACGGCGCCCGCGTTCGTGAGGGCGCCGCCCGATTGAGGATAGCACGGCAGGGCGGTCCGCGGCGACCGTTTCGACTCGCGAGCGATCGCCTGATGCCCGGACGAAGGTCCCGAATGTCCTGGCACCGCGCTAGTCTCCGGCCCGCCTGAGCGAGATCCGAACGTGGTGCCTGCCGACTTCGACCTGGTCGCGGTAGTCGCCGTCGGCGCCGAAGGCGCCGCCTGGGCCTTCGACGGCCTCCGGTTCGACCTGGTCCGAGGCGCCGGTTGTCCGCTGTCCGTTGATCTGGTCGGCAAGCGTTTCGGTGCGAACATAGCTATCGAAGGCGCCGAGGGCATCGATGACCTCGGGATCGCCGAGGTAGGAGATCCCGATGCGGTCTTCGATCCGGTAGCCGGCGTTGCGGCGGGCGTCCTGGACGCCGCGGACGAAGTCGCGGGCCAGACCCTCCTGGATCAGGTCGGGAGTCAGTGAGGTGTCGAGGACGACTGTGGCGAGCGGACCCTGGGCGGCGGCATAGCCGGCGCGCTTGGTCAGGTCGACGAGGATCTCCTCGGGTTCGAGGGCGACGGTGGTGCCGTCGGCAAGGGCGAGATCGACCGCTCGACCGGCCTCGACGCGGGCGGCGACCGAAGCAGGATCTTCCTTGGCGAGGAGCTGCCGGATCTCACCCAGGCGCTTACCGTACTTCGGCCCGAGGATGGCGAGTTTCGGGCGGATGTCGTAGGCGACGAAGTCGCCGAGTTCGACGAGCGGCGCGACGTCCTTGATGTTCAGTTCGTCGAGTACCTGATCCTTCAAGCGCACGACCGCGTCCATCACCGCCTTGTCGCGGGCATGGACGAGGACGCCGGGAAGCGGCTGCCGGACTTTGACGCCGGCCTCATTGCGCGCGGCCCGACCGAGACTGACGACTTCGAGGACTGCGGCCATGTCCGTGGAGAGTGTTTCGTCAATGCTGGCCTCGTCGACACTGGGATAATCGGTGAGGTGAACCGAGTCGGGAGCCGCCGGGTCAATGGCGCGGACGAGGTTTTGGTACATGGCTTCGGCGACGAACGGGACGAATGGGGCAAGCAGAGCCGCCAGTGTGGTCAGGACGTCGTAGAGCGTGCGGTAAGCCGCCGTCTTGTCGCGGTCGCTCTCGCTCTTCCAAAAGCGACGTCGATTGCGGCGGATGTACCAGTTGGAGAGTTCTTCGACGACGAAGTATTCGATGGCGCCGGCCGCGATCTCGGCGTGGTAGGTCTCCAGACCCTCGCGCACTTTGGCGACCACCTGGTTCAAGCGAGAGACGATCCATCGGTCGAGCAGGGTGCGCTCGGCGAGCGGCACGTTTGACCGGGGATCGAGCGGATCGAAACCGTCGAGGCGGGCATAGGTGGCGAAGAAGGAGTAGGAGTTCCAGAGGGGCAGGATGAAGCTGCGCCGGACCTCGTCGAGGACGTGGTAGCCGAAGTTGAGGTTGAGGGAGGGGTTCACCTTCGCAAAGAGCCAGCGCATGACGTCGACGCCGCTGATCTCGGCTGCCTCGTCGAACCAGATGGCGTTGCCCTTGCTCTTGTGCATCTCCTCGCCCTTTTCGTCGCGCATCAGGGCATAGGAGAAGACGTTGCGGAAGGCGGGTCTGTTGACGAGGGCGGTGCTCTCGGCGATGACGGCGTAAAACCAGTTGCGGAACTGGCCGGGAAAACTTTCGGTGATGAGGTCGGCGGGGTACCACTGCTCCCAGTAAGCGCGGTCGTGGCGGAAGTTGAGGGTGGAGAAGGCGACGATACCGGCGTCGAGCCAGGGATTGCCGACGTCCTTGATACGGCTGACGGCAGCGCCACAACCGGCGCACTTGATCTTGACGGCGTCGATCCAGGGGCGGTGCGGGGTGTGGCCCTCGAACTCGTCCCAACCTTCGACGGCGCGCTCCTTGAGCTCGGTCTCGCTGCCGATGACGTCGAAGGTGCCGCACTCCTGGCATTCGTAGATCGGAAGCGCCAGGCCCCAATAGCGCTTCTTGGAGATCATCCAATCGTCCATGTGGGCGAGCCAGTCGAGCTCACGGTCCATGCCGAACGACGGGACCCAGTTGACCTGTCGGGTGACGTCCATCATCGGTTGACGCAGGTCGTCCATGGCGACGAACCACTCGTCGACGAGGCGGAAGACGAGGTCGGTGCCGCAGCGCCAGCAGACGGGATAGCGGTGCTTGTATTGCTCACCGCGGTAGAGGATGCCCTTTTCCTGGAGGTTGCGCATGATCGGCGTCGCGACCTCGTGGACGTAGGAGCCGGTGAGCCGGTCGAAGCCGTCGGTGTAGACGCCGAACTCGTTGATCGGGGCGACGACGGCGAGGTCGTTCTCTTTCGAGAGGGCGAAGTCCTCTTTGCCGCAACCGGGGGCGATGTGGACGATGCCGGTGCCTTCGGCGGCGGTGACGTCGCTCCAGGCGATGACGCGGTGCTCGACGCGCTGCTCGGCGGGGAGTTCGTCGAAGGGACCGCGGTACCGCCAACCGAGGAGGTCGTTCCCGGTGAGCTTGGCGGTCACCGCGTATTCGCCACGGAGGGCGTTCTTCGCGGCGTCTTTGGCGAGGTAGATGGCCTCGCCGTCCTGCTCGGCGCGGACGTAGGTCAAATCAGGGTTGACGGCGGCGGCAACGTTGGCGGCGAGGGTCCAGGGGGTGGTCGTCCAGACGAGGAGCGATTCGTGCTCGCGGTCGAGGAGGG
>DATBFX010000357.1:0-2823 GCA_036558305.1 Thermomicrobiales bacterium | reverse complement strand
CGCTGATCGGGCTGATCGCCCTCTCCGTCTACCTGTTCGGACTCGACGCGACCCTCGGACCGCTCCAGGTCGCGATCTTCACGGCGATGGTGATCGCCGGTTTGATTGCCCACAAGAATGGTCTGTCGTACCCGCAACTCGGGGAGGCGATCATCGGCGGCATCTCGTCGGCGATGGGCGCCATCTTCATCTTGCTCGCGGTCGGCGCCCTGATCGGGACCTGGAACATGGCCGGGACGATCCCGACGATCGTCGACTACGGACTGCGGATCCTCGATCCGTCCTGGTTCTACGCCGCCGTCGCGATCATCTGCGCGGTCACCGGCGCCGTCACGGGCAGCTCGTGGACAACCGCCGGCACGTTGGGCGTCGCCTTCGTCGGGATCGCGCACGTGCTCGGCGTCTCGCCGGAGATCGCGGCCGGCGCGGTGATCTCCGGCGCCTACATGGGCGACAAGATGTCGCCGCTCTCCGAGACGACGATCCTGACCCCGAGCCTGGTCGGCGATGAGACCACCGGCCAGCACATCCGCGCCATGGTCTGGACCACCGGTCCGTCCTTTGCGATCGCGCTGGTGATCTTCCTGATCATCAGCTTGACCGAAAACGTGACCTCGACAACCGACCAGATCGACGCGGCACGGGCGACGCTCAATCAAGAGTTCAACATCTCGGCGATCAATCTTCTGCCGCTGGTGGTGCTGATCGGCTTCAGCGTCATCCGATTTCCGGCCTTCCTCTCCATTTTCCTGACCGCGCTCTTCTCGGGCGTGCTCGCGTGCTTCACCCAACACGACCTCGTGGTCAAGTTCGCCAACGACCCGAGCCTCAACTCGGTCAGCGCGAGCATCAAGGGGATCTTCGACGCGATGGCGAACGGGTTCGTGTCGACGAGCGGCGTCGAGTCGATCGACAAACTCTTCACCGGCGGCGGCATGAGCAACATGCTCTTGACCGTCTGGTTGATCCTCGGTGCGCTCGGTTTCGGCGCGATCATGGAGGCCGCGGGCTTGCTCAACCGCCTCGTGCAGGGGGTGCTCGCCAGGGCCAAGTCGGGCGGGAAACTGGTCGCGACCGTGATCGGCACCGCCATCGGTCTGAACATCATCGCGGGCGACCAGTACATCGCCATCGTCTTGCCCGCCCGCACGTTCCGCCTCGAGTTCAAGCGGCGCAGGTATAAACCGTGGGTGCTCTCGCGTGTCGTCGAAGACTCCGGCACCGTGACGTCCGTTCTTATCCCGTGGAACTCCTGCGGCGCGTACATGACGGGCGTGCTCGGCATCTCGACCTTCAAGTACGCTCCGTACTGCTTCTTCAACATCATCAATCCTATCCTGTCGCTGATCTACGGCTTCACCGGATTCCGGATGGAGAAATACGGCCCGGGCGAGACGCCGCCGGGTGACGAGCCGGTAACTCCACGGCAAGACGAAGTGCCGACGCTCCAACCGGTCGAGGGTGTCGCCTGACACTGCCGTTGGCACCCGCCACTACGGGCGCTCGACGCAACCGAAGGAAGCTCATGCCAGGAGGACGCACGCGATGCGAGTCGTCGTTGCTCTAGGGGGAAACGCGCTCCTCAAGCGAGGAGAACCGATGACGGCCGAGGTGCAACGCGGCAACTGCCAGATCGCCGCGAAGGCGCTCGCGCCGGTGGCTAGTCGCCACGAACTCGTCCTGACGCACGGCAACGGGCCACAGGTCGGTCTCCTGGCGTTGCAGGGGCAGGCGTATTCGGCGGTCGAGCCGTACCCCCTCGACGTGCTGGACGCCCAGACCGAGGGGATGATCGGCTACATGCTCGAACAGGAGTTGGGCAACCTGCTCCCGTTCGAGGTGCCGCTGGCAACGCTGCTGACGATGATCGAGGTCGATCCGGCGGACCCGGCCTTCGCCAACCCGACGAAGTTCGTCGGTCCCGTCTACGACAAGACCGAAGCCGACAAGTTGGCCGAAGAGAAGCAATGGGTGTTCAAGCAAGACGGCGCCAAGTGGCGCCGGGTCGTCCCATCACCGCTGCCGAAGCGGATTTTCGAACTGCGGCCGATCAAGTGGATGCTGGAGAAAGGCACGATCGTCATCTGCGCCGGTGGCGGCGGCATCCCGACCGCCTACGCGCCCGACGGCCGGCGCATCCTCGGTGGCGTCGAGGCGGTGATCGACAAGGACCTGGCCAGCGAACTGCTCGCCCGCGAACTCGAGGCGGACGTCTTCGTGATGGCGACCGACGTCGATGGCGTCTACCTCGACTTCGGTACGCCCAACCAGCGACGGCTCGACCGGGTGACCGCCACCGAGTTGCGGGAACACAAGTTTGCTGCCGGTTCGATGGGGCCGAAGGTCGAGGCCGCGATGCAATTCGTCGAAAAGACCGGTGGGCGCGCGGCGATCGGTGCCCTGGCCGACATCGAAGGGATCGTCGAGGGACAAAAAGGGACGAACATCGTCGCGAAGTGAGCGAGAGAACCGTCATGGACGGACAGGATCTGCGCGGCCGCGTCGACGCGCTCATGCCGGAGGTCATCGCCGATCCGAGCGCCCTCTCGGCCATCCCCTCAGTCGCCTTTCCTGGGTTTCCCGAGGAACCGGTCCTGCGTGCGGCCAACGCCACCCTTGAGCTGTTTCGCCGCTACGGGGTCGAGTCGGCACGGCTGCTCGACATCCCCGACGGCTACCCGTCGGTGTACGGCGAACTGCCGGGCCCGCCGGGCGCGCCGACGGTCCTGCTCTACGGCCACTACGGCGTGCAACCGGCACTGCCGGTAGACGGGTGGCAAACCGGTCCGTTCACTCCGGGGTGAAATGCGGGCGCCTCTGCGC
>DATBFX010000356.1:0-24744 GCA_036558305.1 Thermomicrobiales bacterium | reverse complement strand
AGTCCCTCTGGGAGATCATCGCCTACAACGCGGAGGCAGAGGGCGTCACCGAGGCCCTCGCCGTGACCGGCGCCGAAATCGTCTTCATGTTTGCCGTCGCCCTCGTGGTCCTCGTCGCCATCGCCGCCGTCATCTGGCTCGTCAACTACCTCGTGCGCTTGTGCATCGAGGGCGGCTGCGCGAAGATGGCCGGCTACGTCGAGGCCGGCGTCAGGTGGACTGCACGCGCCGGGCACGTGGCCGAGGTGGGAACGTTCCTGACGGCGGTCGGGACGGCGACGCAGCCGCAGGACGACCCGTGCGACGACCTGGTCTGGACCGGCGAGGGGTGGGTGCCGTACTTCGGGCCCAAGCCCCACCAGTGTGAAGAAGAGAACGACCCCTGCGAACGGGCTGCGAATCACCTCACGCTTAGTGACGCACAATTCTATAATCACATCCTGCCTCGCCACGGCGATCCTGAGCATGCTAGGTATGAAGGTGAACGGGGTTACGGCAGAAATAACGGCGTGTTCAAGGGCGATGACAACCTCGTCCGAGCCCAAATTCAGTTGGTTATGGACTCCCCCAGCGATATCGGACCGTCTGGGTACACAGATGCCCCGTGTCAAGCCGAGCTGTGGCTGGGCTACTTCATCGGTTACGACATTAACGGCCAGGAGAGCGAGACGATCCGGATCACCTTCGACTATGAAGGAAGGGTTAACTCCGCGTTTCCGATCTAGGGCGGACGCGCACGCCAAGACCATGGGAGGTCGCGAAACCGCTAGTGAGATCGGGAGCCCACATGTTCGAGATATCATGGCGTATAGACGAAAAGGATTGGGTTCAGGCGGCTGCAATCGCAGACCACAATCCGCGGCATTCGTATTTCGACAGGAGGCGCTTGGCATTCACTACCTATTCCCTCTACGGATTCGTCCAGGTGTCGGCGGGGGAAGCCAACCTGTATCCGCGAGAGCATTTCCAACGGGCACTGGATCGTCGGGGATACCTGGCACGTAGGGAAGCGGGACGCTGGGTCGAGTGGCGACCGAGCGCCGGAGACTGGCCGGAAATCGAACGTGCGGGAAAGCTGCTCTCCCTCCCAGACCTCGCCGTCCAATTGGCGAGCATCCACAGTCGCTGGGAGGCGGTTCCGGATGGTGGCGCGAGTTGGTACCAGCAGTCTGACGACCAAGGCCGGGTGTGGTTTCGGAAGGAAAGGGGAGACGTCTCCATCGATGCGAATGACGTCGGAAGCAGCCGTATTGTGGTATCCGAAGCGGAGTTTGTGTCCGGTGTCGATGCGTTCCTCCGGGATTTCGCCCGCGCAGTCGCCGAACGGGCCCTCGGGCTCCTCGACTGGGTAACGTTCGAGCCCTTGCTGCCTTATGCGCCGCCTCTGTTTGCGGCCCGCGGGAAGCCGCCGCAAGGCGGCCCTTGGAGGTCTTGGTTTGAACTCGCACTTCCACGACCACGGCCCGTTCGGCGCACGGAGCCCGACGCGCTGGCGCTCTACATCCAATGGGACCCGAGGAACGTCGATTGGTCCGCTGCATCGGCAACGCGGGGTTTCAATCCCCCCGGTTCCTATGTTGACACGCAGCTCCCTCTCTCCGGAGGAGTGGTCCAGAGTCCGGTCAGATTGCTTCGGTTCGGCGATTCTCTACCGACCACCGACCCGTGGAACCAGCGCGATTTCGGACCGGCGACGACGGATGGAGGGGAGCGGGAGACGCTCTTCGCGCTTCCCTCTCCCACAGTCCGGGGGGAAGCAAAAGCATCCTGGCCGCCGGCATCGTGGCCACTCTTGGAGCTCGGCCTACAGTTGGCGCGTTGGCTCGGTGATCCTGGATTCTTGCCACCGCCGGCGTTCACCATCGAGCAGAGCAAGAGGCATGGCTGGGATCCCAGAGAGTTCCTCGCATTTGACGATGTCGTCACGTATCGGACCTCAATCCGTCCAGCCCTCTTCGATGATTTGAGTTTGCTCGTCGGCAAGGAAAACCTGGAAAACGCCGCGAGGACGTTTCTTACGGAATTTGTATCTGAGGTCGCCGAGAGAGTGCCTGAGCTACTCGAATGGGACTCTTTTCGCCCTCTTCTTCGACACCTTTGACCCTTGTTGCGGAGCTATGACCTACTCAGCTGCCGTATCAAACTTGTGGATTACGGATTGTGAGCGTCCAACTTTCTCCGGTCAGGATTCAAGCAGAAGGACCAGTGTTGCCAGCGAACTGTTGACATAGGGACAGTATCATCAGTACGAGTCTTGGCGCCCAGATTCATGGCTGCATCAAGGATCTGCCCGAAGGCACGCCTGTGCTTGGCGTGTACATCTCGGGACCGTGAGGGGTGCGATGTTCCAACGATTCTTGCAGAAGTACCGTCCAATCCCTGAGGAAGAACCTGCCCAGGATCCGCGGCGCGCATGGCCCCACGGCGAGGTCCGCGGCTTCCGCGAACTCATGACTGAATATGCCGGCCGCGGATTCAACGACGGACTGTACCGTCTGCACAGCGAGTCTTCGGGAAACGTCGGAGACTCGTTGATCGCTGAGGGATTCGACTGGCTCATGGACCGAGTCTATTCGTTCGGCTACTCCTGGAGCGGTATGCAATTCGCGCTAGACAATTCGAGGCGAGACGCCAACGATGAACCGCTGGTGCTTTTGCTTGATCCGTCGGACGGATCGGTGTTTCAGATCGATCGCTCGTTTGAAGCGTTCCACGACCGCGAGATTGTCGATCGCCCGGATGAGGCGCTCGACTCGAAGCTTTTCGATGCCTGGTCATGGGCAAACCAGCATGCCTTGCCCCTCAGGCGCAATCAGGTCGTCGGGTTCAAGATCCCGCTGGCGCTGGGCGGGCGCGATGTGATCGAGAATATGGAGGTTATCGACTTTGAGGTGGAGTGGTCGTTGTCCAGTCAGATCCAGAACCATACGCGAAATCTGCCCGAAGGTACACCTTTCCGGGGCGTGAAGATCGACTGAAGGGCATCGAACTCGCCGAATTCGAGAACGATGTTGAGCCGGACTCGGTGAATGCCGGTTCATCTTGCTTGTCAACGACCGTATGCGTCCTGATGCGGAGTGCCGACGGTCGAAGCTCACCGGCTACGTCGAGGCCGGCGTCACATGGGTGGCGCGGGCCGGGCACGTGGCCGAGGTCAGAACGCTCCTAACGTCCGTCGGCACGGCCACCCAGCCACAGGACGACCCGTGCGACGATTTGGTCTGGACCGGCGAAGGCTGGGTGCCGTACTTCGGGCCGAAGCCGGACGAGTGCGGCGGCGAGGACGACTGCCCGCCAGATGACGGCACCGACTACACGTACCAGGACGGCGTTATTATCTACCTACACCTGGACGAGGACTGGACGCCGTGGCAGAAGTTCCAAGCGAAGGTCAAGGTAGCGGAGCTGAACGAGGCGGGCAAGCGCGGGGAGTTGCGGGTCACGAAGAATCCGCAGAGAGGCGACACGACGCGTAAGTACCGGAAACAATGCAAGAACCCCGAACCGAAGTGCCACGTCGATCACCTTGTCGATCTGCAGCTCGGCGGGCTCGATGTCTTCGCGAACATGTGGTTCCTGGATCCGGCGGTGAACACGAGCTTCGGCGCCCAAGTCAACAACCAGATTCGCTGTTATCCCGACGGGACGCCCGTCATCGGCGTCTACCTAACCTGAGGTGACACATGTTCGAGCGGTTTCTAGAGAGGTACAGCCCGGTTGCGGTGGCGCCGGACTGGCAGCGACCAGAGATCCGTTGGCAATGGCCACACGGCACTGTGCGAGGATTTACCGACTTGATGGACGAGTTCTCGGGCCGGTCGTTCAATAATGGCCTATATCGTTTGCACGGACAAGAATCGGGAGCCGTGGCGGATCGGCTAGTCGCGGAAGCATTCCCGGAGAACGCAATGAACGCGTATTGTTTTGGGTACGATTGGTTGGGTTGCCAGTACGCTTTGGACAGCGATCGTCGGGATGAAGGAGAGCCACTGATCTTGCTCCTTGATCCCGCGACCGGAGAGGCATTCGAGATTGATTGTACCTTTGTGGCCTTTCACGATGTGGAACTAGTCGACTCGCCGAATGACTCACTGAATCCCGGTCTCTTCGAACGATGGGCGAGAGAAAATCGACGGAGCTTACCGTTGTCCCGGGACGTGTGCGTTGGATACAGTGTGCCCCTCTTTCTCGGCGGCAATAACATGCTGCTCGAGAACTGCGAAATCACGGACATTGAAGTCTACTGGCGCCTCAACGCCCAGCTACGCCGCGCGGTAAGGGGCCTACCAAATGGAGTGCCGATCAACAGCCTTCGGATTTGATTGAAATCAAGATCCTCAACATGGCATTTCGTAACGTCTCCTCGAAGATCATTGGTCCAGCCGCATGCGAACGTGTCGAAATCAAGCGAGGTGCGCTGTTCCGAGGCACGGGCAGGACTTGCCGGAGAACTTCTGGTACCTGGACGGCAGCGTCAACATGAGCCTCGGTGCCCAGATTCATGGCTGCATCAAGGATCTGCCCGAAGGCACGCCCGTCCTTGGCGTCTACATCTCGGGACCGTGAGGGGTGCGATGTTCGAGCGATTCCTGCAGGCGTTCCGTCCGATCCCAGGGGAAGAGCCGGCGCCTGACCCGCGCCGCCCGTGGCCACACGGCGACGTTCGCGGCTTCCGGGAGCTTATGACCACGTTCGCGGGCAGGGGGTTCAATAGGGGCGTCTACCGATTGCACAGCGAATCATCCGCTCTGATCGCAGACGCGATGACCCGCGGCAGATTCTCCTGGCTCAAGGAACCGGCCTACTGCTTCGGGTATGCCTGGAGCGGCATGCAGTTGGCCCTAGGCGGCGAACGACGCGACGCGAGCGGTGAACCGTTCGTGGTCTTGCTCGATCCGTCGGACGGGACAGCGTTCGAGATCGACAGATCGTTCCAGGCATTCCACGAAGTAGAACTCGTGAACGACCCGGACAACTCCCTTGACTCCGAACTGTTCGACGCGTGGTCGTGGGCCAACCAGCACGCGCTGCCGCTCAAACGCAACCAGATCGTCGGGTACAAGATCCCGCTGGCGCTCGGCGGGCGCGATGCGATCGAGAACATGGACGTTGTCGATTCGAGGTAGAGTGGTCCCTCACCAGCCAGATACGGGAGCAGATACAGAATCTCCCCGAAGGAACTCCGATCCGAGGTGTGAAGATCGATTAGCCGGATTTGACCGCTCCGACGCGGTGGAAGCAGGGCAGAACCGGCCCCTGGTAGAGCGTCGATGTCCCGCACGTCCTTCCACGGGAAGGCACGCTTGGCGAAGCGGTGCGGTGACAGTCTGGATCCCTTCGGCCGGCGGGACCGATTCAGGTAGACCGTCGCCAGCGATCAATCCAGCGCGGTCGAGCCGGGTGACCTCAACCACTTCAGATTCAGGTTGGCGTACGACTCTGCCGATCCCGCTTCGGTAGATCTCCCTTGGTCTCGATGACCCCGACCGGGCCGACGAATTGCCGCTTCTCGCTCTAGGACAGTCTGGCGCCTCGGGGCGATTGGAGGTCAAGCTGCTTGGGGGCGCGGATCTACGTGGTCGCCGACAACGTCGCCCGCCCGGTCGCCCGCCGCCCGAGCACGACGAACACGACGGAGATGAGTGCGGAGCAGATCCAGATGACGTACGCCTTCGCCTTGTAGAAGGTATCGACGATCTCGTCCTCCACCATCATTTCGACCGCCGTGTGGACGAGGATGATCGCCCCGATGTACACCAGAATCGGGAAGCGCTCGAGCATCTGGGCGACCAGACTACTCCCCAGCAGCAGAATCGGGATCGACAACGCCAGCCCGAACAGCAGCAACCAGAGATTCCCCTCCGCCGTCGCCCCCACCGCCAGAATGTTGTCCAGACTCATCACCACGTCCGCCAGCACGATCGTCTTGATCGCCTGCGCCAGCGAATCGGCCTCGCTCACCTCCGCCTCGTGGTCCTGCGGCCGGATCAACCGGTAGGCGATCCAGAGCAGCAGCGCCCCCCCGACCAACCCGATCACCGGCAAGCCGCGGTCGGGATCGAGCACCAACGCCGCGATCACGGTGAACAGCACGCGCAACCCGACCGCCGCCGCCCCGCCGAAGACCACCGCCCGCCGCCGGCTCCGCGCCGGTAGCCGCCGCGCCGCCATCCCGATCACGACCGCGTTGTCGCCCGAGAGCACGAGATCGTAGAGGATGATCGCCAACACACTGGACACAAACCCGACTTCGAGCACGAAACACTCCAAAGTGCTGAGGACTGAGGACTGAGGACTGAGTGGGGTCACGATCCTCGACCGCTCCGATTGGATCCGAGCGGATTCCCAATACTACTCTACTCAGTCCTCAGTCCTCAGTCCTCCCCTTACCCAACCGTTGACGGCGGCAACCCGTCGAACGGATCGACCTCGACGAGATCGGCCGCGATCACGGGAATCGGGAACTCGTCGCCGTCGTCGTCTTCGTACGACTCCGTGTCGACGAGGTCGCCGTAGACGCGCACCATCGTCCCGTCGAACATCCCCACCGTGTCGTCGTCGTAGCCGACGATCAGGATCTCATAGCCCTGATCCGGCGTCTCGACCGCCACCTCCAGCTCCGCCGCGTAGCCACGGTCCCCCTCGTCTCCCAGCGGAATCGTCTCGTCGGGACGGGCGACGCGAATCCAGACGATCGTGCCGCGGAACGCCAGCCGCTCCCCCATCCGATTCCACGGCCGCACCGCGATCTCCCGCGCGTCGTCGAGCCGCGGGTACCCCGCCTTCCACTCGTCGGTCTTCGGCAACGGCGTCGCTGCCGGTGTGGCCGCGGCCTGCCTCGCCGTCGTCTGGTCGGCCGCCGCGTCCTTCGGCCGCGAATTCGACAGGCTGCCCGCCACGACGACAAACGCCACCACGACCGCACCGATCGC
This sequence comes from Thermomicrobiales bacterium, assembly GCA_036558305.1. Lineage (GTDB taxonomy): Bacteria > Chloroflexota > Chloroflexia > Thermomicrobiales > UBA6265 > DATBFX01. The sequence continues at coordinate 17,812 of DATBFX010000356.1, read as the reverse complement.
CCCAAACAAACGCCACGGCGACCGCCGCCGGCCCAACACGGGGCGACCACAACCGTTGCAAAATCTCGCCCGACGCGAGCACGGCTGACCGCACGCGGGACAATGCCTGGCCCTCGCCAACGTCCGGTGGACCTGACCGATCAGGTTGACCCCGCACCCCGGACAAAACCGATCGCCGGGAGCGACCCCGCTCCCACACCGCCGGCACCGGAACCCGTTGGCGACGCGCTCGGCCACACCCAATCCCCCAGACCTTGCGGACGATCCCCCCGACGCGTTGGGGTCGTCGCACCTCGCTCCCGGCGGAACACCTCCCAGCCTAAATCAGTCCCCATCCAAATGCGGCGGGAAACTCGTCCTGTTCGCGGCACGTGCCACGGTACTCCACGCGGCAGGGCGAAACATTTGGCATCAAGCGTCGCGGACGAGCGTCATCACGAACGTGCGAGGGTTGAACCGGATTTCGCCGAATCGCTCAAACAAGTCGAAGCCGAGGATGCCGTCGACCCGAAGCAGGGATGCGGCGGTCCCCACGCTGACCTCGATGTCGGGAACGCGCCAACCGGCGATCGAGAGATCGCGCAGCACGATTCGCTCCCCGTGCTCTTCCGGCAGCAAGCCGTGGCGTTTGAGATCGCCCAATGTGCGACGGCCGATGGTCGATCGCGGAGTGAACAAATTCGGCAGCATTTCTAAAGCGAAATCTGGTCCGGCTCCGAGCAAGATAACGTGTGGCCGATCGCCCCCGGTGCCGTCCATCCGGTGTTGCAGGCGAAACGAGAACTCGCGATCGGACTCAGGCATGGAGCGCGAGACTGCGGGTCATTCCTGACCGTCCAACATGGCGTGGTATTCTGCCAGCGATCGCGCCCGCGGATAGGCGAGAAAAATGTAAAACCGCAGCCGCGGGGCATCGGGCGGAAGCATCCCGCGCGGCGGCTCCAGCGCCAACGCCTCGGAAATCGCATCGCGATCTGGAGAATGTGCGGTCACATACCCCTGCGATGGCCAGTGGTCCTCGTCGTACTCCGTGACCTTCATCAGGACCCACTCGCCACGGAACCGCGCGATTGCCTCATTCACCGACATCAGTTCTCCGGTCGGTTGCTCGGCCGCGGGTGTGGTCTGGTCGGGTGCGTTCGCCGTCATCGTCGCCACTCCCTCAAAACGATCCGGGGACACTTCCCGGAGCGTAGCGACAGGTCTCACCTTCGTCAACCGCAACCCCGGTGACACCTTGGCACCAGACTTGCGCATATGCAGCAACGCTCAGACGAAGACCGCTGCCCCGCGCCGTCCGCTACCCAGTGCTCGATAAGGAGACGGAAATGAACGGGGAACTCTACGAAGCCGGTGACTTCTGCCTCGACGTCGCCATCGCCCCCGCCGGTGGCATCTCGTCCGGCGACCAGGCCGCCATCGATCAGGTCCTGCGCCTGGTCGCCGAGTACTATGCCACTCTCGGCGCCGACCTCGGCCGCTCGTCCGTTTCGCCCTCGACCGCCGCGCTCCGCCGCAGCCCGCTCGGCCGCCGCCTGCGCCACCTCGCCGCCGTCGCCCGCGGCAACGAAGACGCCGTCGTCGCCGACGTCCGGCGCCAGGCGGACGACGTCATCGCCCTCTTGTTGCGCCCCCTGGCCGCCACCGACTTCGGCGTCCCCGCCTGGTTCTGGCAAACCTCGCTCGGTCGCCTGCTGGCCGCCGCCATCCACCGCACCCACGCCGCCGACGACCTCTTCTGCCCCGCCAGCGCCGCCGAGCGCCTCAACGTCCCCCGCGCCACCATCGACCGCTGGCTCGCCGACGGCACGCTCGACGCCGTCCGCGACGAAACCGGCTCACCCTTCGTCCCGGCCCGCACCATCGAACGGCTACGCATCGTCGCCCGCGAGCTGGAAGGCCCGACCTGGGCGCCGCCCGACGACCTCGATTCCCCGATCGTCGCCTAGCGTCAGAACGCGATCTCGCTCGTCGGTTTCGTCACGATCCCGTGCGTCGGATGCGCCAGGTTGGCGAGTGCCGCATTGGTGTGCGCGATCAACTGTGCGGCCGTCAGATCGTCCCCGTCCCAGGTCGTGTGCCCGTCGGCGACGAGCGTCACGTCGTAGTCGAGACTGATCGCCCGCCGGCAGGTCGCATCGACGCACAACTCCGTCTGCATGCCGGTAACGACCAGGTCGGTCACCCCGAGCGCGTCGAGTTCGCTCCGCAGCGGCGTCCCGTAGAAACTGTCGCTCGCCTTCTTGTTGACGATCCGCTCGCCCGGCAGCGGCGCCACCGCCGGATGGATCTGCCACCCCGGCGTATCCCGCTTCATCGGTTCGTACGTCGCGTGGTCGTGCTGCACGAAGATCACCGGCGTCCGCGCCGCCCGTGCCTTCTCGATCACCATCCGGATGTTCCCCAGCACCTCCTCGTGCCGAAACGGCAACGGATCCGCGTCGAACATCGCCACCTGCACGTCGATCACCAGCACCGCCGTCCCATTCGCCATCGTGACCGTTCCTTCTCTCCCTACTCGCCAATCATCCATCTTGAGCCTACCACCAATACCGGCCATAATCGGCCCTGATTCGGCAGTCGCAAACTCGAAGCTCGAAGGTCGGACCTCGGACCTCGATGTACCACCCAACCACCCGCGTCCTGACCACCCTCGAACTCCTCCAGTCGCGCCCACGCCTCAGCGGGCCGGAATTGGCCGAGCGACTCGACGTCGACCCGCGTACCGTCCGCCGCTACGTGGCGATGCTCCAGGACCTCGGCATCCCGGTCGAAGCCGAGCGCGGTCGCCACGGCGCCTACAGACTCCGCCCCGGGTTCAAACTCCCTCCGTTGATGTTCACCGACGACGAGGCCCTCGCCCTCACCCTCGGTCTCCTCGCCGCCCGCCGCCTCGGTCTCGCCGTCGCCGCCCCGGCCGTCGAAGGCGCCCTTGCCAAGATCGAGCGCGTCCTCCCGCCTGCCGTCCGCGACCGCGTCGGCGCCGTCCAGGCCACCCTCGTCACCGACCTCGCACCGGCCCGCGCCGTCCCCACCAGCGAGACCCTGGTCACCCTCAGCGCCGGCGCCCAGCAAGGCCGCCGCGTCCGCCTCCGCTACCGCGCCTGGGACGGCGGCGAGACCGAACGCGAGATCGACCCCTACGGTGTCGTCTTCGTCACCGGTCGCTGGTTCACCGTCGGCTATTGCCATCTTCGCCAGAACACCCGTATCTTCCGCCTCGATCGCATCCAAACCGCCGACCTCCGCGACCAGACCTTCACCCGCCCCGCCGACTTCGACCCCCTCGCCTACCTCGAACAAACCCTGCCCCACGCTCCCGGCGCCTGGCCGGTCGAAGTCCTCCTCCGCACGACCCTCGCCGAGGCGAAACGACTCATCCCGCCCACCACCGCCACCCTCGACGAAACACCGGACGGCGTCCTCCTCCGCTGCGTCGTCCAGGACCTCGCCTGGGTCGCTCGCCTCCTCGTCTCACTCGACGAACCCTTCGTCGTCCACCACCCACCCGAACTCCGCGATGAGATTCGCCAATTGGCCGAGCGCACCATCGCCCGCGTGAACCCGCCAGGAGGAGTCGCTTGAGCGCCACCGTCACCGTTCGCGACTTCGTTCCGGCCGACCAGACCGCCACCCGCCGCCTCGTCCTCGCCGGTCTCGGCGACCACTTCGGCGTCATCGACGAAACCATGAACCCCGACCTCGACGACATCGCCACCCACTACCTCGCCCCCGGCCACCGCTTCGTCCTCGCCGAACGCGACGGCACCCTCGTCGGCACCGGCGCCCTGATCGAGGAATCCCCCGGCACCGGCCGCCTCGTCCGCATGTCCGTCGACCGCGCCCACCGCGGCCGGGGCATCGGCCGCGCCCTCGTCAACCACCTCCTCGCCGCCGCCCGCGCCCGCGGTTACCGCCGCGTCGTCGTCGAAACCAACGACGACTGGTGGGACGCCATCGCCCTCTACCGCGCCTGCGGCTTCACCGAATTTGACCGCCACGACGGAGAGATACACATGTGGTTGGATCTGATCGCCGTAAATCGACCGGACGACGCGTGACGTGAGGCAACCGCGCCGACCTCAACCACCCGTCATCCTAGGCTTGTCGAAGGGCCTGTCCTGAAAGGAATCTCTTTGCGAGTCAGGAAACCAAAACCCCGCCGCTAGCCGGATTGGAACCGGCCCGTCCCCAACAGGAGGGGGCGCCTGCGCGAGGGGAAAGACGCGATCGCGTTTTCTGCAACCGAGTCGGAGGCCGACACCGGCGCATCGATAGGTTACGCTGAACCAGGTAGGACGTCTTCTGGCAAACGAGCTATTCACGGACCGGACGTTCGGACAAAATGCGTACGTGGGCTGCGCACGGAGGAGTGGGAATGGGACCCGGATTGCACGACCTCGCCGGCCACAACGCCTGGGCAACGGCCCAACTCCTGGCGCGTTGCCAGGGACTCGACGAGGCGACTTTGGACGCCACGGTGCCGGGCACCTTCGGCACGATCATCGAGACCCTGCGACACATCGTCGCCTCGGAGTCGTCGTACGTCTACCGCCTCGCGGGCTACCAGCCCGCGCTCCTCTGGCGCGAGGACTCCGCGGTCGGTCTCGACGTCCTGGCCGAGCGCGCCTCCGCCCTGGCCACCGCCCTGGAGCAGTTCCTCGCGGGCGACTGGGACGACGATCGGCTGGGCGAGGCCCGTGGCGACGAGGGCGAAGTCTTCGCCGTCGCTGCCGGCATCTTCCTCGCCCAGGCGTTCCACCACGCCAACGAGCACCGCGCCCACGTCTGCACGATCCTCGGCGCGTTGGGATACGAGGTCCCCGAATTCTCGGCCTGGGAATACGCCCTCGCCACCGGGCGGATGACGCCGAAGGCGCCGCCGTCCGCAAGCTGAACTCCGCCGCGCCTTCACGTGCGGCGGCCAGGCATCCCCGTGAGGATGAAACCGGTCAAGCCCGGTTCAGGTCTCGTTTCCCGGCTCGGGAAGAATGGCCCGGGGTCCGGTCAGGATGCCGCCGTCGACCGGTAGCGTGACCCCGGTGATCCAGGCCGCATCGTCCGAGGCCAGGAAGGCGACCGCCGCCGCGATGTCCTCCGGTTCCCCCACCCGCCCGAGCGGGTAGAGCGTCTTCAGCCGTTCGAGCGCCCCCGGTTGGTCGTCCCAGACGCGCGTGCGGATGGTGGCCGGCGCGACCAGATTGAACCTCACCCCCTGCCGCCCGTACTCGGCCGCCAGGTTCCTCGTCAGACTCACCAAACCCGCCTTCGCCGCCGAATACGGAAAGCCGCTGAAGGCGGCCAATCCGTTGACCGAACCGATCGTCACCACGCTGCCACCGGACGACGCCGCCAGCAGGTGCGGCAGGGCCGCCCTGACGCACCGCATCACGCTCGTCAGATTCAGATCGATCAGCCGTTCCCAGTGCCCGTCGTCCTCTTCGAGAAACGGGGGATTCGGCCCGTCGCCGCCGGCCGTGTTGACCAGCACGTCGAGACCGCCAAACCGCGCGAGGTGCGCGGCGACCGCCGCCTCCACCGACGCCCGGTCGGTCACGTCGCACCGCTCGGCCATCGCCGCTCCGCCGGCGCCGATCACCTCCTGAGCGACGCGTTTGGCCGCCTCGGCATCGAGGTCCGCGACCGTCACCGCGGCACCCTCGTGAGCCAGGCGGGCGACCGTCGCCCGCCCGATCCCGTGGCCCCCTCCGGTCACGAGCGCGACCCGTCCCGTAAACCGTTGCACCTCGTCCCTCCGCGCGTCTTTGCCATTCCGGCAGCGAGCCACCGTATGGGCAACATGCGCTGACCGGCCGGCAGCGCGGAGAGTATGCGCCATCCGAGGAGGCACCCGTGGGACAGGAGGGTTCGACCGGCCCGCGCCCGACGATGACGCCCAGCAGTACCGCTGACGCGGGAAAGGGCGCCGCCGGCGCCGATGGCTCCGTCGTGCGGGCGGTCCTAGCAGCCACCCGTCACCGTGCCGCAGCTCGTCCCGGTGTCGAGGCTGCCGAAGCAAGACGAAGGGGCCGCTGCTGAACCATCCAGTGGTCGCCGCCCGCGGGTAGGTTTTCGGCCGCGCTTCTAGCACGGTGGCGCACATACTGGATGCGGGGACGCGAACGGGTCGCACACCTCCCCGCGTGGGCAGTCCGCGTTGCCTCCAGGGCAAGGGATCTCGGCGCTGTCATCGCCCAGGCAGAGGTGGTGGGTGGTGCCCTCGATCTGGTTTGGGCAGACGCAGCCGAAGTGCGGACACTGCGAACAGTCCGGCGCGCTGGTCTTGAAGCACCCGTAGTTGACGCACAGGTACCCGCTGGCACAGGTGCCGCAGTCGAGCGTGCCGCCGCAGCCGTCGGGGAACGCGCCGCACGCGACGCCCTGCGCCGCGCACGTGGTCAGGGTGCAGCAGCTCCCTTGCCGGCAGACCTGCCCGGGCCCGCAGGTCGAGGCGCAGGTGCCGGACGCGGCGTCGCACGTTTGGCACTTGGCGGCGGTGCAGCAGGTGCTGCCGCAGACGTTGGCGGTGTGGCAACACGATCCGTCGTCTCCGAAGAATCCGTCGACGCAGACCTGGCCGGCGGGGCAAGGGCAGATCCCGCCGCACGTGTCGTCGCTGCACGGCGGCTGCCCCCCGCAGGCGGGGAGACAGCACACCCCCCCAAAGCAGACCTCGTCCCCGGAGCAGCCGCCGCAGTCGATGGTGCCGCCGCAGCCGTCGGGGAGGCGACCGCAGGCTTCCGGCGGGCAGGTGTCCGGGGTGCAGCACCGCCCCGAGTTGTCCGGGATGCAGCAGCTCCCCTCGTGGCAGACCTGGCCGTCCGGGCAACCGCAGTCGAGCGTGCCGCCGCAGCCGTCGGGGATCGCGCCACACGCGCCGGCCGGGCACGTGGCCAGCTCGCAGCAGTTCTCCTGGTAGCAGGCAAAGCCGTCGGGGCAGAGCGTGACGCACGTGCCGCTGGTGGCGCAGTATTGGCACGTGGGGAGGCAGCAGGCGGTGCCGCAGAAGCTGGCCTCGGGACAGCACGCCCCCTTGAAACAGACCTGGCCGGCGGAGCAGGTCGAGAGGCAGAGATTTTGATCGCAGGTCTGGCAGCGGCTGGCGTCGCAGGCGCCGCACTCGAGGGTGCCGCCGCAGCCGTCGGCAATGGTGCCGCAGAGCGCTCCCTCGGCCTGGCAGGTGGTCGGCGTGCAGGCCGCCGCACACGTCCCGTTGGCGCACACCTTACTGCAGCAGTCGCCCGCGACGGTGCAGCCGGCACCCAGCGGCTGGCACGGGGCGGGCTCCCCCTCCCCAGCCGCGCAGCGGCCGTTCCGGCAGATCTTCCCCACCGGGCAGCACCGGTCGTTGCAGATCACCCCGCTGGGACAACTCGTGCACCGGCCGCGCAGGCAGAGATCGCCCGCGTCCGGGCAGCACCGATCGTGACAAATCACACCGCTGGGGCAACTCGTGCACCGGCCGCGGAGGCAGATGTCGCCCGCATCCGGGCAGCACCGATTGCGGCAGGTCACGCCGCTGGGGCAGGCCGCAGCCGTGGCGTAGCCAGTTCTCGTTAGCCCACCGAGGGCGGCCACGAGGCTGCCACCGAGGGCTTTGACCACCTGGCGTCGGGTGCGCGGGGTGGCAACAAAGCGGGTCAGGGCGTCGAACCTGGAACCGTCCATGGAGCACCTCCGTGCTGCTGCCCCGGCGGTAGGTGGTCGAGCGTACCTTCGCCTGCCTCGCCGGCCGTCATTGTTGCGATGGGCGTGAAGCGGACCTGACAATCAGCTCGTTCGACGGCACCGACGCCGGGTCGAGTACCTTGCGGGCGCTCTCGGCGCCGGCCACCGGCAGCGATGCGCGGTCGAGCAGTCCCACCTGGACCAGGACCGTCGCCTGATCCCAGTAGATGTGCTCGGAGGCCACCTTGCCGTCGCGGATGTGGATGATGGCGACGGTGGGGACCTCGACCCGCTTGCCGGTCGGGGCGATGCCCGGCAGGATCCAGTCCATCGGGATCGAGTGGGTGAAGCGCACGACGAACTCGTCGACCAACCGCTCGTCGCCGATCGTCCGGGAGACCGGCTCGATGGCGAAGTCGGGGGGGATGTGGGGGATGAAGGAGCGGCCGTAGAACTCCCCGCACGCGGCCCGCCCGACGCCGCCGGTGAGGACCGGGACGTGGTTGACGTGGGCATCCTCGGTCATCGTCGCCAGCGTCTCCTCGACGCTCTGGGTGCCGAACTCGCCCTTCATGTGCGCTTCCCAAACGGCGGCCATCGCCTGTTGGGTGGCGGTGCGGTCGGTTGCCTGGTTCGCCGACATCGCTCGCGCTCCTGGTCAATGCTGGTCGGAGAAGAAGACGGTGTAGCCGAGGCCCTGCTCCAGGGTCAGGGTGTAGCGCCCCTCGGACCCCTCCTTGGGGGCGAAGCTGCCCGCTAGGAAGGCCTGGAGGAAGAGCATGGTTGGGCCGTCGCCGGCCGCGGGCGCATCGATGGCGGCATCCTGGGAGGTGGCCCCGGCCCGGGTCGACGCGGCCAGGCCGGTGGCAGCCAGCGCGCCGGCGGCGAGGCCGACCCCGCCCCGTGCCATGGCCCGGCGGGAGAGGCAGCCGGCGAAGAGCCGTGTCAGCACGTCGAACTATGCGTCGTCCATCGCGGCGCATCCTCCTCGTGGCCGGGGCGCCGGGACGACCGGACATCACCGGGCGCGAACCGGGCCGCCGCCCATCCTAGCCCGCGGACGCGAACCCGCCAATCCGTAGGAGTACGCAAAAGTCCACCGCCGTGGTACACCATTCGGCGCCGCAACCAGTTGCGTACGTGCTGCCGTCGGATGAGAGGCGTTAGTCCCGGTCGGAGCCGGTCGCGCGCGGCGGAACATCCACGATCCCCGCGGCGAGGAGGGTCGCGACCGCCGCGGCACGGTTGTGGACGCCGAGCTTGGCGAAGAGCCGTGCCATGTGGCGCTCGGCGGTGCGCGTCCCGATGAAGAGCCGCTCACCGATCGCGCGGTCGGTGTACCCGGCGACGAGCAGGCGAGCGATCTCCAGTTCCCGCGGCGTCAGGCGGCTGCCCGACGCGACGGGGCGCGCGGCCCGGGCTTCGCCGGGCGGTGCGGCTTCGCCGGCGGACGCCACCGCCTCGGCGAGGGCCTGCTCGAGGGGCAACGCCCGCCCGGCTGCCCAGGCGCTCGCGAATGCCTCCTCGCCCAAGACGGCCCGTACCTCGCCGACCTCGCGCGTCAGCCCGGAGACGGCGTCGTGCTCGGCCGAGGCGCCGATCGCTTCGCGCAGAGCCGCCGCCGTCCCCAACAAACGCGCCGCCGTCGCCGGACCCCCGACGCTCGCCAGCGCCTCGGCCAGCCTGGGGAGCGTGTGGGCGACTGTGCTGAGGCTCCGATACTTCCAGGCGAGCGCCAACGCCTCCCGATAGTGCGTCGCGGCCGCGCCGGGGTCACCCCGGCGCATCGCCGCCTTCGCGAGCGCCTCCAGGGCCCAGCCCATGCCTCGCTCGTACCCGATCGCCCGATGCAGGGCGAGCCCTTCTTCGGCCAGCGGGATCGCCCGCGCGGCCTCGCCGCCGTGTGTCAGGTAGTGGGCGAGCGAGCCCGCCGACAGGGCGATCCAGACATCGTCGCCGTCGGCGCGAGCGAGCGCCAGCGCCTCCACGGCGAGGTCCGTGGCCCGCGCCAACTCCCCCTGCGCATCCGCGACCAAGGACGCAAAGTTCATGGCCCGGATCAGACCCGAGCGATGTCCGATCGCTCGCAGGAGCGCGAGGGCATCGTCGAGGAACGCCGCGGCCGTCGCGTAGTCGCCGACGGTCCAGGCGAGCAACCCCGCCCCACTCAAGGCGTCGGCGCGAACCGCCGGTTCGACATCCGCGCTCTGCAGGAGCCGCGCCAACCAGTCGTAACCGTCGCGCGCCGGGCCGCGGCTGTGCCAGAACCAGGCCAGTGGTGCCGCCAAGCGCAACCCTGATTCCGTCTCCCCCCGGTCGACGAACCACTCCAGCGCCGCCCGCAGGTTCGCGTACTCTGCCGACAGGCGGTCCATCCAGGCCGGCTCGGCCGCGGTGTAGAACCGGCTCCTGGCCCCCTCCGCCAGCGCCAGGCACCATCCGGCGTGCAGCCGCCGGGTCCGCACCTCGTCGCCGCTCGTCGCCAACTGCTCAAGCGCGAACTCGCGGATCGTCTCCAGCATCCCGTAGCGCGGCCCGCTTCCCCCCTCCGGCTCGTACCACACCAGACTCTTGTCGACGAGGGAGGCGAGCCCGTCGAGGACGGACGAGGGAACAGGCGTCAGGGAACGGGGAACAGGAGCACGACCGTCTTCTCCTGTTCCCTGTTCCCCGTTCCCTGTTCCCTCGCAGACGGCTTCGGCCGCTTCCAGCGTGAAGCCGCCGGCGAAGACGGCGAGGCGGCGGAAGAGCGCCTGCTCTTCGCCGGAGAGCAGGTCGAAGCTCCAAGCGATCGCGTCCCGCATCGTCTGCAACCGCGCCGGGCCATCGCGCGCGCCGCCCGTCAGCAACGGTAGTCGCCGCGCCAGGCGCTCCTGCAGGACCGGCAGCGGCAGGTGATTGACCCGGGCCGCCGCGAGCTCGATGGCCAGCGGCAACCCATCCAGGCAGCGGCAGATGTCGTCCACCAGCGGCGCGGTGGTCGCCGTGACGGCGAAGGATGGAGCGGTCGCCCGCGCCCGCTCCACAAAGAGCTGCACCGCCGCGGCTTGGGCCAGGTGCTCGTCCGCCGGCAGGGCGACGGGATCGGGCAAAGCCAGTGGCGGAACCGGAAAGACGTGCTCTCCCGCCACCCGCAGGCGCTCCCGGCTCGTCACCAGCATCTTCAGTCGAGCGCAGGATGCGAGCAGATGAGTCACGAGCAGGGCGGCGGCGAGCACGTGCTCGAAATTGTCGAGCACGAGCAACGTTGCCGCGTGGCGGAGGGCCGAGACCAGGGCCGCTTCCCGCGCCGCGTTCCCGGTCTCCCCAATGCCGAGCGCCCGCGCGACGGCCGGCGCCACCAGCGTCGCCTCCGGCACCGCCGCCAAGGGAACGAAGCGGATACCGTCGGCGAACTCGTCGGCCAGATCGGCGGCCACCTGCACGGCGAGCCGGGATTTGCCGATCCCACCCGGACCGGTCAGCGTCAGCAGCCGCACCTCGTCGCGACGAAGCAGCGCCAGCGCGAGTTCGACCTCGTGCTCCCTGCCGATCAGCGAAGTCAGCGGGATCGGCAACGGGGCTATGTCCTGCCGCCCGCTGAGCAGCGTCAGCGCGGTCGCTGCGACCCGAACGTGGTCCGGTTGCGGCGAGTTCCCCATAATGGGCGGTATTGTGCACCCGTCGGCCAGGGCGTCACCAGATCGCCCCGCCGTCTATCAATTCGATCTGCGTCGCCTGAGGAGGCCGCAATGGCACAAGAACTCGACCAACTCGCCATCGACGGCGGCCCCAAAGCCGTACCGCAACCGCTGGAGCGGTACAAAGGCGCCGCCGTCATCGGCGACGAAGAGCGGGAAGCCGTCCTCGAGGTCCTCGCGAGCCGCTCCCTCTTCCGCTACTACGGCCCGAATCTGCTCGGCAAGGTCGCCCAGTTCGAGCGCGACTTCGCCGCCTACCTCGGCCTCCCTTACGTCCTCGCCTGCACCTCCGGCACCGCCGCGCTCCGCCTGGCCCTCGTCGCCTCCGACGTCGGCGCCGGCGACGAGGTGATCGTCCCCGCCGCCACCTTCATCGCCACCGTCAACGCCGTCGTCGCCCAGGGCGCCATTCCCATCTTCGCCGAGTCCGACGCGCACTTCTCCCTCGACCCCGCCGCCGTCGAACCGCTCCTCACCGACCGCACCAAAGCCATCATCCCGGTCCACCTCTACGGCGTCGCCGCCGACATGGACCCGATCGTGGCGGTCGCCCGCCACCACGGTTTACGTGTCATCGAAGATACCGCCCAGGCCTGCGGCAGCTTCTACCACGGTCGCCGCCTCGGCACCATCGGCGACGTCGGTGCCTTCAGTTTCCAACTCGAAAAGAACATCACCAGCGGCGAAGGCGGCGCCATCGCCACCGCCGACGAGGAGCTCTACAAGCGCGCCGCCGCCTACGCCGACCAGGGCGGCCAATTCCCGACCCTCTACGGTGTCGAGCGCGGCGTCGACGGCGTCGAACCGGTCCTCGGCGAAAACCTCCGCCTGACCGAACTCGCCGGCGCCATCCTCGGCCGCCAACTCCCCAAACTCGACGACATCCTCACCCGCGTCGCCCACAACACCGCCTACCTCCGCGACGCCCTCGGCGAACTCCCGGTCGAGATGCCGCCCCTCGCCCCCGGCCGCGACGAACACGCCCTCGCCGTCGTCCTCTACCCCCAAACGGTCGAAACGGCCGACGCCATGATCGCCGCCCTCCGCGCCGAGGGCGTACCGGCCGGCAAGGTCTACGGCGGCAAAGCCGTCTATCTGAACCGTCAGGTCCTCGAACAACGCCAACTCGGCCGCGGCTGCCCCTTCAACTGCACCTGCACCGACCACCGCCGCGTCACCTACCACCCCGGTCTCTGCCCCCGCGCCGAAGACCTCCTCGCCCGCGGCGTCGTCATCAATGTCGGCCCCTACTACAGCGACGACGACCTCGCCTGCATCGCCCACGGCGTCCAGAAAGTCGGTCAGCGCTATCTGCCCTAACTCAGTGGCAAGTGACACGTTCCAGGTGGCAGGACCACAGGCCGAAGAACGCACCACCCAAACCCGGAGCTCGAAGCTCGAAGCTCGCTACCGCCGCTTCCCCACCACCACTTCGAACGCCGTCCGCGCCACTTCTTCGCCTTCATAACTCAGCGTAAACACATACCGCCCCGCCTGCTTGAGCGAAACCCCATTCACCTTCAGCACCAGCGGCACCGCCTGATCCGACCCCTCCCGCAGGTGGACCGGCCGCCCCACCGTTACCGACGGCGTCGCCGCCGGATTCAGCAGCGCCTCCCCGTCCTCCGTCACCAACTGCAACTCGAACGTCAACGGCCGGTTCGTCTCGGTCCAGGCCACGATCACCCGCGTCGCGATCTCCACCGTCCGCGTCACCGGTACCTGCTGCACCGTCAACCGCTCCCACCCCCCGCCGAGGACGTAGAGCTTCCCCTCCGCCACTTGCGCCGAATCCGCGACCAGGAAACAATCGACCCGCGGCACACTGCCCACCCGTTGTGAGTCGTCAGTCGTCAGTCGTTAGTCGTCAGAATGGGGTCTTGAGCGGCAGGGTTCAGGTCTCAGGTGGCACGGGAAGCCGTCTTAAAACCTGAGACCTGTGACCTGGGACCGTTCACTGACGACTGACGACTGACGACTAACGACTGACGCCTCCTTGCCGTCCGGCCCGTCGTGCTTTAGCGTACCAGACACCCGGAGGGGCCGGTGAAGGCGAGGCACGCAGACCAGGAGACCGGGAATGCCCGACCGACGAGCCGCTGCGACGACGACCGAAGTCTGGGAAAGCGGCGAAGAATACGAACCCTACGTCGGTCGCTGGAGCCGCCTGGTCGCCCGCGAGTTCCTCGCCTGGTTGGCCATCCCCACTCACGCCCGCTGGCTCGACGTCGGCTGCGGCACCGGTGCCCTGATCCAGGCCATCCTCGACCGCTGGTCCCCGGCCGAGGTCGTCGGCATCGACCCGTCCTCCGCCTACATCGCCTACGCCCGCCGCAACATCAGCGACCCGCGCGTCCGCTACGAGGTCGGCGACGCCCGCGCCCTCCCCGTCCCCTCCTCCTTCGACGCCGTCGTCTCCGGCCTCGTCATCAACTTCGTCCCCGCCCCCGACCAGCTCAAGGCGGCCCGCGAGATGGTGCGCGCGGCGCGGACCGGCGGTACCGTCGCCGCCTACGTCTGGGACTACGCCGGCGAGATGCAGTTGATGCGCCGCTTCTGGGATGCCGCCGTCGCCCTTGACCCCAGCGCCCGCGATCTCGACGAAGGGCCCCGCTTTCCCCTCTGCCACTCCGACAACCTCGCCGCGCTCTTCCGCAAGACCGGGCTCAGCGCCGTCGAAACCCGCGCCATCGACGTCCCGACCGTCTTCCGCGACTTCGACGACTACTGGACGCCCTTCCTCGGCGGCGAGGGGCCCGCCCCCGCCTACGCCAAAGCGCTCGACCGCGACCGCCGCGCCGCCCTCCGCGACACCATCCGCGCCTCCCTCCCCATCCAACCCGACGGCTCCATCCACCTCATCGCCCGTGCCTGGGCCGTCCGCGGCGTCCGGTAGGACCGTCACTCCGATGCGGCTCCGGCCGCGGCACCGGGAGTCCCAACGGTGCCACCGACGCCCGCCGCGGCGGGGTCGCGCCGTGAGCGGGTAGGCGACGATTGCCTATCCCGTCACGGCGCGAGTTGGGCGATCTTCACCGATGCGCTCGAGCGCGCGAGGGCATACGTTCGTCGTGCGCCCCTCCGCGAGGGAGGAGCGTGACTCTGCACTGCAACCCGATCCGCGGGCGATTCGATCGCCTGGAGGGACATCGATGGACGGACAGACGTTCGATCGGTGGGCGCGCACGATCGCCGGAGCGTCCTCCAGGCGCGGTCTCCTCACGGGGCTGGGCGCGCTCGCCGCCGGGCTCGTCGCCGCCCGGGCCGAGGAGGCCGCCGCGGCGCGGAATTGCAGGGGGACGCCGGACGGCACCCGTTGCGGCGGGTGCGGCGTCTGCGCCCACGGCGCCTGCGTCGTCGATCCGACGTTCCACTGCGACGGGTGCCAACGGTGCAGCGCGCCCTCGTTCACCTGCCGCCCCCACGACGACCGCTGTTCCACCTGCGAGGCCTGCAAACAGGACGGTCGCACGTACCGATGCCAACCGTTGAACTGCAACGAACGGCAGCGCTGCTGCAACCACCGGTGCGTGCCGAAGGACCACTGCTGCGCCGACGCGGACTGCCCGGAGTGCGGGCGCTGCGAGCAGGGCCGGTGCCGGCCCAACCCCGCGAAGAACGGGCAGCAATGCGGCACCACCGACTGTCACGTCTGCAAGAACGGGGCGTGCGTCAATCAGATCGACAACGCCGGCTGCTTCAACAGCAACGGCCTCTGCTGCGATGGCGTCTGCTGCGCCGCGGGCAAATCGTGCTGCGGTCACAGGTGTTGCACCGATCACCTCTGCGCCGGCGACGTCTGCTGCGACCTCGGCTTCACCGCCGCCGAAGCCCAACTCTGCTGCCCGTCCGGCCCGCCCTGCGGCGAGGGCAGCGCGGTGCACTGTTGCGGGGAGAACCAGCACTGCTGCCAGGGCAGCGGCGCCTGCTGCGACGCGGGTGCAGCATGCTGCGGAAACACCTGCTGCCTCGCGGGCGAGCACTGTTGCGGCGACCGCTGCTGCCCCGCCGACCGGCAGTGCTGCGACGGCGTCTGCTGCTTCCCGAACGAGGAATGCTGTGGCGACGGGGTGTGCCGGGGCCAATGCGGCCAATGCCCCGACGGCCAGCAGGTCTGCGAGACCAGGCCCGAGTTCGGCGATTTCTTTTGCTGCCCGGACGGCGCTCCCTGCTGCCCCGGCAATGGCTCGCCGTACCGATGCGGCACGGATCCAAACGGTCTCTGCTGCGACAAGGACTCGGTCGCCTGCCAGAGGGAATGTTGCCCGTTGGACAACAAACAATGCAGTGGCGCCAACTTCTCCGACGGGACGCCGCACTTCGTGTGTTGTCCATTTGACCAGGAAGGATGCTACGACTTCTGCTGCCCCGTCGGTACGCAGTGCCACCTGCTTGAGCAGGACACCCCCTCCTGCGTTTAGATCGCGGGCGCCCGTCGGCAAGGGCGCTCGTCGGTTCAAGATGACGGAGCGGTTCGCCGCGAGCAGATCGGGGGTGGCGCGGCTGACGGGGTCTCCTCCCAAAGAGGCAGGACGATCACGCCGGCGCTCCGCCTCGCCGCATGTCCTCCGCGATCTTCTCCGCCGCCGCCACGATCGTGCAATGGATATTCGCGCGGGGAATCGTCGGGAAGATCGACGCGTCCGCGACCCGCAACCCGCCAATCCCGTGCACTCGCCCCGCCTGATCGACCACCGCCGCCGGATCGTCGCTCGGCCCCATCCGACACGTCCCCGAGGGGTGGAACGTGGTTCCGGGACTTGCTCCGACCAGCGCCCGCAACTCGTCCCGATCGCGCCACCGCATCGTCCGTTCGGGAACCGGCGTCACTGCGCCGGCGAGTGGCGGCGTCGCGGCGAGCCGGTTGACGAGTTCGACCCCGTCGCAGAGGGCTTCGCGATCGTGCGGATCGGCGAGGTGGGCGTGGTCGATCTCCAGCGACGCCTCCGGATCGGGCGAGGTCAACCGCACCCGGCCGCGCGAGAACGCCTGCTGAAGACTGACCGAGAACCAGAAACTCCAGGCGCCACGCCCGGCGTCCCACGACTGACCCTGGTAGACGTGGAGGTCGATCTCGTCGGTTGCCTGGCCGCTGCGCGCCTTGAGGATGATCGGGGCGAACGTCGGTGCGGTCGGTTCGTAGCCCGGCGCGATCGTGCACTCCATCAGCCCGACGATCAACGGGTGATCGAGCAACGACTCCCCCACCCCCGCCCGCTCGGCGACCACGCCGATCCCGTGCCGACCCAACTCCGCCGCCGGACCGATCCCGGACCGCAACAGGATCGCCGGCGACCCGAAGGCCCCCGCGCACAGCACCACCTCTCGCCCGCGGACCTCTCGCCCGTGGGCCAACCGCACCCCCGTTGCCCGCCCATCCTCCACGCAAACCCGGTCGACCAGCGCCTCGGGGATGAGCGTGAGGTTCGGTCGCGAGCGAACCGGGGCGAGGTAGGTGAAGGCGCCGTTCATCCGTACCCCGTCCTCGACGTTCTTCGGCGCCGGGCCGACACCCGGACGCTGGGCGGCGTCACCATTGAAGTCGGCGACGCGAGGGAAGCCAATCGCTCTCGCGGCCTCGACCAGGGCACGATCGAGCCGGGTGAGTTCGGTCTCCGCCGCGCGGAAGACCGGTACGGGACCGTCGCCGCCGTGGAACGGGCCGCCGATCGGATCGGTCTCGGCCCGTCGAAAAAAGGGCAAGAGATCGGCAAATCCCCAACCGGGATTGCCGCGCGCGGCCCACCCGTCGTAGTCCGCCGCCGAACCGCGCAACCAGACACAGCCGTTGATCGTCGACGTCCCCCCTACCATCCGCGCGCGCGCCAGCGAGAGCGGCCGGTCTGCCGGTCGCCCCGCGTGCAGGTATCCCCACCCGTGCAGATCCGGTGCGACGACGGTCGGGTCGCGAAACACCGCCGGCCAGGCATTCGGATCGACGCCGTAGTCCGGCCCCGCCTCCACCAGCGCAACCGTCCGCCCCGCATCCTCCGTCAGGCGCCGTGCCAGCACGCATCCGGCCGGCCCCGCACCGACCAGCACGACGTCGAACTGCCCGCTGCCCACCATGGCATCCCTCGCTTCGCGTCGGACGACCTGCCAGGAGTTTGCGCCCCGATTCTACCCCGGCCCCGCTTCGCATGGATTATCGACGCGCGGCCTACCAGGCCAAACGCCCG
Organism: Thermomicrobiales bacterium; assembly: GCA_036558305.1. Taxonomy (GTDB): domain Bacteria; phylum Chloroflexota; class Chloroflexia; order Thermomicrobiales; family UBA6265; genus DATBFX01. Next base: position 285 of record DATBFX010000356.1, on the reverse strand, counting down.
GCTCGTCACCGCTCCGCCTTGCCCCGGTGGCTCGCGCCGATCCCTCCTCGCCGCCCGCCACGGTCGCTCATCGATCACCCGAGCGAGTCCGCTCCCGACGCGTCGCCACCACCCCCGCCCCGCGGTACCATTCGGCCGCGGCACGCGTCGGCGAGAGACGACTCCCGCCTCGACCGACCGGCACCGGGAGGGGACGATCATGGAACATCCGATCGCGATCGTGCCGTACGACGAGCGCTGGCCGGCGGAGTTCGAGAGGATCGCCACGCCACTGCGCGCGGCCCT
>DATBFX010000355.1:0-13419 GCA_036558305.1 Thermomicrobiales bacterium | reverse complement strand
GTAGGGGCACGGCGCTCGTGACGCCGGCAGACGTCGCCGACGAAATCGCCGTCGCCGACGTCGTCGCCCGCGCCGTCGCGCAGTTCGGCGGCATCGACGTCTTGATCAACGCCGCCGCGGTCGGCCTCTACGGTCCGGTCGAGCGCTACTCCTTGCACGCCTGGCAACAGACGATGGCGACGAATCTGACCGGCGTCTTTCTCCTCTGCCGTGCGGTCGTGCCGTCGATGCGGGAGCGAGGCGGCGGCGCGATCGTCTCGATCGGTTCAGGCGCCGGCAAGCAAGGGTACGCCGACCTCGCCGCCTACTCGGCCTCGAAGTTCGGTCTGATCGGGTTCATGGAGTCGCTCGCGGCCGAGGTCGGCGGCGACGGCATCAAGGTCAGCACCGTCCTCCCCGGTTCGATCCTGACCGACTTCGGCGGCCGCACGGTCGCCGAAAAGCAAGCCGCCATCGCCGCCGGCAAACACTACCTCAACCCCGAGGACGTGGCCGATGCGATCCTTTACCTCCTTCGCCAACCGGCGCACGCCTGGACGCAAGAACTGAATCTCTGGCCGCGATGAGTGGCGAGTGACGAGCTTCGAGCTTCGAGCTTCGAGCTTGGGCCGGCGGTCACTCGCCCCTTGCCACTCGCCACTTTGAACTTGCCGCTTGTTATTTGTGTTCTTCAGCAAACGTTCAGGCGTCGCTCAGGCGACCTTCAGCCTCGGTTCAGCCTTCGCCGGCAGACTCGCGAGTGGCAACCACTCGACGATCCGACGCGCGGCCATGGTGGCCCGGTTGCTGCGCGACGAACGAAGGAGAACCGAACGGATGCGACTGATCGATCGAAGCCGGGCACGCCTGCTCGGGGCGACCGTCGGCACCTGCCTGGTCACGGCAATCGGCATCTCCGGCGCACTAGCGCAAGACGCGACACCGACACTCGGCGACACGGCCACACCGCCCGCCCAGACGCAGCCGCAGAAGCCGGATGCTCGGGCTTCGGCCGCGGCACGAACCGCCCTTGCCGAGCACCTTCAGCGGGTCACCGACACGATCGCGACCGTCCAAAAGGACCGCGACGCCGTCACCACGGGCGATCTCGCCGCCGTCGACGATCTGCTGGACAAGGCGACCAGACTGCGCGACGACGCCAAAGCAACGCTGGCCGGCGACGACATTTCGGCCGTGCCCCAGCAGCTCTTCGCCGCCCAGGGCGCGGCGGTGTCCGCCGAAGCACTCCTCCGCGCGCAACTGTCGGACTACGGACTTCCCTCGCAGCAGGCAGGCGCCAGCCGCACCCTCGTCGCCGCCTACAACCAGATCAAGGAGATCTCCGACCGGGTAAGCGCCACCGACGACGTCGACGCCAAAGACTTCGCAATGACCGCGCAGAGCCTCTACAAGACCGCCTACGACCTCTACAACGCCGGCACCTACGCCCAGGCCGCGAGAACGGCAGACGTCGCGGCGCGAGTCGCCGGTCTCGCGGACCTTATGGCCGCTCCGTCCACCGTCACCATTCCCGCGGACGGCAAGGGTGTGGTCGTCGAGCCGGGACCGGGCCAACCCGGATCCGAGACCAGGGACGGCGAGCCGGGAGAACGCGGTAATCGCGGACCCTCGATCGATGTCGCGGCCAGTTTCCCAAACCAGGGACCTGGTGAACCCGGCAGGGTGGTCGTCGTCGGGCCAGGGAGCGACGTCGGCGGCGTGTCCGTTGGCGGCGGCCCGATCGATGATTTCTCGACCGACTCCCCGCTCGAAGTGCCCGCGCCCAGCTTCGACTGATCGATACCGATGGCCGATCGATGGTGTGCGGCGGGCGTCCCGATCGGGACGCCCGCCGTGTGTCCGGCGTGGGCTGGCCTGCCGACCGGTGTTCACCATAAGAAGACTCGACACTACTTGGTTTAGTGGTAAACTCCCCAGTAGGACGAAACAAGGATACGACGATGACGGCAACCACACGGATCTCAGAGCAAGAGAGGCATTTGGATCGCGGCACCCGTCGCCCCGAGATCCTCGCCTGGATGCGGTTGGCACGCATCTACCACAAGATTGATCGGGCGACGGCCGACCGCCTGCGGCGGCACGAACTGTCGGTTGCCCAGTTGGATGTCCTGGCCCAGATCGGCGCCAGGGAGGGAATTACCCAGAAGGAACTGGCGTCGGCACTCCTCGTCACCAAGGGCAACGTCTGCCAGTTGCTCGATCGGATGGAGGCGCGCGGTCTGGTCGAGCGGCGCACCGCCCGGAACGAGCGCGGTAACCACCTCTACTTGACCGAAGACGGCCGCCGCCTTCGCTGCACCGCCGTCCCATCGCACCAGCAACTCGTCGTCGAGAGATTCGCCGGGCTCACGCCCGCCGAACACCGGCAGCTTCTCGCCTTGCTGCGTAAACTCGACCAATCACTCGATCACCCGGAGGAGGACTGATCGCCGTGGCCGGTTCGGATTTCGCCACCCAGGGATTTCATCACGTCACCATGGTCTCGCGCGATGCGCGCCGCACCCTCGGTTTCTATCGCGACGTGCTCGGTCTCGGTCTGGTCAAACAGACCGTCAACTTCGACCTGCCCGACACCTACCACCTCTACTTCGGCGATCCCACCGGGTCGCCGGGTACGTTGATGACCTTTTTCGAGTGGCCCCACGCCGGTCGCGGCAATTGGGGTGTCGGCGGTATCCACCACGTCGCCCTCGGCGTCACCGACGTCGACGAACAGTTGAAGTGGAAACGCTGGCTCACCGACCACGGCGTCTCGGTCACCGGCCCCTACGACCGCGGTTACTTCAAGAGCATCTACTTCGCCGACCCCGACGGCCAGATCCTGGAAATCGCGACCGAGGGGCCCGGTTTTGCCATCGACGAACCGGCCGACGCCCTCGGCCGCGACCTGATCCCGCCGAAAGCCGAACGCCTCCCCGACGGCCGCGACGAGGCCGAAATCCGCGCCGCCACCTACCCCGAACCCGTCGCCGCGATCGACCAGCGGATGGCCCTCACCGGCATCCACCACGTCACCGGTTTCACCGACGACCTCGCCGCCGCCAACGACTTCTACGAGCAAACACTCGGGATGAGGCTCATCAAGAAGTCGCTCAACCAGGACGACCCCGACACCCTCCACTACTTCTGGGCCAACTACGACGGCCGGCGCGTTCTCCCCGGCAGCGACATGACCCTCTTCGGCTGGCCGAAGTCGGCCCGTCACGCCCGCGAAGGCACCGGCCAGGCCCACCACATCGCCTTCCGCGCCGCCGACGAGGAGCAGTTGGCCGCCTGGCGCGACCACCTCCTCGGTCAGGGATTCGACGTGACGCCGATCCGGGACCGCAAATACTTCAAGAGCATCTACTTCCGCTCGGCCGACGGTCTCCTGCACGAGATCGCCACCGATCCGCCCGGTTTCGCCGTCGACGAGGACCCGGCGCACCTCGGCCAATCCCTGAGTCTGCCCGCCTGGCTCGAACCCCGCCGCGAGGAGATTGCGGCCTCGCTGGCGCCGCTGACGTAGTGGCGCGTGGCACATGACAAGAACAGGTGAAAGATGCTTCAGTATGACCTCCATGTTCCGAAAGGCGCGCATGACGGCACGCCGCTGATCGTCCTCCTGCACGGACGCGGCAGCCACAAGGGCGATCTGATGGGCTTGCAACCGGCACTCCCCCAGGACGCCGTCGTCGTGACACCGCAGGCACCCTTCCCCGGCGCTCCCTGGGGATACGGTGACGGTTGGGCCTGGTATCGGTTCATCGGCGGCACCACGCCCGAACCGACCTCGTTCGAAGCGGGTCAAGACGCGCTCGCCGAGTTCTTGCGCGATCTCCCTGGACACCTCCCGCTCCGCCCCGGACCGCTGGTGCTCGGCGGATTTTCGCAAGGAGGGACCAACAGCCTCGCCTACGCCCTCCGTCACCCCGGTGAGATCGACGGCGTTCTCAACTTCAGCGGGTTCCTGGCCTCCCACCCCTCCGTCCGGGTCACCCCCGCAACCGTGGCCGGCATCCGCTTCTTCTGGGGTCACGGCACCCAGGATCCGAACATCCCCTTCGCCGACGCCCGCGCCGGTCGCGCCGCCCTCCAGACCGCCGGCGCCGACCTCGAAACCCACGACTACCCCATCGGCCACTGGATCGAACCCGCCGAACTCCGCGACGCCTCCACCTGGCTCAACCGCCTCTTCGCCGCCTCAACCAGCAACGCAGCCACCTCGTAACCAACCCTCCCCTCTCCCGCGCACCGGGAGAGGGGCCGGGGGTGAGGGTCCATGGACGATCCTTTCGTCACCATCAATCCTGCCGACGTCCCCGGCAACGGCGTCTACCACCTCCTCAACGCCGCGATCGCACCGCGGCCGATCGCCTGGGTTGCCTCGCTCGCCGCCGACGGGACACCCAACATCGCCCCCCACTCCTACACGACCGTCTTCTCGCCCAACCCGCCCATCGTCGGTTTCGTCAGCGTCGGCCGCAAGGACACCCTGCGCAACGTCCTGGCGACCGGCGAATTCGTTTACCACATCGCCGACGAAGCGCTCGCGGAGCGGCTGAACCTGACCGCCGCCGATTTCCCCTCCGACGTCAGCGAATTCGACTGGGCCGGCCTGACCCCAATCCCGAGCGATCTCGTCCGCACCCCGCGGGTCGCCGAAGCCCCGATCGCCTTCGAAGCGACGGCCGCCCAGGTCCAGCAAGTCCGGGAAACCAACAACTACCTCATCACCGGCGAGATCGTCCGCATCCACCTCGCCGAGCGCATCCTCAGCGGCGATCGCATCGACCCCGCCAAACTGCGCGCCTTGGGCCGTCTCGCCGGCAGCCAGTTCTCCTACCTCGGCGAGCTCTTCAAGATGGAACGCCCGACGTATCGGGGGCTGCTCGAGGCAGGTGCAACGCCGGTGCGGTCGAAGACCGGCTGAACGGCGGCTTCAACCCTGGTTCATTACTCCGGCAGAAGTTCAAACAACTCGTCGAGATCGATGAATACGCCGGGCAGCGCGTAAAGCTCGACTTTGCCCCCGCGGTAGACGGTCTCCGTGTACGTGCCATCCGGCTGCCGCCGCCAGGACATCAGCGTTCGCTCGTAAGGATGCAGGCGCACAATCTCCCGATCACCACGTTTCATGTATTCAGGTAGTTTTTCTTCCACATCGTAGTCACCAGTCGACTCGGACCAAACTTCCGCCACGAGAGGAAGTGGATCGTCATAGATTTCGAGGACGCCAGGCCGTCCCCGGAACGGATCGGCAAGCCGAAGCGGGATGATGATGAGGTCGGGAATGTAGTACGTCGCCTCGGTGCGCCGGACGCGGCCGTTGTTGACGTGGACGCGGTAGTTCTTGCGGTCGAGCTGTCCTGCGAGTTGAAAGCCGAGATACGTCGTCACGTCCCCGTGATCGAAACGCATCGACGGCTTCTCCCTCAACTGACCGCGATGCACTTCCAGGCGACTGTCATCGCCTGCCTTCGTGAGCACGTCGAGTAGGCTGTCCCGGACCAGCATGGCTTCCTCCTCCGGCGGTCTGCCGACCGTGAAGTATAGGGAGGAATCGGCGACCGAGACTATTCGGTTATCACCTCCGGCCGACAGCCATGGTAGGCTATCGATGAGCACGTGCGCCCCACCCGCGGGTGGGGCGCACCTGTTGTACGGGGCGCCGATCGAATTGCCTGGCGCGCTATCCACGACCAAGGAGTGGTTGGTTGTCGACGTTGACATCGAGCGCGATCGCCGTCCCGGCCCGGCTAAGCCGCCTACCCGACCTGGCCTGCAATCTCTGGTGGACGTGGAACGATGATGCCGAGGACCTTTTTCGCGACCTCGATCCCCGGCTCTGGGAGGCAACCAACGAGAATGCCGTCCTCTTTTTGAAGCGGCTTCCCCGTCAGGTCCTCGACGGGGCCGCAGCCGACCCGTACTACCTGGCTCGGTACGACGCGGTGATCGTCGCCTTCGAGGCCATGCTGGCCACCGACGCCGCCGCGACCTGGACCGGCCGCCACGCACCTGCTCTCGCGGACAGGACGCTGGCCTACTTCTCCGCCGAATTCGGGCTCCATCGGGCCCTCCCGATCTACTCCGGCGGTCTCGGCGTCCTTGCCGGCGACCACATCAAGGAAGCCAGCGACCTCGGTCTGCCACTGGTCGCCGTCTCCCTCCTCTATCGCCAGGGCTATCTGCGCCAACGCCTCACCGCCGACGGGTGGCAGCAGGACGTGCCGGCCGACCTCGCCACCGATGCGGAGCCGACCACACCGGTTCTGCGCCCCGACGGCTCCCGGGTGATGGTCGAGGTCGCCTTCGACGATCCCACCGATCCGCTCCGGATCGCGGTCTGGCGCGTCCAGGTCGGCCGCGTGACCCTGTACCTCCTCGATTCCGACGTCGAGGGCAATCCCGAGTGGACCCGCGCCATCTCTTCGCGCCTCTACGGCGGCGACATCGAGCACCGGCTGCGCCAGGAACTCGTCCTCGGCATCGGCGGCGTCCGCGCCCTCCGCGCCATCGGCGTCGAACCGTCCTACTGGCACGCCAACGAGGGCCACGCGGCGTTCCATCTCCTGGAGCGTTTGCGCGAACACGTCGCCGCCGGTCTCTCGTTCGACGAGGCGGCGGAGCGCGTCCGCCGATGCACCGTCTTCACCAGTCACACCCCCGTTCCGGCCGGGCATGACGTCTTCCCGCCCTACCTGATCGATCGGTATTTCTCCCACTTCTGGCCGCAACTCGGGCTCGACCGCGACGACTTCCTCGCCCTGGGGCGCCACGTCGCCACCGGCGACGGGTTCAACCTGACCGCCCTCTCGTTGCGCCTCGCCGGCCACCGCAACGGCGTCAGCGAACGCCACGGCGAAATCACCCGCGGCATGTGGCACGACCTTTGGCCGGACGTGACGGCCGATCGTGTCCCGATCACCTCGGTCACCAACGGCGTCCACTTGCCGACCTGGATCTCGCCGCCGGTGACCCGGCTCCTCGACGAATACCTCGGTTCGGCCTGGCGCGAGCGGACCAGCGAGCACGCCGTCTGGGATCGGATCGCATCGATCCCCGACGAGGAGTTCTGGGCGACCCATCTCACGGCGAAACGGGAGATGCTGGCCTACCTGCGCGAGCGATCGCGCCGCCGTTGGATCGACGGCGACTTCGAACCGGCCCAGGTCGTCACCGCCGGTCCCTACCTGGAAGAGGACGTACTGACGATCGGGTTCGCCCGCCGCTTCGCCACCTACAAGCGCGCCACCCTCATCTTCCACGATCCCGATCGCCTCGCCGCCATCCTCAACCATCCGGAGCGACCAGTCCAGATCGTCTTCGCCGGCAAAGCCCACCCCGCCGACGAAGGCGGCAAACGGTTGATCCAGGAGATCGGCTGGCGCGCCCGCGATCCCCGCTTCGGCGGTCGCATCGCCTTCGCCGAGGACTACGACATGGGCGTCGCCGCCCAACTCGTCGCCGGCGTCGACGTCTGGCTCAACAACCCGCGCGCTCCGCTCGAAGCCAGCGGTACCAGCGGCATGAAGGCGTCGGCCAACGGCGCCCCGAATCTCAGCATCCTCGACGGCTGGTGGCGCGAAGCCTGGCGCCCCGACGACGGCAACGGCTGGGGCATCGAGCCCTCCGCCCTCGACGGCTGGGCCCAGGACGAGGCCGAAGCCGAAGCGATCTACGATCACCTCGAGCGCCTCGTCGTTCCCCTCTACTACGACCACGGCCACGACGGCTTACCGCACGGCTGGATCGCCGTCGCCAAGGAGGCGATCCGTACCGTCGCCCCCGCCTTCAGTTCCCGTCGCATGCTAATCGACTACGTGACCAAACTCTATCTGCCGGCCGCCGAGGGATAGACAAGACGTCGGCTCCCGTCGCCGCGGCCCCGCTCAAGCGCAGGCGCCGCCGGAACAGCTCTCGGAGCAGCAGTCGGTGTTGCTGCCGCAACCGTATCCGCTCGGCGCGCAGATCCTGGTGCAGAAAGGGAACGGGCGAGGGCATCGAACCGCGAACCGTCCATCCACCTATCCCCTCGCCGAGCAAACTCGCGGGCCAACGTGCGGACGATAGCGGGCACATTGACGCGCGTCAATTATTCGCCGCGTATGGGGCGCGACTCGGATCGTTTCGTCTGTCCTGTTGGCGCCACATCTCCGTTGCCGGACAAGGGCCGGTGACCGGAGTTCGGCGGCAGTCGGGCATTACTGCACCGGTGGCTCTCGCTGCAGCACGTAGAGCGAGACCGGTTTCCGTTGCAACCATGCGGAGTACGGATGCTGCGCGAGGACAACGTAGCCGGGAAGCGGTTCACCGGCAATCACGTAGGTCGAGTCCGTCGCGGGAGCATAGACGTCCGTCCACCACGCACCGGTCAACTGCTTCTCCGGAATCCCGTTTGCCACCCCGTATTCCCAGAGGTGGTAGGCGTCCCAGGCGTACCCGGCGTCCAGCGACGTGTTCGGGATGCCTTGCTCGTTCATCTGCTGCGCCAGCGTCCAGACGTTTTCCTGGAACACCAGGACATCGCGCGTGCCGGCGATCGAGAAGAGCGCGGTCAAGGCGACGAACACCCAAGCCACCGGCGCCAACAACCGAACGTCGTTCAATGCCCACAGCACGAGGAGGATGGCGAACGGCATCAACGGCAAGATGTAGCGGTCGAGCGAAATGATCCAGTTGCGGAACAGCAGCGAAGGCGGCACCGCCCCGACCACCTGCCAGGCCACCATCGCCAGCGCCATCCCCGCCGCCGACCGGTCTCGCCCCGGCCGGCGCGTCATCGAACGCGCCAGCATCAGCGAGAACAGGAACGACGCCACGGCACAGGCGATCGTCGCCGCTACGAACGCGTCCCGTCCGGCCAGCGGCGGCCGGGCGCCACGCAGATCGCCCGACCCGGGACCGGCCCGCCCGAGGAAGTGCGGGATGTAGGGCATCCAGCGGTTCTCTCCCGCAAACCAGACCACACCGCCGATCAGCACCGCTTCCCAGGCGAACACCACGAGCCACTGCTGCACCCGGTCGAGCCGGGTCAAGTCCCCCAGTGCCGGCAACGCCGCGGCGACGATCGGGAGGACGAACAGCCCGACGTAGACGAGCTCGATCACCGTCAAGCGTTTGACCAGCAACCACGTTTCGTCGAACCCGGCCGCCTTCGCTTCGTCGAGGAAATAGCCCTGCTGGTGCGGCAGCCCGCGGCTGATGAGGAGGTAATAGCCGACGAAGGTCAGCGCCGGAATCGCCACCACGCGCAGGAACGGTGCGACCGAAGCCCGATCCCAGCGCAACCGCCGGCTCAGCACGAGGTAGGTCACGACCCCCAGCGGGATCAACGCCCCGTGCGGACGCTGGAGACACGCGAGAGCCGCCGCGAACGAGCCGAGCAACGTGGCCCATTCGCCCTCCCCGCCGGGTCGGAGACCGCGGACGTACCCGTAACCGGAGATCACCAGCAGCGCCAGGAACTGGGGATCGCTCATGAAGCTGTAGGACAGCGCGAACAGGATCGGATTGAACAGGTAGACGGCCGTGCCGAGCGCGCTCCGTTCCCGCGAGACCCGCATCTCCCGGCACAGCCCGTAAAACGCGAGTCCGCTGAGGAAGACGAGCACCACCGTGGACAACCGGAGCGCGCCGAAGGTCATCCCGAAGACCTCGGCAAAGAGCGCTCCCCAGAAGAGTTGGAAAACCTGCGTCGCGGCGGCGACCGGCAAGATGTGGAACCGCCCATCGTTCACCAGGTACTCGACCGAACGTGCGTACGTCCAATCGTCGCTGACGGCAACCGGCGCCAGGGTCGGGACGACGAACGCCGCGATTGCGTAGGTCGCGACGACGACCCCCAACGGCCAGAGCGAACGGGGGAGGGACAGGAGTCGCCAAGACAACGTCGACCCCGTTGCCGGGTCGGATCGTGTCGCGGTGGCGACCGCCGTTGACTCCAGTGTCGATGCCGAGTCCTTGTTGTGGCCGTTCAGACGCTCTGCCGACCGGGATTGCTGCCACGTCATGGTCACGACCTGGTTCCGATTATGCGTCACCTTCGCTTCTGGCACGGACGCCGCGTCCGGCAGAACTCACTGATTGTGCCATCCGGGGTATTATCACGCACGGCCGGGTGGGGAACCGCGCCAGAGGGGGAGGCGTCGGCGCACGTGCCGACCAAGAAGACGGCGGACGTGCCGGCTGAGGCAAGGGTTGACAGCCTATGGACCCGACCTTTTACGCGAGCTATTTCCGCCACGAGACCACTCACTGGTGGTTCCGCTGGCGGTTCGACCTGATCTCCGACGTCCTCGGCGGGCTGCCCCAGGACGGGCGCCTCCGCATCCTCGACGCCGGCTGCGGCACCGGCCAGATGCTCAAGTGCCTCGAATCGCACGGCGAGGCGATCGGCATCGACAGCTCGTCCCAGGCCGTCGGCTACGCCCAGGAACGTGGCGTCCGCCGTCTGGTCCGCGGCTCGATCACCGATCCGCCGTTCCGCGGCGGCAGCTTCGACTGCGTCGTCGCCCTCGACGTGATCGAACACGTCGACGACGACGTCGGCATCCTGACCAAACTGCACGAGGTGGTCAAACCCGGCGGTCACCTGATCGTCACCGTCCCCGCCTTCCGCACCCTCTGGTCGGAGCACGACGAGATCAACCAGCACAAGCGGCGCTACCGCGCCGGCCAGTTGGCGCATCTCATCGAAGAGGCCGGGTTCGACCTTCAGCGCGTGTCGTACTGCAACACCACGCTCTTCCTGCCGGTCCTGGCGATGCGCAAGGCGAAGAACCTGCTGCGCTCCGTCCGCCGGGCCCGCGGTCGGACAGCCGGTGCCCTCCGCTCCGACCTCGACGAGTACCCGGCGCCGGTCAACGCCGCCCTCGCCTGGGTGATGCGCGGCGAAACCCGGTTGATGCGCCGCGTCGACCTGCCGTTCGGCGTCTCGATCCTGGCCGTCGCGCGGCGACCGGTCGCCGCGGCGAGCGCGTCGCGGGCGGCGACGACGAGCGGTTCTGCCGGTTGGGCGCCGGCACCGGCGCCGACGGCGTCGACCGCCGTCGGGGCGGCGAACGGGCTGCACGGTGCATTCACGCCGGCCTCCGCCGAGGTCGGCGACGAGGCCGCGGTGCTCTGACACCGGCCAAACCCGGGACAGCGGTGACGACGACAGCCGAACCTCCCGCCCGCGGATCGTCCAAGCTGTTGGGAGCCGACGCGTGGATCGGTCTCGGGGCGATCGCCACCTGTCTCGTCCTCGTGCTCGGCGTCCGCCTGGTCGCCAAAGACGCCCCCGCGGCCGGTCGCTCCGTCGTCGTCGGTCTGCCCACTCCGGTCGTTTCGACCGCGGCCGGCTGCGCCAATTTCGCCCACTTTTGGATGGACAAAGCGGGCGTCGGCGCCACCGCCGAGATGATCGAAGGGATGAGCAACTGCCGCCAAGCGGCGGACGGCTCCTGGATCGTGCCGAGGGGCGCCGACGATCCGCGTCTCGCCAACCTCCCGATTCTGACCGATCAGCAAGCGCAACTCACCGCGCCCCTGCGCACCAAGCTCTTGATCCAGATCGCCGGTCTCGAAGCGGAATACCCGAGCACGCTTCGCTCGTGGCTCAACCAACTCTACGACCCGGTCACCCGCTCCGTCGTCGGCAATATCCGCGACGGCAACAGCATCCGCACCACCCGCGGCCGTTACACGCGCCTTACCCAAGCCTACTTGATGTCACCCGATCACCAGGAACTGGCCGCGTACGTGGGTTGGGTGATGGCGCGGCGCATCGACGCCTACAACGATGTCAAGGCGATCTGCCTCGGCAATCCCGACCTTGCCTATCTCCGTACCGCCTGCCTCGGTCTCGAAGACAACCTGAGCATCCGTTTTCCGCCCTTCACCTGGGACCTGAGGGACTCCTACCTGCTCGAAAGCTACCTCGCCTCCACCCTCCAACCGACGAACGGCACCCCAACGGCCTCCGTGAATCTGAACGATATCCCCGTAACCAAGCCACACTGACGGGTCCTCGGTCGCGCTTCCTCGGTTCACGTGTCGTCTCGCCCTCGCAGCCGCGGCAACACGATCGAAGCAACGCGCTCCAGCACCTTCCACTGCGCCAATTGGGGCTCATCGAAGACGAAGTCCGTCACACCCGCCCCTCGAGAGCGCCCGACAACATCCGCGAACGCCTCAACCGACGACCACGGATCGAACCCGCCCACCCACGGTGCCCATAGGAAGGCGCGCCGGATCGCCGCCAACGACCGACCGCGCGTCGAAGCAGCCTCCCCCATGACGATCACCCGCGCCGCGACCTCCGGCGGCTTCAACCCGAAGGATGCGACCTCCAGCATGCGCCGCCCCTGCGCCGCGAGGACAAGTGGCGGTCGCGTAGGGGCACACGGTTTGGCGACTTCCCGGAGTTCCCGATCGGCCCGTCGCCGAGGTGCAGCTTCACCATGACGATCGGAAACTCCGGACGGTGCGAGCGGCACCACTGCCCGCCGTAGCCGTACCCCGCGGGTACGTCGTCGTCGCTGTGCCGGACGCCTGCGCGCACCGGCACGAAGGAAACGGTTTCGACGCTGCCGATCTGAATGCGTTCGCACTCCAGGCAATGCCAACGCTGGCCGTCGATTCAAGAAAGGGCGAACGGCTTGCGTTCCGGTAGCGGCCGGCCGACGCCCGTCTCGCTCACCGACGCGGGCGCCGTGTAGACGACGTCGAGATCCGGGGTCGCCAGCGGCACATGGCCCTTCCAGCGTGAATGCATCGCCGCGTCGAGGATGCCGGTTGTCAGGAGCGTCCGTTCCACCGGATAGGGCGCCGCACCGGTCAGCACCATCGTTTCGATCTGACGGAGGAGAAAGGTGAAGTGGCCGTGCGGCGGATAGTCCTGGAGGAAGAATTCGCAGGCGTCCAGCCGGTCACCCCGCCGGGCGGCGAAGCCGAACGACGAAACGAACTCGTCGAGCAGGATGACCGTTGCGCGCAGTCCGCTTGCGTATTCGACGAGAAAGGCGATCGGGTTGGGGGTGTCCCGCTCCGGGTCCGCGTTCGGCCCAGTCGGGATGGTCGCAAGCGCCGCGTCGAAGAGCGCCCAGCTCCAGCGCCCCTCGCGCCCCGCCGCCCAGACGGCTCCGCCTTCGAGGCATTGCACCGACCTAACCCCGGTTTCGCCGCCCGCGCGCCGCTCGACCATGCATTGCAGCGTTTCGAGGGCGTGAAACCCGTACCGCTCGATCGGCCCGTGGGCGATCACGAGCGCATCCAAAACCTCGACCCCGAGCGGCCATTCCAGAGCCGGATCGCGCCAGGCGAGCGGCAGCGTCGATCCGGCCAGCAGCGGCACGCCCAGCCGCTTCGCCGTCGAGGTCATCCATTTGGCGTCGACGAATTGCTGGTCGAGGTGCTTGTCGTTGAAGATCGGCACGAATGTCCCGGCCGAGA
>DATBFX010000354.1:0-16163 GCA_036558305.1 Thermomicrobiales bacterium | reverse complement strand
TATCAGGAGCGCCTCCTTCATGTTCTGGTCGACGAGTACCAGGACACAAACCGCGTCCAGTACATCCTGGTTTCGGCCCTCTCCGCCAAGCACCGCAATCTCTTCGTCGTCGGCGATCCCGATCAATCGATCTACGCCTGGCGCCAGGCCGATATCCGTAACATCCTCGATTTTCAGACCGATTTCCCCGACGCCCGGCAGATAAACCTAGGGCTCAACTACCGCTCGACCCGCCGGATCGTCGACACCGCCGATCGCGTGATCCGCGACAACACCCAGCGGATCGACCGCCGCCTCCGCACCGACAACGACGACGGCGAACCGGTCGCCGTGCGCGAGCTCTCGGACCAGAACCACGAGGCCCAGTTCGTCGTCGGCGAGATCCGGCGCCTGATCAAGACCCACGGGATCGGCCCGGACGACGTCGCGGTGATGTACCGGACGACCGCCCAGAGCCGCGTGCTGGAGGAGGCATTCCGGATCAGCGACATCCCCTACCGGATCGTCGGCGGCGTGCGGTTCTACGAGCGCAAGGAGGTCAAGGACGTCCTGTCCGTCCTCCGCCTCCTCTACAACCCGGCCGACGAGGTCAGTCTGCAACGCGTCATCGACAACCTGCCCCTCGGGCGCGGTCTCGGCCCCAAAGCGGTCGATGCGGTGCGGTCGTGGGCGACGCGGAACGGGCAGCCTCTGCTCGAAGGATTTGTCGCGCTGGCGCCGACCGTGGTCGCGGGGCCGGTACCGGAGCTTTCGGGCAACGCAAAGTCGGCGGCGCGGGCCCTGGGCACCACCTTTGCGCGCTTGCGGGACCAGGCGGAGCGCTCGACGCTGGTCGAACTGTTCGACGCGGTCGTCGAGTCCACCGGCTACAAGGGCTCGTTCGACCACGAGAGCGAAGAGGAGATGCAGCGCTGGGCCAACGTCCTCGAGCTGCGTTCCGACTTGGAGAAGTACGATCTGCTGCCGCCCGGCGAGGCCCTGCCCACCTACCTGGAGCAGGTAGCGCTGGTCGCCGACGTCGACGCCCTGGACGAGACCGACCGCGGTCGGGTCACGCTGATCACCCTCCACTCGGCGAAGGGCCTGGAGTTTCCGGTCGTCTTCATCGCCGGGGTCGAGGAGGGGCTGCTGCCGATCAGCCGGGCCGTCGAGGCCGAGTTCAGCGACCCGATGCCGCTGGAGGAGGAGCGCCGGCTCTTCTACGTCGGCATCACCCGCGCCGAGAAACTGCTCTACCTGACGTACACCGGTGTCCGGCTGTCCTACGGTCGCTACCAGCAAGCGGTGCCGTCGCGATTCCTGGCCTCGCTGCCGCAAGACCACTTGCGCAGTCTCGGCAGGCGAGGGAGCAACGGTCGGTCCGGCCGCGCGAGTGTGACCGAGCGTGCGCGGGGCTCCTCCTCCTCATCGTGGGAGACGCCCTTGGCAAGACCGACGCCCGTCGCGACCACGCCGGTGGCGACCCAGCGTGCATACGCCGTCGGCGACCGCGTCTTTCACGCCAAGTTCGGCGAAGGCGTCATCGCCGAGATCGACCAGCGCCGCGACGATCAGGAACTCGGAATCGACTTCATCCGGCATGGCCGGAAACGGTTGCTCGCCAGCCTGGCGCCGCTGGACGTGCTGACGGACTGATGGAGGCGGCCGCGACGCCACCACCCACCCCGTCCGTACACGTTGTACAATCGTCGTTGCCCCGTTGAAGCTGAGATGGCGCCGATGCCTGTCGCACAGCCCACCTCCGTCCGACAGTCGATCGAAGCGATCGAAGCAATGCTGCTCGCTCCCGCGGGCACGCGAAGTGCAAACGCGTCTCGCCTGCGCCCCGAAGAACCGTCCGGCGTCCGCACCGAATTCCAGCGAGACCGCGACCGCATCGTCCACACCAAGAGCTTTCGCCGCTTGATGCACAAGACGCAAGTCTTCATCGCGCCCGCCGGCGACCACTACCGCACCCGCCTGACGCACACCCTGGAAGTGACCCAGATCGCGCGGACGATCGGACGGGCGCTGCGGTTGAACGAAGACTTGATCGAGGCGATCGGGCTTGGTCACGACCTGGGACACACGCCCTTCGGGCACGCCGGAGAGACCGCGCTGGCGGAGATCCTGCCCGGTTTTCGCCACAACGAGCAGAGTCTGCGGGTCGTCGACGTGCTGGAGAAGAACGGCCGCGGGCTCAACCTGACCGCGGCCGTTCGCGACGGCATCCTGAGGCACTCGAAACCGGAAGACGAGATCACCGGCGCCTCTGCGGGTCGCCCGGCGTCGCCGGAGGGCGAGGTCGTCAAGATCGCCGACGGCATCGCCTACATCAATCACGACCTCGACGACGCCCTGCGCGCCGGACTGGTTGACCCCTGCGATTTGCCGTCGGTCGTTGTGGACGTTCTTGGCCCGACCCACTCCCGCCGGATCGATACCCTCGTCCGCGACATCGTCGACCAGTCGGCGACGGAGACCGTTCCGGCGCGGATCGAACTGTCGCCGGATGTGCGGAGTGCGGCCAACGTCCTGCGCCGCTTCCTGTTCGACCGGGTCTACACCCCGCTCAACGAACGTGAGGATACGGTGCGCGCGCAAAACGTGGTCCGCGAGTTGAGCGCCTACTTCCTCGCCGATCCGGCGCGGCTGCCGATGGAGTATCGTAGCGCCGAACGCGGCGACCCGCCCGAGCGACAGGTTGCCGACTACGTCGCCAGCATGACCGACCGCTTCGCCGTCGAGTTGTTCCAGCGTCTGTTCGTCCCCCGCTTTTGGTCCGTTTGACACCGCCATCGCGCCGAACTTGAGCGAGGGAACCGCCATGGCCCACGACGCCGTTGCCGACGTCCGGGAGCGCACCGACATCGTCGAGTTGGTCGGTCAATACGTGCAACTCAAGAAGGCCGGCCGGAGCTACAAAGGTCTCT
This sequence comes from Thermomicrobiales bacterium, assembly GCA_036558305.1. GTDB lineage: Bacteria > Chloroflexota > Chloroflexia > Thermomicrobiales > UBA6265 > DATBFX01. The sequence goes on along the minus strand of DATBFX010000354.1, from coordinate 13,251 downwards.
GCCCGTTTCATCAGGAAAAGACGCCCTCGTTCATCGTCTTCCCCGACTCCCAGAACTTCCATTGCTTCGGCTGCGCCAAGGGCGGCGACGCCTTCACCTTCTACCAGGGCGTCGAGCACGTCGACTTCAAGGAGGCGCTGACCGAACTCGCGCGCCGGGCGGGCGTGCAACTCTCCTCGATCCCGACCGTCGCACCCGAGGTCGATGCCCACCGGCAGCGCCTGATCGAATTCAACGAACTTGCCGCCACGTTCTATGCCAACATCCTCGCCAACAGCGAGTCCGGCCGACCTGGTCGGGAACTCGCCATGCAACGCGGTTTGTCGGACGACGTCGTCGCCAGGTTTCGACTCGGATTCGCGCCGGATGGCTGGGACAACCTGCTTCGGTACGTCTCCGCGCGCGGGCTCGATCCTGCCGTCGCGGCGGAGGCGGGCTTGCTTCAGGTTCGCGACGGCGGCGGCTACTACGACCGCTTCCGCAACCGGTTTATGTTCCCGATCCGCAACCGGGACGGCCACGTCGTCGGCTTCGGCGGTCGCGCCCTCGGCGACGCCCAACCCAAGTACCTCAACTCACCCCAATCGCCGATCTTCGACAAGAGCTCGCTCGTCTACGCCCTCGATCTCGCCAAGGAGGAGATCCGTCGCCGGGACCAGGTGGTGATCGTCGAGGGTTACATGGACGCCATCGCCGCCCACCAGTTCGGCCACGGCAACGTCGTGGCCGCGATGGGGACGGCGCTGACCGATGCCCAGGTCGACCAGGTCAAGCGGTTGAGCAAGCGGATCGTGCTCGCCCTCGACGCCGATGCGGCCGGGCAACTGGCGACCCTCCGCAGCCTGGAGTCGATGCAATCCGCGCTCGACCACGAGGAGGTACCCGTCCCGGACGCCCTGGGGATCGTCCGGTTCGAGCGCAAACTCAACGCCGACATCGCGATCGTCCAACTGCCCGAGGGAAAGGATCCCGACGAGCTGATCCGCAAGGCACCCGACAAATGGCCCGAGGTCGTCGGCACGGCCCGACCCTTCCTCGACTTCTACCTCGACACGGTCACCGCCAACATCTCCCCCGGCGATAGTCGTGGCAAATCCGATGCGGTCGGTCGCGCGGCGCCGGTGTTGCGCCAGATCGCCGATCGCATCGTCCAGTCGCACTACGTCGGGCTGCTGGCCCGCCGGCTCGATCTCGACGAGCGCGTAGTGGCGTCGGAGATACGGCGAGGATCGCTGCAACGGTCTCCGACCTCAGCCGGTGTCGTCGAGCGCCGTCCGAAGCCCGCCGCCGTCAGCCACGAAGACCACCTCCTGGCGCTCCTGCTCCGCCATCGCTCGTTGTGCCGCGATCTCTTGCCGCTGGTGCCCGAAGACGATCTGATCGACGGCCGTAACCGGGCTCTCCTCCAAGTCCTGCGCGATGAGTCGATTCCCGACGAACTCGACCCGATCCAGATCGTGGCCGGGCTCGACGACTCGCTGGCCGACCACGCGGAGCGGCTCCTCGGTCAACTCGACGGCAAACCCGCGCAATTGCCCGGCCAAGTCCAGCGCGAAGTCCGGCAGACGCTGGACCTGTTGGGCAAGGAGCGATTCACCTTCTTGCTGCGCGAACTTCAGGCGGAGATCGCGGCGGCGCAGCAGGCAAACGATGCCGACAGCCTCGGCACGCTGATGCCGCAACTGGCGGTGTTGGCGGAACGGCACCGCCGGTTCTACCCGCCGCCGAGCCCGTATTTCCGCGACAGCCGCGACAAGGACACTCCTGCGGCGGTCATGCGCGCGAAGTGAGCGCGGCCAGCACCGCCTCCGTCAGACGCGCGTCGTCTTCCGGCAACACGGTTCTCAGATCGAGCAAGAGCGTGCCATCGGCAACGCGCGCGAACACGCGGGGCGCTCCCAGCCGCAACCGCTTCGCCAGTTCATCCGGACCAGTGCGGTCGTCGCTCAGGGAAACGGCAAAGCTGGGCATCGTCTGGCCGGGCAGCGAGCCGCCGCCGACGGTCGACTCGACCGATACCACCGTCGAGTTCGCGGTTGCCTGGACGAGTTTGGCGGCGAGGCCCTCCGCGCGCTCCCGAAGCTGCTCGGGACTCGTCGCGATCATGCGCCAAACGGGGATTTTGGACGCCTCCTGGCCGGTCGCGTAGTGGCGGAGGGTTGCGGCGAGACCCGCCAGGCAGGTCTTGTCGGCGCGCAGGGCCCGGGCGAGCGGGTGGGCCGCGATCCGCTCGACCCATTCCCGCCGCCCCGCGACGATGCCCGCCTGGGGTCCGCCGAGCAACTTGTCGCCGCTGGCGGTCACGACCGAGGCGCCGGCGACCAGGCTCTCGCCGATCGTCGGTTCCGCACCGAGACCGTATCGCCTGGTATCGACAAGGGCGCCGCTGCCAAGGTCTTCGACCACCGGGATTCCGGCGGACTGGGCGATCGCGACGAGTTCGGCAACGGTTGCCGAAGCCGTGAAACCGGTCATCGCGAAATTGCTGGGGTGAACTTTGAGGAGCGCGGCAGTCGTCGCGTCGATGGCAGCCGCATAGTCCCGCGCGTAGGTGCGATTGGTGGTTCCGACTTCGACGAGCGTGGCACCGCTTTGTTGCAAGACGTCCGGGATTCGGAAACCACCTCCGATTTCCACCGCCTCGCCGCGCGAAACGACTACCGCCTTGCCGGCCGCAATCGTCGACAGCGTCAACAACACTGCGGCGGCGTTGTTGTTGACGACGAGTGTGGCCTCCGCACCGGTTAGCAGCCGCATCAGGTTGGCGATCTCGCGCATCCGACCGCCGCGGCGCCCCGATTCGGGTTCGATCTCCAGCGGGACGTAACCGGCCGCCGCCTCCGCCATCGCCGCCGCGGTCTCCGGGCTGACCGGCGCCCGGCCGAGGTTGGTGTGGATCACGACGCCGGTTGCGTTGAGCACGGGCGCGAGTCGAACCCGCCCGATCGCCTCGATCGCCCCGACCGCCCGCCGTTCGATCTCGCCCCGTGACAACGAGATGCCTGCGGCGATCTCGGCGCGGGCGACGACCAGGATGTCGCGGAACATCGCGGCGAGGACGGCTTCGCTCAAACCGGCATCGAGTCGGCGGGCGGTCTCAAGGAGCGAAGAGACGGAGGGGAGGGCGACGTAAGGATTTTCCGCGTTGCGCGCGGTTGCGGTCGCCGCCGACGTCTCGTCCGCCATGATCGTCGCCTCGGTGCGCCGGGTGGGGAGCGACGGACAAAACGAGGGGGAGCGCGTTGGCGCTCCCCCGAACCGGTCGGGGAGAGAGGATTTGAACCTCCGACCTCAGCGTCCCGAACGCTGCGCGCTAACCGGGCTGCGCTACTCCCCGAGTGTCTGACATCGTAGCATACCTGTCCACGCCGCGACAATGCCGAAGCGGACCATCGGCCAGAGCGGACGCCGCGCCCCCTACTCGCCGTTGGGCGGGCGCCAGTTCGGCGCCGGATCACCGTGCTGTCGAATCGACACTGGTGGCGTTATGAATTGGAAATGAGCGGAGTCGCGGGCAACAACAGAGCACAATCGGACCGACGGCGTCCGTATACATCGAACGGACGCTACGGCGACGGCGCCGAATCCGTCCGTGCTCTCGCGGGGTGCGCACGATAAGCCTGCTGTGCTAGGATCGTTGGCAGGCGCGGCGAAGTCGCCCCGCCCGCGTAGCTCAGAGGATAGAGCGCCGCCGTCCTAAGGCGGGCGTCGGGGGTTCGAGTCCCTCCGCGGGCACCGTTGGTCGTTGTGTCCCGGTCGCTGGTTGGGTCGACGGCGATCGGCCAACGTCGGACCGCGATGCGGGGCACCAGTCGAGGAGCGCGCCCGCATGGAACTCGCCATCCGCGGCAACGACGTCGAAGTCACCGACGACCTTCGTCAGTTCGCAAATCGCCGCGTCGAAGCATTTGATCGCCTCCTCGGCCGCGTCGTCGACGCCAAATTGGAGTTGCGGCGGACCCACCTGCGTACCGCTGCCGACTCCTTCGTTGCCCAGATCACGATCCAGACCGGTCGCAACATCCTCCGTGCCGAAGAACGCGACACCGACCCGTCGCGGGCCGTCGACAAAGTCCTCAACAAGATCGAACGCCAGGCACGCCGCTACCACGAAAAGCGTTCGGATCGCCGAGGTCCCCGCCCCGGTCCGATCGACGAGGTGCCGGCGCCGACCGACGGCAACGTCGAGGCCGACGAACCCGAAAGCGTCTCTTCACTCGTCCGCACCAAACGCTTCACGGTCAAACCGATGGATCCCGAGGAGGCAATCGAGCAAATGGAACTCCTCGGCCACGACTTCTACCTCTTTCACAACGCCGAAGAATCCCAAATCAACGTCGTCTACCGCCGCCGCGACGGTACCTACGGCCTGCTCGCCCCCGAGAGATCATAAGAGTCGTCAATTGTCAGCCGTCAGAACGAAACGACTTCGTCGTCTTGCCCGTCTGTCCGTCTGTCCGTCTGTCCGCCTGTCCGCCTCCGGCGTCAGCCGACCCGAAAGACGAGGGAGTTCAACTCGTGCGCGGGGTCGACTTTGTCGACGTAGATGGTGACGGCGTAGGTGCCGCCAAGGGGGGAACCGTTCATCTGCCAGGGGAGGGCTACCCAGCGTTCGAAACCGCCGGCGTCGAGTTTTTGCTCGGAGCGGGCGACCTCGGTGCCGTCGATCGTCGACCAGACGGCGATCACCTTCTGACCGGAGCGGGCGTTGGAGATGCGGGCACAGGCGTAGACGGTGCTTGCCCCGAACCCGGAGACCGAGCTGATCTGCTGCAGCGGTGAGCCGTCCGAGTTGACGCTGGAGGCGAGGACGAGGGTGTCGAGACCGGGAGCGGTGGTCGCCGTCGGTTTCGGCGTGCCGGGCGGTTGCCGGAAGCGGGCGGCGAAGTCGGTCGCCTGGATCTCGCCCAGGACCGCGCCGCGCGTCGCCTCGCGCGTCTCCATCTGCTCTTGGTCCGCGGCGTCGCCGGAGACGCAGGCCGCGAGGACGAGCACGAGCAGCGCCAGGGGCGCCGCGGCCCAGCGACCGAGCGGACGGCCGCTAGGCCGGTCGACTCGGCGGGCGGTAGGGGCCGAACGCGTCCTGGTACTCCTCGGCGACCTCGACGGCGCGCTGGTGGACGTAGATCCGCGTGGTCTGCGGCGAGGCGTGGCCGAGGATGGTTTGGACGGTCGACTCGCGGACGCGGCGGTGGACCATCTCGGTGGCGAGTCCGTGGCGGAAGGAATGGGGCGTAACCTCGCTTTCGATCCCGAGCGACTCGCAGAGCTGGGTGACGATGTGCTCGACCGTGCGCGGGCTGATCGCGTTGCCGGCGTCGCCCAGTTTATCCCGTCCGCTGAAGGCGGGGAGGGCACCCGCCCCGCGCGGACTGTCGCCGCGGGCACGCCAGTAGGCGGTGAGGGCCTCGGCGGTCTCGGCGTCGAAGTGGACGGTCCGGCTCTTGCCGCCCTTGGCACGGTAGATACTCGCGGTCCCCTGAACCAGGTCGACGTCGCGCCGGCGCAGCGCGCAGAGTTCGGAGACGCGGACCCCCGACCGGAAGAGGAAGAGGATCATCGCCCTCACCTTGAGACGCCGCAGTTCCGCCTGCGGTTTCTCCTCGGACTGCCCCGCGCGGACGTGCGCGACGATCCGCTCCAGGTCGCTCAATTTGACGTTGGGTGGCGGCGGCGTGAAGCGCGGCATCATCGCCGCGATCCGGACGCGCAACCGCTCCGTGGCGAGCGTGGGATGGAGATCGTAGGCGGTCAGGTACCCGCAGAACTTGCGGACGGCCGAGATGTTGTTCTGCGCCGTTCGCATCCGCGACACCTCTTCCGGTGTTCGGACGTCGGTCGGCACCAACTGCAAGGCGAACTGCGTGATGTGGTCGGGGACGATCGCGGTAACCGGCGCCACCTCGGGGTCGATCCCCTCGTGCTCGGACAGGTGCCGCAGGAACTTCGCAACGCCGTGCCGGTACGTCTTCTTGGAGCGTGGTGCGAGCCGGAGACCGTCGAAGAACATCTCGACCGCACCGGCGATAGTGACGACGTCCGCATTGGTCGCCGGTGATTGAGGTGTCGCGACGGCTCCGTTTTCGGGGACGATGATCGCCGCGGTCTGCCCGCACTGCTCTGCCCACTCGCCAGAGGCTGCCACCCGCTCTGTTCCTCCTCGCGTCGCCGGATCGGAGCCGAACGCGGGGAGTTCGGATAACTTGTGTACGTACACTCTAGACGCAACCGCCGTGGACGTCAAGGATGGTTCGGGCTGGTGCGCGAATATGTACGTACGTGACATCTGGTTCAAAAGGAACGGAGCCGCGAAGAGGCACCGTTCCGCGGCCTCCGACTCAGCAGCCGCACACCCGGATCGATCTATTCCCAGGCGAGCACGCGGAAGCTGCGCACCTCCAGCGGGCCGAGCGAGGCGATGACCCCGACCCGGCCGTCCTCGCCGATGCCGGTATAGGTTGCTCCGGTCCCCTTGGCGACCGGCGTGCCGTCGATCAGGAACCGCAACGAGTCGCCGTGGACCTCCAAGCGATAGGTGTGCCATCCCTCGCGGGGGTCGACCTTGTCCGCGCCGATCAGTTTCTCCGAGGACGCGAGCAGGGAGCCATCCTCGCCCTTGAGCTCGACGCCGGTCCCCCAGGTGGTCGCGACGTATCCCACGTTGTCCTTGGGGTAGTCGTTGTCCTTGTAGCGGGCGGCCAGGCCGGCGATGGTGCCGAACGCCGGTTCCGGTGTGCCGGGCGAGGTCGGGATTTGCCGAATCTCGGCCTCGAGGACGTAGTCCGGCGTCGTCGTCAGATAGGGGGCGTAGAGGATCGTGTAACCGCCGACGTCCGCGACGAGGATCCCGTCCTTGACGGTGAACTGGCTGGTGAATCCCCCGAAGTATCCCTCGGTCCACTCGTCGAAGCCGGTCTGCGCGTTCGCCTCGAACAGCACTTTCCCACCGGTCTCGGCACCCGGGGTACCGGCGACCGCGGTTTCCAGGGCGGCCACGCGCGTTTGCAGATCGGCGATCGCGGTCGCCTGGTCGTCCTCATTCGCATCCTGCGCCCTGATGCCCGACGTGGGCGTCAGCGACACCACGACGACGGCCAGCATCCCCGCCGTCAGTAATCCCCCGATCCACCGCCTCATCGATCACTCCTCCCCGCCACGATTGCGCCCGACAGTCATATCGATGCGCGATGATACTCGGTGCGCCGAGATCGGCACAGCCGCTGACCTGGGTCCGCGAACCCTACAATCCTCGCACCTCAATCGGTGTCGCGTCCGCTCGGGTTTGCGTATCGCTGCACCAACGCGACCATGTCGCGGTGAAAGTCGCCGTTCGAGACCACGCGCCTCACCCCGGCCGCCTTCGCCGCCCGCCGGCCTTCGACGTCGAGGTGCGAACCGAAGACGAGCAGCGGTGTCGGGCTCGCCTCCGATCCGGTGAGGGAGGCGATCGCCTCCCAATCCACCCCGACCCCCATATCGATGACGCCGAGAACCGGAGCGACTCCGTCCGACCGCAGGTGTCGGGCAAAAGCCTCGGTCGTCGGCACGAACGAGACCCGGTAGCCGAGACCGCGCAGGATGTTGCCGATTGTGACGCCGAAGAAGAGGTCTCGGTTGAGGACGACGATTTCGCCGAGGTCGCTGCTCTGGTCGGTCGGCGGGTTTGATGCAGCCAATGTGATGATCCCTCCAAGCACGATTGGCCGCAGTGTAGTGCGCCATCAGAAAAACTGCTGAGCCGAAGCGACGCCGAAAGAGATCCTTCGCAAGCTCAGGATGACCAGTTGAGGGTGCCGCCCCCCGGTCATCCTGAGCGCCAGCGAAGGACCTCTCCGCGCCGGTTCTGCCACGCACGGGGGCCGGCTGTTGTCGCACCGGCTTCACCCAACGTGGTCGCTGGCCCATAGGCATTCCTGCCGAGCAACCCCGGCACGGTTGCGGTGGGCGGTCCCGCCCAATTCGGCAATTTGGGCGACGGCGCCGGCCTTCGATCCTGCCATCCTGATCGCAACGGACCGATCGCCGTGCAACCGAAGGAGGGATGTCACGAACCCGCAATCATCACTCAGCTACCAGGCCGCCGCGGCAGTCGCCGAGACCGTTCGGCGCGACGCGGACAATGCCTCGACCCGTGCGTTCCCCTGGGTGGCCAGTCTCGCGGCGACGCGCATCGTGCGACCGTGCCGCCCGGCGACCGCCCTGGGTTGAGTATCGCTACGTCGAGATACGGAGTAGATCTGCGTAATCGGCCCGCTCCGTCCGATCGCCAATTACGCCGTTTGACGGACGACAAAGCCGATTGCCTACGTCATGATTGTGCAGGGTCGCACTAAGGACACGGCGACCCCCGACGCGAGCGGGATCGGTAAAACGATGCGTTTTCGGAGATAGTCGGTCGTTCGGATGTGGCAGGCGGTCGTCGGGCGTAAGCGCAAACCTGTTGGTGTGGAGCGCAATAGCGGAAGGGAACGAAAGGGGACTCCATTGTCGGTGTTGTCTACCGCCGGTCTGGCGCGTCTCAGCGCCAGGCGGCCCTGGCCTGTTGTCGGTGTCTGGCTCGTCATCCTGCTGCTTGCGATCTTCTCGACCGCAACCAGTCTCAGCGACGCGCTGACGACCGACTCGAATTTCCTCAACAATCCGGAGTCGGTGCGCGGCTTCGATCGGCTGAAGGAAGGGTTCGGGCAAAAGGACCCGTTGACCGAAACGGTGATCGTGACCTCGACCGACAAGACGGTCGACGATCCGGCTTTCCAGCAGGTCGTCGTCGAGACGACCGCCGCCCTGCGCGGTCTGACCGGGCTCGTCAACACCGCGCCGACCGCGACCTACAACTACTACGAGGCGAAAGCGGCGTCGCCGGCGACGGCCGAGCAACTCGTCTCCAAGGATCGCAAGACCACCGTGATCCCGGTCACCCTGCTGGGTGAAGTCGACGCCGCCTCCGACCGCGCCGACGAGTTCCGCACCACCGTCAAGGCGCACGCGACCGGTGAGATCGAGACGCTCACCGTCGGCGACATCAGCATCGGCGACGAGTTCAACACGATCGCCGAGGAAGATTTGCAGAAGGCCGAAGTCCTCGGCATCCCGGCGGCGCTGATCATCCTGGTCGTCGTCTTCGGCGCGCTCGTGGCCGCCGGCATCCCGGTCATCCTCGCCCTCTTCTCGATCGCGGTCGCCTTCGGCTTGACCGCCTTCATCGGCCACTTCGTCGACCTCTCGTTTTTCATCACCAACATGATCACGATGATCGGCCTCGCGGTCGGCATCGACTACGCCCTCTTCATCGTCGAGCGCTACCGCGAGGAGCGGCGGCGCGGTCGACCGAAGCAGGAGGCGATCGAGATCGCCGGCGGCACCGCCAGCAAGGCCGTGCTCTTCTCCGGGATGACGGTCGTCTTCGCCCTGTTCGGTCTCTTCCTGATCCCGACGACCATCTTCCGCTCGCTCGGGCTCGGCGCCATCCTCGTCGTCGTCGTCGCGGTGCTGGCGATGCTGACGCTGATCCCGGCCGTGCTCAGTCTCCTCGGCGATCGCGTCGATTGGCCGCGCCGCCGCACGTACGACGAGGCGACCGCCGCCAAGCAGGCCGCGTTCGACCACGAGACGATCCACTCCGGGTTCTGGGGTCGGATCACCCGCGTCGTGATGGGGCGCCCGGTCGTCGCCGTCGTCCTCGCGGTCGGGCTGCTCCTCGCCGCGGCGGTGCCGTACTTCGACCTCCACACCGGGTCCGCCGGGGTCGAGACGCTGCCGCAGAGCGACGTCAAGCGCGGCTTCGAGATCCTGCAACGCGACTTCTCGGCGGGCCGGTTGGCGCCGGTCGAGATCGTCGTCTCCGGTCGGAAGGACGATCCCAAGGTCACCGCGGCGATCGCCGACCTGAGCGCGAAACTGCCGCACGAGGGGTTCGCCGCGGTCGATCCGGTGCAGTGGAACGCCGCCGGCGACGTCGCCCTGATCCGCGCCACCCTCGCCACGAATCCGAACGACCCGGCCGCCGCCGACCTCGTCGTCAAACTCCGCACGGTGATGATCCCGCGCTCCTTCGCGGCGGTGCCGCAGGCGGAGGTCCTCGTCACCGGCGACACGGCCTTCAACAAGGACTTCTTCGATCTGGTCGCCGAATGGACGCCGCTCGTCTTCGCCTTCGTCCTCGGTCTGAGTTTCATCCTCCTGATGATCGTCTTCCGCTCGATCGTCGTCCCCGCGAAGGCGATCGTGATGAACCTGCTCTCGGTGGGCGCGGCCTACGGGTTGCTGGTCTTCGTCTTCCAGAAGGGCTACCTGCACGGATTCTTCGGCTTCCAGAAGACGCCGACGATCGAAGCCTGGATCCCGATCTTCCTCTTCTGCGTGCTGTTCGGTCTCAGCATGGACTACCACGTCTTCCTGCTCTCCCGTATCCGCGAGCACTACGACGCGACCAAGCGCAACCAGGAGTCGGTCGCGGTCGGTCTGCAATCGACGGCGCGGATCATCACCGGCGCCGCCCTGATCATGGTCGCCGTCTTCGTCGGTTTCGCCTCCGGCCGCTTGGTGATGCTGCAGCAGGTTGGTTTCGGTCTGGCCGTCGCGGTCTTCCTCGACGCCACGGTCGTCCGCTCGATCCTGGTCCCCGCCTCGATGCGCCTGCTCGGCGACTGGAACTGGTACCTGCCGACCTGGCTGAAGTGGCTGCCGGACCTCCGCGTCGAGGGCGGCGCGATCGCCGCCCCGCGACGGGTGGCCGAGGCGGCCGGGGATTAGGGACGGTCCAAACCAATCGCTTTCGCGATGCGCCACCCCGGAAATGGGGTGGCGCTCGTTTTCCCCTTGAAACCAGGCCGACGGTGCGCCGGACCGGTGCGAATGGTCAAGGCCGGGACCATTTTGGGATGTTCCGGCGCGGACGCTCGCCGCTACGCTGAAGCGAGCATACCGGCAGGATCGCCGGTTTCCCTGGCCCATTCGATTTGTCGCCGGAGGATCGCGGCCTTGCAGCACGAGGCGTGGCTTGGCGAGCAACGCTTGGTCCGCGCTGGGCGGGCGGGCGCCTGGGTGCGGCTGGTCATCGAGCAGCGATTCGTCATCGTCTTCACCACGATCCTCGCCGCGCTCCTGCGGTTGCCGACGCTCGGCGCCAAGAGTCTCTGGTACGACGAACTGATCTCGATCTCGATTGCCAGACATCCGGTCTCCGCCATCCTGCGGGCACGACTGCGCATCGACGCCGGTGAAGACCTGATCGACCAACTCTTCACGAACAACCCGCCCCTCCATCTCCTGATCATCCACGCCGTCAGGAAGATCTCGACGACCGACGCGGCGATGCGCCTGCCCTTCGCGCTCGCCGGTGTGGCGGCGATTCCGGTTGCCTACCTCGTCCTCCGGCGGTTGCTGGGAGCGCACGCAGCCGCGATCGGGGCGCTCTTCTTTGCCGTCTCGCCGCTCCACATCGCCTATTCGCAAGAGGCGCGGCCGGCCGCGCTCCTGGTGTTGTTCAGCCTGTGCGGTCTCCTGTTTTTGCTCAGGGCTTTCGACGATGGGAGCCGCCGCGAGTGGGTTTGGGTCGCCGTCTTCGGGTTGCTCGACGTCTGGTCGAGTTACTTCGCGGCCATCGTCGTCCTGCCGACCCTGGCGGTGGTGGCGCTGATCCTGGTGCTGAGTGACCGGCGACGGCCGACCGCCGCGATCGGTTCGACGCTCCGCACACCGGCCATCGCCTTCGCCACGATCCTGATCGGGTGGCTGCCGCTCGCGAGCGATTTCTTCGCCGTGGCGCACATGAACGACGCCACCGTTTCGCCCACCCCGTCGCTCGGCCGGGTACTGATCAACGGTTGGTGGATGACGGTCCAACTGGCGAATCCGCTCCCGACCTGGCGTCTCTCCGACATGCTCACCACCGGACTCGTCGTCACCGGCGTGTTGGCGGTGGTTCGGGCGCGATCGCGGGAGGTCGCGGTTGCCCTGGCCTGGATCCTGGTCCCCTGCGCCATCCTCCTCTCAATCCAGACCTCCCACGTCATGAACACGCGTTACGTACTGGCGTCGTTGCCGATGGTGCTCGGGTTGGCCACGTTCGGCGCCAATGGCCTGCTGCCGCCGCCGCTGCGCCGGGCCCGACCGCGACTCGCCCGCATCGCCGGAGCGGCGATCCTGGCGGTGTTCTTCGTCTTCAACGCCGTGGGGATCCGAGCCTACGAAGCCAGGTTCATCTTTACCGGGCCGCTCAAACCCAACTGGCGCGACGCTGCGCTGGCCTACACCCAGGCCGCGAGAGCGGAGAGTTGCTTCGTCGTGATCGACGGCCTGGGGAACGCCTTTTCCGCCGTTGTTCCCTACTACTTGGAGGACGCCGGCGCGGCGCGGTGCTCCATCGACGCGCGCGATCCGCGGTTGGCCGCGGTCGCCGAGCGCCATCCCGATCTCTGGTGGGGGATCAGCACGGAGTGGTACTACCCGGAGCAGAGCCAGGCGCTCGTCGCGGCGCTGCAGCAGGTGGGGGAGGTCGAGGTCTTCGACCTCGTCGTCCTGCTCCATCCGTCCGCCGGGGTGACCGGTGGCGGCACAACCGGGATCGAAGCGGTGCTGCGACGGGCGATGGACGCCGCCGAACCGGAGGACTGCCGCAGTCAGATTCTGGCCCCGTCCGTCCGCGAGAGTCTGGCGAACCTCTACACCCTGCAAGGTCTCGACCCGGACCAGATTGTTCCCCTCGTCGCCGGGTTTGTGCCGCCCCTCAGCGACAGCGACGCCTTGATGTGGGACCGGGCCGAGCAGCGCCTCGACCGGGGCGACGTCGACGGCGCCCGGACGATCGCGGTGCGCCTGGTCGCCCTCTACCCCGGCGATCCCCGGAGCTACGATCTGCTGGCGCGCGTCGAGCAGGCGGCGGGTCACGCGACGTGGCAGTCGTTCGACCGGCTCGCGGCGGCGCTGCCGCCGGCCAAACCGGCACCCGCCGGTGTGCGGGCAGCGTTCGGATCGTGCGACGCGACGACCTGACTTCGCACGGGAAGAATGGCGCCCCGATCGAACTGGCGAAGGACCGTCTGAGGCTTGCGACGGCAGCCCCCTCGCTTTCTCGGCCCGCTCGTTAGTTGTCCGGGCTGCCGCCTCAGACTCCTAAGCGGCCTGCCAAAAGTCATTTGACAGGGGGTAGGGCGGTGGATATGGTCTGCGGGCGAGGGCGTGCCGGGAGGGGCGCGCCCGTTCGCGCAAGGAGCCCCGCCCGTGACCGATCGCCCCGCCCCCGACCCCGCC
>DATBFX010000353.1:0-3977 GCA_036558305.1 Thermomicrobiales bacterium | reverse complement strand
CGCGGGAAGCGCACCGCGTTCGGCGCCGGCCGCCAAGGCGCAAGGCGACACCGCCTGGGCCGAGGCGCCGGTGAAGTTCGTCTGGGTCGACTACGCCGAACCGACCTCGATCGACCCTGCCCTCGTCCAGGACACCAACAGCTTCACCTTCGCCCGCAACGTCTACGAACCGCTCGTCGAGATCGACCCCGCCAAACTCGAGTTGATCCCGGCCCTGGCCAGCGAGTGGACGATCTCCGACGACGGCAAGACCTACACCTTCACGCTACGCGACGGCGTGAAATTCCACGGCGGCAACGACTTCGGCGCCGACGACGTCAAGGCGACGCTCGACCGGGTGAAGACGATCAACCAGGGACCGGCCTTCCTCATCGCCAACATCGCCGCCGTCACCGTCGTCGATCCGAAGACGGTCACAATCGCCACCGCAGATCCCGATCCCTTCCTCCCCGCCCACCTCGTCAAGGTCGGGATCGTTAGCGCCAAGACGATCGCCGCCAACGCCCAGGGCGACGACAACGCCCGCGCCTGGTTCGCGGAGAACGCCGACGGCACCGGTCCTTACAAACTCGACAGCTACGAGAAGGGCACCCAGATCAACCTGGTCAAGAACGCCGATTGGTGGCGCGGCTGGCAACCGGGGTCGATCGACGAGATCGCCTTCCGGTGGGCCGGCGAAACCTCGACCCGCGTCCAGATGCTGGAACGCGGCGAGGCCGACCTGATCGGTTGGGTGCCGCCGGCGGAAGCCCAGCGGGTCGGCAAGAGCGAGGGCTTCACCCTCGTCCCCTGGAAAACGTTCGACACCGACCCCGCCATCTACATCAACACGCAGAAGCCGCCGACCGACAACGCCAAATTCCGCCAGGCGCTGACCGCGGCCTTCAACTTCCAGGCGCTCGTCGATTACAACCAGGGTTTCGCCACGATTCCGACCGGGCCGGTACCGGCGGACTTCCCCGGCGGTGCCCAGGATCTGCAGCCGTTCGCCCAGGACATGACCAAGGCGCAGCAGTTGCTCCAGGAATCGGGGGTCGACGCCGCGAGCGTCGAGCTCGACTTCGTCGTCCCGAGCAGCTTCGCCTCCTTCGCCTTCGGCGCGACCGTGTTCCAGGATTCGGCACAGCAACTCGGCATCAAGGTCAACATCCGGGAGATGCCGTGGGCGCAGATGCTCGAACTCTACAAGAGCCCCGAGGACTCGCCCAACCTGACCGATTTCGCCCAGAGTCCGTTCGGTCTCGACCCGATCCAGTTCGTCGCCCAGTTCTACGTCACCGGAGCCGTCTACAACATGGCGAACTACAGCAACCCCGACGTCGACGCGATGGTCGCCAAAGCCAAGACGACGGTCGACGAGACCGAGCGCAACGCGATCCTCTCCCAGGTCCAGCACAAGGTCGTCGACGAAGCCGTCAACATCTGGGGTTGCCGCCCGCAAACCCTCGACGCCGTCCCCAACCACGTCACCGGCTACGTCATGGACCCGACCGACTACCGCTGGGCCACGAAGTTCTACCTGATCCGGATCAAGCAGAAGTAGGCGGCGAGGCGGCGAGGCGGCAAGGCGGCAAGGACGACGGAAGCGGAGGGAGTAAGGCGGCGAGGGATGGATTGGGCGGGCGACGGCGGCTACAAGGACCTCATCGCCTGGCAGAAGGCGATGGTTCTGGTGAGGTCGGTGTACGAATTGACGAAGACGTGGCCGCAGCACGAGCAGTTCGGTCTGACCAATCAAGTCCGTCGCGCCGCGGTCTCGATCCCCAGTAACGTCGCCGAGGGGAAGGGCCGTTCGGGCATCCGCGAATACAGCCACCACCTATCGGTTGCGCATGGCTCGCTTTGCGAATTGGAAACGCAGCTGCTCATCGCCCAGGACCTCGGCTACGTCGCCGAACACCAGTCCGACCTCGTGTTGCAGCAAGCCGCGGAGGTGGGCCGTCTCCTCCGCGGACTTATCAGGAGTCTTGCATGATCAGGCCTCGTCGCCGCCTCGATTCCCTCGTCGTCCTTGCCGCCTTGCCGCCTTGCCGCCTTGCCGCCTGAGCGAAGCGAATGGCGCTCTTCCTCCTCCGCCGCGCCCTCTGGGCCCTGCTCGTCATCTGGGCGGTCTCGCTGATCACCTTCACGCTGTCGCGGGTGGTCCCGGCCGATCCGGCTGCCTTCGTTGCCGGGCTCGGGGCGACGAAGTCGCAGATCGCCTCGGTGCGTAAGGAGATGGGGCTGGACCGGCCGCTGCCGGCCCAGTACGTCAGCTACGTGCGTGGCCTGGCGAGACTCGACCTCGGGAAGTCGATCCGGACGCGGCGGTCGGTGGCGGCCGATCTCCGGCACTTCTTGCCGGCGACGCTGGAACTGATCCTGATCTCCTTCGGCGTCTACGTCTTCTTGAGTCTCGCCCTCGGCGTGCTCGCCGCGCTCCATCCCAGCGGCACCGTCGATCTGATCATCCGGTTCGGGGTCATCAGCGGTTCGGCGATCCCCGTGTTCTGGCTGGCGATCATCCTCCAACTCCTCTTCTACACTCACCTCGGTTGGTTGCCGATCGGCGGCCGGATCGGCGTCCACGAAACGCCGCCGCCGTTCGTCACCGGTTTCTTCACGATCGACAGCCTGGTCGCCGGTGACTTCCGCCTCTTCCAAAGTGTCCTCGTCCACCTGATCCTGCCGGTGACGACGGTCGTCCTCAGTCTCCTCGCCGTCGGCACGCGCCTGACCCGCGCGACATTCCTGGAGGAGTTGAGCAAACCGTACGTCCGCGTGGCGGCGAGCAAGGGGTTGTCGGAACGGCGGGTTCTCTTCGGGCACGTCCTCAAGAACGCGCTCAACCCGATCATCACCGTCACCAGCATCCAACTCGCTTACCTGCTCGCCTGGACGATCCTGATCGAGGCGATCTTCAGTTGGCCCGGTATCGGTCTCTACGCCTACGACTCCTTCCAGGCGCTCGACTACAACCCGATCATGGCGCTCGCGCTCCTGGTCTCGGTCGCCTTCGTCGTCATCAACCTCATCACCGACCTCGTCTATCCGCTGCTCGATCCCAGGATCGCCCGCTGATGGCCGCGACCGCGACGCTCTCCGGTCAACAACTACCGTCGCCCGCCTGGCCCACCCGCTTCCTGACCGGTCTGCGGCGGCAACCGCTCCTCGCGGTCAGCGGTCTCCTCGTCTCTTTCCTCGCGGTCGCCGCGCTCTTCCCGGACCTGATCAGCAACCAACCGACCGCCGGACTCAACATGAAGGAGGCGTTCAAGGCTCCCTCGTGGTCGCACCCCTTCGGCACCGACGAGGCCGGTCGCGACATCTTCAGTCGCGTCGTCCACGGGACCCGCTATTCGCTCGGGATGGCCCTCGGTATCGTCCTGATCGCCGCCGTCTTCGGGACGGTGTACGGCGCGATCTCCGGGTTCGCCGGCGGCTGGATCGACGAGGTGATGATGCGCGCCGTCGACATCTTCCTCGCCTTCCCGGCCTTCGTCCTGGCGATGGCGATCGCCGCCGCGGTCGGCCGTGGCATGCGTAGCGTCGTCATCGCCCTCACCATCATCTGGTGGCCGGGTTACGCCCGGATGATCCGTGGTATGGTGCTCGGGCTCAAGGAGAACGTCTGGGTCGATGCCGCCCACGCCCTCGGCGCGCCCACCACCCGCGTCATCTTCCGCCACATCCTTCCCTTCACCGTCGCCGAGCTCAACGTCCGGATCACGGTCGAAATCGGCTACGCCCTCGTCGCCGTCACCAGCCTCAGCTTCATCGGTCTCGGCGCCGAGCGGCCAACTCCAGAGTGGGGACTCCTCATCGCCGACGGCCGCCGCTACGTCACCGGCGCCTGGTGGTATCCGATCTTCCCCGGCGTGGCGATCTACGTCGCGACGGTGATCTTCTCGCTGTTCGGCGACGCGCTATCGGAACGGAGGCGAATATGAGGCGGCGAGGCGGCAAGGCGGCAAGGAAACGAACGAACCGTCCTTGCC
>DATBFX010000352.1:0-12517 GCA_036558305.1 Thermomicrobiales bacterium | reverse complement strand
TGTCCTCCAGGTCCGAGACGTACATGAGGACGATGGCGAGGACGACGACGAAGAGCGAGGTCGGCAGACGCGGCCAGAGTTCCTCGAAGACGAGCAAGAGGACGATCGAGGCGATGCCCAGGGCGAGGGTCCAGCCATTGGTGTCGCCGAGGTGCTTGAGGACATTCCAGACGCGCTCGAAGAAGTTCCCCTGGACACCCTCGATCCCGAACAGTTTGGAGAGCTGGCTGGAGGCGATGTAGAGCGCCGCGCCGGCCGAGAACCCGGTCAGGACCGACTCCGAGATGAAGTTGACGACGAAGCCGAGCTTGAGGATGCCGGCGACGACGGCGATGACACCGGCGAAGATGGCCGTCAATTGGGCGGCGGCGAGGTAGTCATCGGTGCTGGCAAACGTCAGCGCCCCCAGCGAACCGCCGACCATGATCGCCAGGGCCGAGGTCGTCCCGACCGAGAGGTGCCGCGAGGTGCCGAAGAAGGCGTAAACAAAGAGTGCCAGCATACTGGCGTAAAGACCGATCTCCGGCGAGAGTCCGGCCAGTCCGGCGTAGGCCATGCTCTCCGGTACCGAAAAGGCGGCGACGGTGACGCCGGCCAGGACGTCCGGTCGCAGCAGGCGCGAGGCGTCGTAGGTCCTGATCCAGCCGAGGATCGGCAGGACCGAGGCGAGCCGCGTCCCCCAGGTGTGCTGCGGTTGGACCGCGGTCGCCATCCTTTGGGGCCCTCCATGTCGGCGCTGCGATCGACGAGTCGGAATCCATTTCCGGAATGCCGTCTCGGCACGGCGCCTGCCCTCACTGCCGACGAGGTGCAGGCTACGGTCCCCTACTGCCGCGCCATCGCGATCCTGAGCCGCTCCTCCGGCGTGATCAGGTGGTCGGCGTCGTTGGCATCGTCGCCGAGGTCGATCTGCACCCAGCGAACGCGACCGTTGAACCGACTGTCGCGCGCGCCGTAGTCGTCGCTGACCGGGGTGGCACTGTCCGAGCCGACGTCGGTGGTCTCGTCGGCCGAGAAGACCAGCGGCACCGTCGCGTCGACGCGGCCCTCGCCGACCTTCGCGCCGTCCAGGTAGAGGGTCGCCGTGCCGCCTTTGCCCAGCCCACCGCCGTCGTAGGCGAACTCCACCCGGACCTGGTGCTCGCCCGACGGGATCGGCGTGTCGCCGTAGACCTTGAACTGCCGCAGCCCGAACAGGTTGTAGCAGTAGGCCGGTTTGCCATCCCTGGCGTAGAGACTCCAGCCGCCGAAGGCGCCGCCTTGGGCGACGATCACCCCCGTCGCCCCCCCATCCGGGACGACCACCTCGGCCGTCACCGCGTGCGATTTGTTCTTGAGCACGACGATCGAGTTCTCCGACAGCCGGCCCATGCCGCCGAAGAGGAGTTGGGAGGTACCGCGGATCAACTGCGGCCGGCCGGCGAGGTCGGGGTTGAACCGCTCGACCCGCCGGTCGTCGAGGGGAAAGACGTTGTACTTCGATGCTTCGAGCAGGAACAGCCGCTGGAGTTCGCGGATCTTCTCCGGCTGATCCGCCGCCAGATTACGCGCCTGCGTCCAGTCGTCCGGACCGTAGAGTTCCCAGACATCGTCGTCGTACGGCGGCAGCGCTTCGATCACCCAGGGTGTCGAGTGCCGCGTCACCGCCGTCCAACCCTTGTGGTAGATGCCGCGGTTGACGAACATCTCGAAGTACTGGGTCTCGCGCCGTTCCGGCGCGGCAGCATCGTCGAAAGTGTACGCCATGCTCACGCCCTCGATTGGGCGCTGCTGAACGCCGTGGACGAAGGTCGGCTGTGGCAGCCCGGCCGCCTCCAGGATGGTCGGGGCGACGTCGATGACGTGGTGGAACTGGTGCCGGGTCTCGTTCTTGGCCGTGATCCGGTTCGGCCAGTGGACGATGGTGCCGGTGCGGGTGCCGCCCCAGTGGGAGGCGACCTGCTTGGTCCACTGGTAGGGCGTGTCCATCGCGTGCGCCCAGCCCACGGCGTAGTGGTTGTAGGCCTCCGGCGTGCCGAAATCCTCGATCCGGGAGGCCATGAACTCCGTCGTCTGCAAGGCGTTGGCGCCGTTGAGGTTGATCAATTCGTTGAAGCAGCCGTGCAGGTCGCCCTCGGCGGAGGCGCCGTTGTCGCCGATGATCGCGTAGACGAGCGTGTCGGCGAGGATGCCCAGATCGGACAGCGCGTCGATCAGTCGCCCGATGTGGTGGTCGGTGTGCGCCAGGAACCCGGCGTAGACCTCCATCTGCCGCGCCAGCACGGGTTTCAGGTCGTCGGGGATCGCGTCCCAGGCCGGGATCTCCGCCGGTCGCGCCGTCAGTTCGGCGTCGGCCGGGATGACACCGAGCCCCTTCTGGCGGGCGAAGGTCTCCTCGCGGAGCGCATCCCAACCCCGATCGAACCGCCCCGTGTGCTGGGCCGACCACTCGGTTGGGACGTGGTGCGGTGCGTGGGTGGCGCCGGGCGCGAAGTAGACGAAGAACGGCTTGTCCGCCATCAGCGCCTTCTGCTGGCGGATCCACTCGATCGCCCGGTCGGTCATGTCCGCGGTGAAATGGTAGCCCTCTTCCGGTGTGCGGTCGGGCTCGACCGGGACGGTGTCGCGGTAGATCGCCGGCGAGGACTGGTTCGTCTCGCCGCCGATGAAGCCGTAGAAGTGTTCGAAACCGCTGCCTGTCGGCCAGCGATCGAACGGCCCCAGGGGGCTGGTTTCCCAGACCGGCACCTCGTGGCACTTGCCGAACTGCGCCGTCGAATAACCGTTCAGGCGGAGCGTCTCGGCGAGCGGTGCGCACGTGTTGGGGCGGAGCGAGTTGTAGCCGGGCGCCGACGTGGCGATCTCGGTGATCCCGCCCATCCCGACCGTGTGGTGGTTGCGGCCGGAGAGCAGGGCGGCCCGCGTGGGGGAGCAGAGCGCGGTCGTGTGGAACCGGGTGAAGCGGAGCCCATCGCCGGCCAGTCGATCGAACGTCGGCGTAGCGATCGGACCGCCGAACGCGCTCGAGGCGCCGAAGCCGCAATCGTCGATCAGCACGATCAGCACGTTCGGCGCCCCTTCGGGTGGCCGGAGTGGCGTGATCGGCGGGAACGTCGTGTCGGGATCCTTCGCATCGTAGGTCGTCAGGTGCGGCGCGACCTGGTCCGGAATCGGGAGGTTCGCCCGCTGCGAGACGTCATGCTGATCGGCCACTCTTTCCCCCCTGGTTCCAGCCTGTAACCTGGGTCCGCTCTCAGTCAATCTGTGCCTCAACCCTAGCCCGATCACGCCCCCGCGCCATTGCCCGGAATGGACCAGAAAAGGAGCATTTTGCCCTGCCACCTTCCGGTAGGCCGAACAACCTCATCCTGCTGCCAATCACAAAGCGAACGACGAGACGGTCGTTTGTGCGATGCCGGGCCTCGCCTGGCGCACGAGTCGGTCAGGCGCGGATCATGCCGGGACGGGTCAGCGACCAGATGACCCAGACATTGAGGGCGATCAGGACGATCGACCAGAACGGGTAGTACGGGATATACAGAAAGTTCGAGACCGCGCTCAGCATCGCGACGATGATCGCGAGTATCCCGGCCCACGCCTTGCCGGAGAAGAGCGCGAGACCGCCAAAGGCGACGACGAGCCCGAGGATGAGGTGGATCCAGCCCCAGGTGTTCACGCTGATGTCGAACCAGTAGTGGGACGGGGTCTGGTAGAACTCCCCATCGAAGATGGCGAACAGACCGGCGATCGCCTGGAAGGCGCCGACCATCACCATCATCGTCGCCGCGAAGAGGAAACCGGTGACTGCCCAGTCGGAGGGTTGCTTGACGGTGGTCGGATCGTACTCACTCATGGTGGCTCCCGTTCGCTTGGTTCCGTTTCACCGCCGATCGCCTTTCCGGCCGCGTCCCTGGTACCAGGACCGAACCGCCTCGCGGATCCGTGCGCGATCAAACGCTCCTATCGGATCGGGCCCCGAAGGAACAAACCGGCTGACCCCGCACCGGCGGCCGCGGAGTTACTCTCGGGCCATCATGGCCGCCGCTGCCCGTTCGAGATCGACGTACTGGTCGGCCCCGACGTTCACTTCGACCTGGTAGATCGTCCCACCGGTGAACTTGGCGGGCGACCGGTACTCCTTCGAGACCGCGTCGGCCGAATCGCGGCCGACGCAGAGCCCGTCGCCGCAGAGCGTGAAGTGGGCCAACTGCGTGCGCATCGGCCCGGACGCGACGGCCTGCTCGTCGACATAGAGGGTGGTCGTCCCGTGCGCCTCGCCGTGCTCGCCCTGCGATTCCTTGACGAACTCCATGCCGAGCACGTGTTTGCCCGGTGACAGCGGTTTCGAGACGAACTGCTGCTCGGGCGGGATGCCGAGGAAGTTGTAGACGTACCAGAGTTTTTGGTCCTTCAGGAACAAGGCGTGGCCGCCGAAGCGGGAGCCGTGGGCAAAGATCACCCCCGCGGCGTCGGGACTCGTGATGTCGACGTCGGCGAGGATACGGAATGAACGGCCGCGGGTGTTCGCCGCCACCGACTCGGGAACGTCGGCCGTGTCGGGGTAGTAGACGAAAATGGAACGGTCCGGTTCCGGCTGGGGCCGCGGATCGGCGAGGATCTCGGGCGGACGCCGGTCGTCGAGCGGCAGCACGTCGAACTTATCGGCTTCCTCGAACCAGATGGCGATCATCTGCTTCAGCTTCTCGGGGTTTTCCAGAGCGAGGTCGTGCGCCTCCGAACGGTCCTCGTCGGTGTGGAAAAGCTGCCACTCGTCCTGATCGAAGTGCCCGATCCCCGAGGTGGGGCCGTGGACGGTGACCGCCTTCCAACCGTCGGCCCAGATGCCGCGCGTGCCGAGCATCGCGTAGTACTGGCGTTCCTTCGTCGTCGAGGCGTCGGGCGCATCGAACGAGTACTTCATCGATTGACCGGGCAGGGGAACCTGCTCGTGCCCGTTCAGCGTCGCCGGGAATTCGAGACCGCAGCACTCGAGGATGGTGGGGACGACGTCGATCGCGTGGTGATACTGGTGGCGCACTTCGCCCTTGGCTTTGATCCCCTTCGGCCAGTGGATCACGAGCGGGTCGCAAACGCCGCCCTGGTAGGAGTAGCGCTTGAACATGCGGAACGGCGTCGAGAACGCCATCGCCCAACCGGTTGGGTAGTGGTTGTAGGTGTCCGGGCTCCCAAGGTCGTCGAGGTGGGCGAGGTTGTCCGCCATGTCGTCGGGCCACCCATTGAAAAACTTGTTCTCGTTGACCGAGCCGTTGGGGCTTCCCTCGCCCGAAGCGCCGTTGTCGGCGCAATAGAAGATGAGCGTGTTCTCCAATTGCCCGGTCTGGTCGAGGTAGTCGATGATGCGGCCGACCTGACGATCGGTATACTCGGAGAAACCGGCATACACCTCGGCCATGCGAGAGAAAAGCTTCTTCTCGTCCGGGGAGAGCGAGCCCCAAGGGCGGACGTCGTCGAGGGGCGAATAGGTGCCCTCCGGCATCGGGTTCATCGGCGTCAGTTGCGTGCCGGCGGGCAGGATGCCTTTCGCGATCATCCGCGGCAGCACCCACTCGCGGTACGTCTCGTAGCCGTCGTCGAAGGCACCCTTGTATTTGTCCGCCCACTCCGCGGCGACGTGGTGCGGGGCGTGATTGGCGCCGGGACAGAACCAGGTAAACCAGGGCCGCGACGGCGCGCTCGCCTTCACGCTACGGATCATCTGGATCGCGTTGTCCGCCAGATCCTTCGAGAGGTGATACCCCTCTTCAGGGGTGTATGGCTGCTCGATCTGGTGGTTGTCGACCGTGAGGTCGGGATACCACTGATTCGTCTCGCCGCCGAGGAAACCGTAGAAGCGATCCCAGCCCTGGTGGAGCGGCCAGGTCTCCTTCGTGCCGCCGGCATGAAGGTCGTCGACGGGAACGTTGTGGTTCTTGCCGAGCCAGAAGGTGCTCCAACCGGCCTTGCGCATCACTTCGGCCAGGGTGCCGCACTCAGGCGGAATATGCGCGTTGGCGCCGGGGTAACCGATCGCGCCCTCGGTGATGCAGGCCATGCCGTTTTGGTGGTGGTTGCGGCCGGTCAGGAAGCAGGAGCGGGTCGGCGAGCAGAGCGCCGTCGTGTGCCACTGCGAGTACATCAGGCCGTTGTCGGCCAGGCGCTGCAGGGTCGGCATGTTGATGCGACCACCGAAGGGAGACCAGGCGGCCAGGCCGGTATCGTCGTAAAGAACGATCAGGACGTTCGGCGCTCCCTCTGGCGCCCGCGGCGGGATGAACGGCTCCCAGTCCGGGGTGGAGTCGCGGACGTCGAGGTTGATGACGCCCTTGAACGGCTTTGCCACGTTGTTCCTCCTCAACGAGGGCCCGATCGATAGCCGGCGGCTTTGCCGTCGCTGGCTCCCAAAGAA
Organism: Thermomicrobiales bacterium; assembly: GCA_036558305.1. Lineage (GTDB taxonomy): Bacteria > Chloroflexota > Chloroflexia > Thermomicrobiales > UBA6265 > DATBFX01. The sequence goes on along the minus strand of DATBFX010000352.1, from coordinate 6,132 downwards.
ACTAAGGTGTTGAGACGGCTATACCATCACCCGACAGGGAGCAAGAACGGACCATTTCGGCGCCCTGCGGTTCGTCAGTGCGAGCATGCGGGGTTCACCGCACTTGCCAGAATACCAATTTTATGGTATTCTGACCCCATGAAGACGACACTCGACTTGCCCGACGAGCTCATGCGTGAAGTCAAGCTGCGCGCCGTCGAGGAGGACCGCAAGCTGAAGGATATGGTCGCCGACTTACTTCGGATCGGCCTGGCTCAGAAGTCGACCGGAGCGCCGGTGATCCGAAACCGGGTGAAGCTTCCGCTCATACCTGGCGGACACCCCGCCCGGCCGGGTGAAGAGATAACGCCAGAGCGAATGAAAGAGATCCTGCTCGAAGAAGAAGTCGAGAGGCACCTTGATCTTATGCGACAGTAGCGTCTGGGTAGCACTTGCCGTCGCCCCACACGCGCACAACGCGGCTGCCCTCGCATGGTTTGAGACCGTCGTCGAACCTCAGTCCGTCCACTTTTGCCGGGCAACGCAGCAGTCGTTTCTGCGCCTGATGACCACTGCCGCCCTTCTTTCCCCATATGGGCTTTCGCCGCTGTCCGATCAACAAGCGTGGAGCGCCTATGACGCGTTCCTCGCAGACGACCGGGTCGTTTTCCAATCACGAGAGCCCGTGGGACTGGAGCCCGCTTGGCGCCAGTACACCGCGCGGGACACGGCCTCACCCAAGCTTTGGATAGATGCGTACCTGGCCGCCTTCGCTCGGGTTGGCGGCTACCGGATGGTCACGACCGACGCCGCCTTTAAGCAGTTCGGCGGGTTAGACCTCCTGCTGCTCGGCTCGACGTGACGCGGGACCGCGGTCATACTCTCGGTGATAGGTGAAGGCCGTCGTTCGGCTCCCAAGGGACGGTACGGGTCGTCTGGTGGCAATCGCAGGCGAACTCAGCCCAGATGCATTAGCCGGTTACCGAGATGGCGCCCGGCGACGCCAGGAGGCCGAGCAACGGGCGCTGGCCGCCAGAGAGCACCAGGCGTGGGTCCTGGCGCGGCAGGCGGCGGACCTGCTGCGCGAGCAGTTCCAGGTCGAGCGGGTGGCGGTCTTTGGCTCGCTGGTTCATCCCGGCTGCTTCACCGCCTGGTCGGACGTCGACGTTGCGGCCTGGGGGTTGCGTCCGGCCGACACGTTTCGCGCGATCGGGTTAGTGATGGATCTGGGCGGAGCGATCGCGGTCAACCTGGTCGATGTCGGCACCTGCACGGCCTCACTTCTTCGGGTCATCGAGACCGAGGGTGTTGCCCCGTGATCGGGCGCTATGCCGTCGCTGCCGCCCGTATCCGGCAAGAGCTGAGCGAGATCGAGCGATTGGTGGAACGAGTGGAGCGCGCCATTCGGGCCGGTCGCGAAAGCACCACCGATCGGGACCTCTTCTTCGATTCCGCGGCGCTGAACCTGCACGATTTCTATTCGGGTCTTGAGCGCCTCTTTACGCACGTCGCGTCCAGCGTGGATGCGAGTGTTCCGACCGGTCCCGATTGGCACCGGGAGCTGCTGCGGCAGATGGCCACCGACCTACCAGGGATACGGCCACGGGTGATCACGGAGGCGAACGCTCACGACATCGACGAGTATCTTCGGTTCCGCCACGTGGTAAGGCATACCTACGCCATCGAACTCGATCCAGAGCGTATCGAGCGGCTGGCGAACCGGTTGCGGCCGGTGTTTCGCGAAGTCAGCCAGAGTCTCGACGCCTTCGCGACGTTGCTGGAAGGTCTGGCCCGCGAGGCGTGAACCGGCCGCCTACACATCCGCGAAGACCGTCGCCCAGTCGTTCTTGATGCTGACGACCGTCCAGCCGTCCGACTTCGCCCGGTCCAGGGATTTCTCGGCGCCGGCCACGTAGTCGAACTCGCGGTCGGGATCGTCGTGCAGCACGAGCAGGCGCAGGGACGGGCGTCCGGGACCACCGGACCAGTGGAGCATCGGGATGTCGCCGTTGGAGTTGCCGCCGGCCAGGATCGGGCGGCGACCGGTCCGGCTCCAGATGCGGACCGGTTTGATCGGGCCGTCGTCGAAAACGTCCGGTTGGGCTTGATAGGAAAGCGTCCCGCCCTGGTCGTCCTCGACGTAGATGAGGGCGTTGGAGCTGCCGATGACGCGCTCGGGGGGAATCCCGTAGGTGCCGACGGTGACCGGCCGCATGAAGTCGCGATCGCCGCCGGAGGCGATAAAGGTGACGAATCCGTTGGATTCCAGATAGCGCAGCAGTTCGATCATCGGGAGGAAACCGCAGTCGGCAAAGATCCGCCCGAGGGTCGGATGTTTCCCCTGGTGGAGGAAGGAGCCGGCGGCCGCCGTGTACTCGTCGACGGTCATCCCGGCGAATGCCTGGAGGATGCCGCCGAGGAGGACCTTCACGTCGTTGTCGTCGCCGTGATAGTGCTTGGTGATGACCTCGCCCAACCAGGCGTAATCCTTGGTGTAGGCCGCTTTCCAGGGTTGGCAGTCGCGGAGTTGGGGGTTTTGCTCGGTCATCGCGGCGAGGCGTTGGAGGATGAATCCGAGCTCGACCGGCATCGGTTTTTCGGTCCAGAGGGTGCCGTCGTTGTCGAAAACGGCGATCCGTTCCTCCGGCGGTACGAAGCCGGGGTTGCCCTCCTGGGTCACCGTCTGGACGAACTGGACGATGGCGTGGCGGGTGGGGGTGTCGTTCCAGGATACGAGCAGTCGATCGGTGGACTCCATCGGTTCTCTCCTCCTTGGCACTCATTTATCGGGGTCGATCGTAGGGTCTCGCGGCGAACCTGCCATCGCCCGGGTGGGAGCAAGGACGGACCATTTCGTCTGCATTTGATCGAAGGCGGAGATGGATCGTGGGCAAGACCGCTTTTCCGCCTCAGCGCGGGACTCCTTGTGCGGAACCGCGTTAGCCGATCAACCCGTCGAGTCCCTTCCAGACCAGGAGGAGTCCGCCGAGCGCCGTCGACGCTGCCGTCACCCAGCCGTTGTGCAGGGTAAGCCACTCCTTCCACCGGCTCAGCGTCTCGGTGGAGCGTTCTTTCCCGAGGATGAACCAGCCGACCGGGAGCGCGACCCCGAGACAGGCGACGACGACGAAGACGGCCGAGTCCACGATCATGCCAACCGCGGAGAGGTCTGCCTGCGCGATGGCCAGCGTCGCTACGAGGATCAGTCCCAGGTTCTTGAAGCTGAAGACCGACAGGGCAAACCCGAGTCCGAGTGCCATCAGCGGCGACAGGGATTCGAGCGACCGGAGCCATCGCGGCAAGACCGGAGTCTTGCCATCCTTCGGGCGGCTCTGCCACGACCAGGCGGCGAAAGCCAGGAGAAGCAGACCGGCCGCGAGGATCACGACCGAGACCGCGGTCGGTGGGTGTTCGCGATTGTCGAGGTTAACCGAGAGTCCGAGGAGCAAACCCAACAAGGTGGCGAGGGAGATGCCGGTGACGAACCCGATCAGATAGAGGGGTCCCGCGCGGCGCGCCCGGTCTGACAACAGCACCAGGATGGCCGCCGAGGTGCGCATCGGGCTGATCGCCACCGCAAGCGCAATCGCAACGGTCTCGGGGACGACACCGCCCATGTGTTGTTCGGGGGCTCCCTTCGCGGTTCCTGATGACACCGCGGCGAATAGTAGACCAGGCGCCGGCTACTGACCGGGCGTACTGTCGGTAGCCGGCGCTTCCCCGGCCTCCCTGCCCCACAACTCTTCGAGCACCTCGCGCGTCGGTTCGGCCTGCCCCGCCACGCGGTAGCTGTATCGCAGGAGCCAGACGACGACGGCGAAGACTGCCACCGGCGCGACGAGGAAGACCACTTGCGATCCGAGGACGGTCGCGATCGCACCGAGACCGAGTACCGCCACCAGCGACAGCGCGTTTTCGATCACCCGCTCCATCCCGAAGACGCCGCCCTGCGTGATCAACGGGAGGCGGCGGTTGATGTAGTTCTGGACGGCGGCGGAAGTGGCGGTCGACCCGTAGTTGGCCGGCATTGCGATGAACCCGGCCGCCAGCATCTTGTCGCTCAGGTCCACGCCGAGCAATTCGAACAACCGGCACGGGCTGATCGGCGCCAGGAACGGCGCCACGAGATCGATGACGCCGTAGAGCATGACGCCGACGGCGGTGATGGTGAGCGCGATGGAGCCGACGCGCCGTTCGCCGTATTTGTGGATGAGCCAGGGCGCACTGACCGCCCCGGCCAGGTAGCCGAGACCGGCGGGGGCGAAGATGTAGATGCTCCACGACGGGTCGGCATCGAGCACGTCGCGGACGTAGACCGGGATCAGCGTCCCGACCGCTTCGCCGAGGGCGTAGACGACCGCACCGACCAGGATGATCGTCGCGACCGCCCGGCGGCCGATGATCCACCGTGCGATCCCCCGCAGGTCGAGCGCCTTCGGTTTCCAGTCGACCCCTTTCAGCGCCTCTCGGGTCGATTTGCCCGTTCCGGTCGGATCGATCGGTACCCGGCGCACCCACACCGCGGCGCAGGCGAGGATCACGCCGGAGGCGTACATGACGGCATCGATCCCCGAAACCTTGATCAGGACCGGTGCCACGAACGCCTGACCGATCGCCGTGCCGAACGATCCGAACAGGTTCAAGACGGCGGCGACCGTCGCCATCGCCGCGACCGTCGCGACCAGGGGCACGGTGGCCTTGAGCGCGGGAGAGGTGATCGTTGCGAGCGAGGCGACGAGAAAGGCGAGCACGGTGAGGTCGATGACGTCGGCGCCGAAAAAGATGGGGAAGATGATGCAGAGCGCGGCCTGACCGGCATAGCCCGCCATCAGGGCGTTCCGCTTCGACATCGAATCGACAACGGCGCCGCCCTGAGAGCCGAAGAGCAGCGCCGCGAGATAACCCATGGCGCCGACGACCGAGACCTGGATTTGCGAGGCGCCGTTGTCGGCGAGGTAGACCATCGCCCCGTACGACAGGGTCGCGATGCCCAGCTTCGAGATGTTTCTGGCAAAGATGATGGTTTGGACCCGCCCGTCCTTGAGGACGGAGAAATCGGGGAACTCGAACCCGAAGAGGTGTCGGTGGTGGCTCTCGTCCGCCGTGGCCGCCGCTGCCGACATCGCGCACCCTTCCCCGTCTCAGCGCCAATTGCCATGGCCTGAGTGATCGTCGGCGCGGGGCAGAAGCCGGCGAATAGTACATGAGCAGAGGGCGCAACGGCGCGTTCGCCGCCGCGCCCTCTGCACGGTCACCCGAAGATGTCGGCGACCGGGATCCGTGTGCCCTCGCGGTCACGCCGGTCGCCTGTCGGCACCGTTGCCAACTCCGCTACTGGAACGCCATGGCGACGTTGAGGCGGTCTTCGGGCGCGATCAGGTGGCTGTGGTCGTCGAGACCGAGGTCGATCTCGACCCAGTTCACCTCGCCGCTGAATTTCCGTTGGCCGTAGTCGGTCGTCACCGGCGAGCCGAACTCGTTGCCGAGGTCCAGCGTCTCGTCGGCTGAGAAGAACATCGCCTCGGTCTGCTCCAGGCGGCCTTCGCCGACCGCGGCGCCGTCGATAAAGAGCGTCACGGTGCCGCCCTTGCCGATCCCGCCGCCGTCGTAGGCAAACTCCATCCGCACCTGGTGCGTGCCCGGTGGGATCTTCTGCGTGCCTTCGACGTAGGTCTGCTCCAGGCCGAAGAAGTTGTAACAAAACTTCGGTTTGCCGCCCTTGGCATACAGGCTCTGGCCCCCCGACACGCCGCCTTGGGCAAGGATCACGCCCTCTGCCCCCGACTCGGGCACGACCACTTCGGCCGTCAGCGAATACGACGTGTTCTTCATCCAGAGGACGACGTGCTCGGTCAGCCGTCCCATGCCGGAGAAGAGCAGTTGTCGCTTGCCCTTGATCAATTCTGGACGCCCGACCTGCTCGGCGAACGCGCGCGCGGCGAACCGGTCGTCGAGCGGCACGACGTTGTACTTGACCGCTTCGATCAGCCAGAGCCGCTGCAGTTCGTGGAGTTTGTCGGGGTGCTTTTTCGCGAGGTCGTGCGCTTGCGACCAGTCGGTCGTCGTGTCGTAGAGTTCCCAGACGTCGTCGTCGAAGGCCGGCGGCTTGACGTCGACGCCGGTTTCCCACGGCGTGCGGTGCTTGGTCACCGC
>DATBFX010000351.1:0-10211 GCA_036558305.1 Thermomicrobiales bacterium | reverse complement strand
CTTGGCTTGCGCGCTCCGTTGGGGGCGCCAGGTGCGCACCAACGCCGTCAAGCTACCGGCTACCGGCTACCGGCTACCGGCTGCGTATTTGACCGCCGGACGCGCGGATTGGTAGGCTGATCCAGGGTGGGAAGACGGCTGTCCAGGCCGGCCGATCGAGGGATCGGCGATCGGACGAACGATGGGTCACGGTCCAACACGATGGAGGATTGGGCGGGCGACGCGGCTGACGCGGCGATCGATGCTCGGCGCGAGCGCCGCCGTCGCCGCGGCGGCGCTGGTGGGTTGCCGTGGCGACGACAAGGAACCGACTCCGACGCCGATCGTCCCCGCTGGATCACCGGTCGTCGTCCTGCCAAACTACGGCGATCCCACGCGGTGGGCCGGGCGGGTGCTGCGCGTCGCCGCGTGGGGAGGCGAGGTCCAAGCGGCGCTCCGCACCGCGATCTGGCAGCCGTTCGCCACCGCCACGGGCTGCACGGTCCAGGAGATGACGACGGACTACGCGCAACTCGCCGCCTCCGTCGGCAGCGGTCAGCCCTATGCCGACGTGTTGGTCGCCGACGAGGTCTGGGCCGAGACGGCGCCCAACGACGGGTTCGTCGAAGCCATCGGTGGCGACGAGGTCGATCGGGGTCGGTTTGGTCCGCTTGAGGCGACCGAGTCGGCGATTCCCGCGTACGCCTACGCGTTGGTCAACGCCTTTCGACGAGACGCGGTCGACAAGAGCGGCAGGCCGGAGAATTGGACCGATTGGTGGGACACCAGTCGGTACGAAGGGGGACGGACGCTCCCGCGCAGTGCCTTCGGCAGTTTCGAGTTCGCATTGCTGGCGGACGGAGTCGAGGCCGACAAACTCTATCCGCTCGATGGGGCGCGGGCCGTGGAGAGTTTGAAGCGCATCAGCGGCAAGGTCGTCGATCTCTGGTGGGACAGCGGACTGGAGCCGGTGGCCTGGTTGTCGAATGAGCGCGCCGACTTCGCCGCGGCCTGGCACTACCGGGTGATCGCCGGTCAGCAAGACGGCCGGGCGATCGACCTGCAGTGGAATCAGGGATTGCTGGTGGCCGACACCTGGGTGATCGCGAAGGGGTCGCCGGTGCGCGACGTCGCGATCGACTTCGTCAACTACGCGACGACGCCCGAGGTCCAGGCGGCGCTGGCCGCCGCGATTCCCCTGGGACCGGTGACGCCGGCCTCGTTCGATCACCTCGATCCGAAGGTGGCAAAAGCCTTGCCGACCGCACCCGACACCGTCAAGCAGTTGATCAGGCAGGATCGCGCGTGGTGGGCGGCCAACAAGGCGGAGGCCAACGAGCAGTTCAATTGCTGGCTGCTCGGTGGTCCCTGCCTGCAACCGGCGCCGACCGGGACGACGGGTCCATGAACCGCCCACGGCGACTGACGCGCAGGTCGTTCCTCGGGCTCGCGGCCGCCGGCGTCGCCGCCGGCATCAGCGCCTGTGGCGGCGACAAGGGCAAGGCACCGGAGGCGACCGCAACTCCGGAACCGTCGCCGACACCGAATTGGACACCGACGCCGACCCAGGACGTGATTGCCTCGCCGGTCGCCGGCTACAGCGACCCGACCAAATGGCAGGGTCGGACGCTGACGGCGGCGGCCTGGGGGGGAGACTACCAGGACGCGCAGGAGAAGGCGTTTTTCGATCCGTTTGCCCAGGCGACCGGCGCCACGATCCAGATCAAGCGCGCCGACCTGGGCGACCTGAAGAGCCAGGTCGAAGCCGAGAACGTCGCCTGGGACGTCGTGACGACGCCGATGGAAGACGTCCTCGACCTTGCCCACGGCCAGTACCTCGAACCGATCGATTACAAGGTGGTCGATCGAACCGCGCTCTTCGACGAAATTGCCCTCCAGTACGGCGTCGGGGTCGCCTACTATTCGACGGTGATGACCTATCCGGCGGGGTCGTCGAACGCCCCCCAGGATTGGACCGACTTCTGGGACGTGCCGGCCCTCGGTCCCGACGAGAAACCGGAACCGATCGCGGCGCGGTCGCTGCGGCGCAGTCCGATCGGCACGCTGGAATTCGCGCTCCTCGCCGACGGCGTGACCACGGATGCGCTCTATCCGCTCGACGTCGAGCGGGCGTTCGCCAGTCTCGACCGCATCCGCGCCAGCGTGATCGTCTGGTGGCAGGAGGGGAAGGAGCCGGTCCAACTCGTCTCGGCCGACCAGGCAGGGATGGCGAGCGCCTGGAACACGCGGATCTGGGAACTGGATTTGGCCGAGTCGGTGCGCGTCCAGTGGTTCGGCGGCATGTTGTCGGCCGATTCCTGGGTGGTTCCCAAGGGGGCACCGAACGCCGACATCGCGATGGACTTCGTCAACTTCGCGACGCGGGCCGTGCCGAGCGCGAACTTCGGCCGGCTCGTCCCGTTCGGTCCGGTCAACAAAGACGCCCTGTCGTTACTGCGACCGGATCGCGCCGCCGTGCTGCCGAGCGCGCCGGCCAACAAAGCGGTGCAATTCGTCCAGAACTGGAACTACTGGGCCGACAATCGGGACGCGCTGACGACGCGCTTCGAAGACTGGCTCCAAACCAAACCCGAGCAGTCGGCCTCGCCCACCGTCCAGGAGGGCGGGGTGGAGGATTGAGGTTCGGCCCTCACCCCCCGCCCCCTCTCCCGGTGCGCGGGAGAGGGGAACGCGCCGACGAAGACGCTCCCCTCCCCCTACGTAGGGCCGGGTACCGGGAACCCTCTGGGTGTGGTGGCGGCCGGGGGTGGGGGCTAATTCGGCAACCTCGGGTGCGCAAGCGACGCAACCCGGCGCACGATCGGCCTCGGTGCAACCCCCCGCTGCTCGCCCTCCTCTTTGCGGAAAACCGTCGACCGGACCATCAGACCGCCGAAGAAGCGGATGGGGTCGGGCGGGTAGAGGAGGAGCCAGCCCCGGTTGAGGGGGGTCGTCGACCACTCGTCGGTGCGGTCGAGGGCGGTGGAGGCGAGGATACGGCCGCCCACGAGCGACGGTGCGACGCCGGTGCCCGAGTAGCCGACGCCGTAGAGGATGCGCGGGTTGTCGCCGAGTTTGCCGAAGACGAGGGTGCCGCTGCGGCTGCGGTCGATCGGCCCGGCCCACTCGTGGGTGATCGGCACGTCGGCCAGCGTCGGGTAGAGGAAGTGGAGACCCGCGACCACGGTTTGGGCGCGACGGTGGTTGCCGTTGAAGGTCGGGGTGACGCGGCCGAGGTAGGCGAGGGCGCCGCTGCCCCGACCGATCGCGATCCGGCCGTCGCGGGTGGTTTGGTGGTAGTGGACCATCAGCCGCGCGTCGGTGATCGCTTCGCCGCCGGTCCAACCGATCTCGCGCAGGCGGTCGGGGATCGGCGCGGTCGCGACCATGTCGCTGGAGACGACGATCAGGGCGCGCCTGATCTCCCGGAAGGAATCGGTCCAGGCGTTCGTCGCCAGGACCACCTTGTCGGCCACGACGGCGGCTCGTGGGGTTCGGACGACCGGAGGATTGCCCACATCGAGATGAGTGACTGGCGTTTTCTCGTAGATGCGGACGCCTTTGGCGAGCGCCACCCGCCGCAGACCGCGGGCCAGCAAGGCGGGCTGAACGGTACCCGCGGTCTTGTCAAGCACCCCGGAGACGTAGACCGGCGAGCCCGCGCGCGCTTTGACCTCCTCGGGTTGCAGGCGCTGGTAGACGTCGAGTCCCCGCGCTTCGACGGCGCGAACACTTGCCTCGAACGCGTCGGCGTGGAGGGGCGTCGTCGCGGTCCGCAGCAGACCGGTCTGGACGAAGTGGGCGTCGATCCCGTGTTGCCGGCAGAACTCCCCGATCTCCGTCACGGCGTGTGAGGCCGCGCCCGCGAGGCGGAGTCCTTCGTCTTCGCCGCAGACCTTGATCAGCGTCTCGAGTTTCGCCCACCAGCCGAGGGCAAGACCGCCGTTGCGTCCGCTCGCGCCGCCGCCGCAGATGTCGGCCTCCAGGAGCAAGACGTCGATCGAAGGGTCGAGTTCCTTGATGCGCAACGCCGTCCAGAGACCCGTATAGCCACCGCCGACGATGCAGACGTCGGCGCGATGCGACCCCGCGAGGGGTTCGACGCGCTCGGCCTCCGGTTCCAGCACCAACGCCTCTTGGAGCCAGAGCGAGCGCGTGCGCGCGATGTGGACCGGTTGGAGGTGAGTCATCCCGCAGTCGTGCCCGCCGGCGGACTCGCGATCGGGCTGGCGGCGGGGCTGGCGATGGGGCTGGCGACCGGACTCGCCGGGGAGATCGCCTCCGGCGAGGCTTCGGGTGTCGCGGCGGCCGGGCTGGCCGGGAGTTCGTCGATCACCTCGCCCGCGCCGGAACCGAGCGACGGAGGAGGCGGGGTGTAGCGAAGGACGGCATTGCGGCGGCTGTCGGTGATCAAGATCGTGCCGTCGGGCGCCGCGGTGATGCCGATCGGCGCCTCCAGGGCTTCCGATCCGACCGTCTGGATCTCGTCGATCAACTGACCGTTCGGATCGTAGACCTCGATGGAACCGGTCGCGGAGGAGGTTGCGTAGAGGTTGCCGTTCTGGTCGAAGGTCAGATAGGGCTCGAAGTAGGCCTGGCCGTCCCAGGCATCGACCGGCCATTGGGCGAGCGGCGTCCCGTCGGCGGCGAAGACGGAGATGCGGGCGTTGCCCGAGTCGGCGATGTAGACGCGACCGTCCTGGCCGAGCGCAACACCGACCGGTTCGAGCAGTTTGCCGGGCTCGCTGCCATGGCCGCCGAAGGCGCGCTTGAAGGTTCCGTCGAGACCGAAGACCTCGACGCGCTCGTTGCCGGTGTCGACGACGTAGATCTCGTCGTCGGTGACGGCGACGTCGCGCGGCCCGAAGAAGAAGCCGGTGTCGACCGACGGGTCAGCCGAGTCCTGGGTGTCTTTGTAGGAGCCGATCTCGCGCACCATTCGTCCGCTTTGGTCGAGGACGACGATACGATGGTTCCAGGTATCGCAGACGTAGATGAGTTGTCCGTCGGGACTGGCGGTGATGCCGGTGGGTCCGAGGCCGGCATCGGTCTTCTCGAACGTGACGCCGCTGTCTCCACCGCCCCAGGCGCCGACGAACTCGCCCTGTTGGTCGAATCGCTCGACGCGGGCGTTGCCCATGTCGACGACGTAGGTCATGGAATTGTCCGGCGCCACGGCGATCCCGCGCGGACCGTTGAATTGACCGCGTCCGGCGCCCGCGCCGGGGCGATCGCCCAGACTGTACGGACCCGAGTTGGGGAAGAGGCGATTGGCGAGTTCGCCGTTGTAGCCGACCGCGATCGTTTCGGGCGGCGCCTTGACCGCGAGGTCGCGCAGAATCAGGAAGTCGATCCCGTTCGACCAGTGGCTGGGGACGACGATGTCTTTGAGGACGGTCCCGATGTCGGGCGCCAGGTAGGCGGCCGGCACCCGATTGAGGGTCGGGTACGTCTGTGGGGTGTACCCGGCTTCCGCCATCCCGGCGTCGTCGGGTGCGACCACGATCTGCGACTGCGTGCCGGGCGCCTGGCCGGGGGCGACGACCTGGGCGTCGGGGAAGTCGCGCAGGTACCAGCGCAGGGGATACTGTACGCGGCGGTCGAGGGCGATGGTCAGACCGTGCCCCCCGGTCGGGTCTCGCGGCGAAACGTCGGTCACCGTCGCGTCGCGCGAGAGTTTCTCGATGCGGGTGACGAGACCGCTGACGGCAGGGGTCGAGGTCCGCTGCGCCAGCAACTCGATCCCTTCGCCGGCGTTGAAGAAACTCAGCAGGATGGTCGAGCGAATCGTGTAGGCGCCCAGAAAGAACGCGACGACGGCGAGAGCGATCATTCCGACCTGGCGACCCGTACCGGCCGCGATCTCGGCGCGAGACAGCGAGTAGACGGCATACGCGAGCGGCGCGACGGCGAGGACGGCGATGGCGATTGCCTGAGAAACCGCCCGACTCTTGTCCGCGGCCGTATCGGTCCGCTGGACGAGCACGACGAAGGCGACGGCGGCGACGACGAGTCCGACCAGCGAGGCAAAGAGGGTGAGCGAATGGTTGCGGGTGGCCGGACCGAAGTCGAGCGAGGAGGCGAGATCGCCCAACCCCGCACCGCCGAGGAGGACGAGTGGGAGCGCCACGTGGATGGTCATCTCCGGTGCCCGCCCCGAACTGAAGCTGAACAGGAGGAGCGCCGCGGTGAACCAACCGACGAAAAACGGCCAGGATAAGGCGCCGGGCCGGTCGCTCACGCCGCGCGTCGCGGCGACGATCGAGAAGACGATCGCGAGCGGTTCGTAAAGCAGGATGGCGAGGAGGAAAAACTGCGTCGGCGTCGTGGTCGTGGCGGTGCCGAGCAAGCGGCCCCAATCGGCCACCGTGCTGCCGATGCCGGCCAGCGCGGTCAGATCGCTGAACAGGCGCGAAAAGAGGACGATCAGCGTGACGACGAACCCACCCACGGCGAACACGAGCGCGTATGGCGTCGTCGAAAAGGCGGCAAAGGAGCGCCGGAGCGCCCCATCCCGCCCGGTTTCGACGGCGAGACCCGAGACCGCCCCCACGGCAAGCGCGACGAGCACGGAGAGCGAGCTGGGCCCGGAGGCGAACGCCGCCGCCAGCGCCACACCGGCGACGAGGGCCCAACAGCGTCGCGCGTCGACGGTCGCGCCTTCCCGACCGACGCGCAGAACCGCGACGACAAGCAGGAGCGAGAAAAACGCGACCGCGATCTCGACGTCCGCGGTGCGGGAGGCGTAGAGCAGCGTCGGCGAGACCGCGGCCAGCGCCGCCATCCCGAGCGCGCGCGCCCGGCCGACAAACGGTCCCATCATCCAGGCGAGCACAACGATGCCGGAACCGAGCAAGGCGGGCACGACCCTGGCCACGACGTCCGTCGCCCCGAACAGGAAGAGCGCGAAGCTTTGCAGCAGCAAGAACGCCGGACTGGTGTCGGGCAGTTCCAGTCCCGGACCCGAGGTGGACCCGCGAAAGAACGAATACGCCTGGAACGCCCGCCGGCCCTCGACGGGAGACAGGGCGAGCGCGTCCAACTGGGCGAACCGCAACGCGACACCGACCGCGATCACGACGACCGCACCGATCGTCATCCAACCGATCCTGGTCAAGTCGATCGTCCGGTCGAGTACCGAAGGGGGTGCCTCGTCGTACGTGGTGTCGGCCATTTGAGCCCTCAGCCGTCAGCCGTCAGCCGTCAGCCGTCGGTGTCAACCTGCGGTCGTCGCCGTCCCGCGGTTCGAACTCGTCGTTCGCTGACGGCTGACGGCTATTCGCCATATCGGATGCTGTTGAAGTACGGCAGCAAGTCGTTTCGGACGTAGACCTTGAAGTTGTATTGACCGTTTGGCCAATCGAGATCGCGGTACATCAGCAGGCGGTAGAGGCGGAGTTGCCCCTCGGGGGTGAGTTCGTGTCCGAGGCTGTCGCCGACCGATTTGACGATGTCGAACGGACCGTGCGGCTGCTTACTCGACTTCCAGGCGCTACGGCCGGGATCGAGCTCGGGTGCGATCGCGAAGTCGCGGTAGGTCTCCTCGGGGAACCACCAGCGAAGCACGTACTCCTGCGGCGTGTAGCCCGAGAGCGCGTCTTTGAACCCGCGTTCGTAGTCGTTGGAGACGATCACGATCGGCACGTCGTCGGGAACGGTCGAGGCGGCGGTGCCCTTGAACTCTTTGTTCGGGTAATCGCGCAGGTACCACTGCATCGGCCAGGAGACGCCGCTGTCGTACCAGATCTTGAGATCTTTGCCGCCGGTCGTCTCTTCGGAGAGTCTGTCGATCTCGCTCATCAGCCGGGTGACGTCGGGCGAGGTTTGGGTGTAGATCAGCATGTCGCGGGGGACGTCGGCCTCGTAGTAGTTCATCCGCCAGGCGGTGTGGATCTGCAACAACGCCAAGCCGATTGTGATGGCGGCGAGCGCGGTGAGTCCCGTCCGTCGCGGTCCGCGCCAGGCGTAGTTCGCCGCGAGCAAGATGATTGCGATCGCCGGCGGGATCGCCAGTAGCCACCAATGCTGTGTGTCGTAGGACGTCAGCGTCCGGCGCCAACCGCCCCGATTGGCGGTGCTGTCCGCCACGAACTGGCCGACCGTGAGACGACCGGCCAGCGCCAGCCAGCAGGCCCCCGTCAGCAGGAGCGCGGCCAGGAGTCCCCATTCGGGCCAGAACATGAGCGACCGCGACGGGTCGGCGCGACGGACGCGGACCGCGGCGATGGCCCGCTCGATCAGACCGCCGATCAAGGCCGCGGCAAGGAGGGTGGCGGGGAGCGAGATGTGCACGACCAGCCAGGGCATCTTCTCGCCGGCCAGCGAGAGACCGACGAATATGCCTGCCAGCCAGACGGTGATGAACAGCCGGAAAAAGAGGTTTCGGCCGCCGGACCACCGGCCGAGCGCGGCACCCAACGCCCGCCAGCAGGTGAGCCCGGCCATGGCGGTACCCAGGGCGACGGCGATGAATTCGTACTGGGGCATCAGCAGCAGGAAGTAGAACCAGGGTTGATCGCCACGCCGCACGTCGTGCTGTCCCAGCCAGTAGAGGAGCGTACCGTTCGTGGCCACGGTCGACGTGACCAGACCGTCGAGGTTCGTGAAGAGACTGGTGAAGAGCGCGACGAAGATGACGCCGGTGATGAAGAGACCGATTGCCAGACCCGTCCGGTCGATCCAGACCTGACGCAGCCCGTACTCGACCGTCCCCGGTTCCGGATCACCGATCAGCGATGGCAGCCAGCCTTCTTCCCTTCGCGCAGGATCGCGGGCATTTGACAGCACGTACCACATCGCGGCGACGTAACCGATCGCCAGCGCCGCCATGGCGATGACGAACGGGTTGGTGGCGACCTTCTGGTAGTAGTCGATCTGCTGCTGTTTCGTCGGGTTTTCCCACGGGATCACGAGCAGATCGTCCTTGTAGTGGGACGGGACGAGGAGATAGAGGGCGACCGCCGCGAAGGTGAACCCCAGATTGACGGCGATCAGGCGGAAGGCAGCGTCGCGGCGCTCGGGCAACCAGGCGCGGAACCGGCCCCAGATCAAGGCACCGTAGAGATAGAGCGCCCAGATCGCGAAGATGGCGAAGACGATCTCGTGGTTGGTGACCAGAATCCCGGCCGCGATACCGCCCCAAATCAGCCAGCGTCGCTCCGCTTTCTCCAGATAGCGGACGATGCAGGTGAAAAGGAGGAGGGTACCGGTGATGGTGAAGATGTCGTGCCGGATGTACCGGCTCTGGTAGAGGATTGCCGGCGAGATCAGGATGAGAAACGACGCGGCAAGCGCACCCCACCGCCCGAGGTGGCGCGGACCCCGCAGGAGGTAGGGGAGCCCGACCATGATCACGCCGAAGAATGCCGGGGCGTAGCGACTCGAGGCATCGGAGTCGCCGAAGAGGAAAAAGACGAGCGCCTCGACGTGGAAGAGAAACGGCCCGTGCATCAGCGGATCGTGCCGGTAGCCGCCGCCGGTCTCGTAGATCCACGAAAAGTAGGCGTGCAGGCTCTCGTCGTGGTGGAGCGCCTTGGCGCCGAGGTTCCAAAACCTGGAGAGGACGGCCAGGACGAGGAACAGGATGTAGAGGGACTGCTCGATCGTCAGACCGCGGACCGTTGACTGGGCGCGTGCGAGGGGGCGCGCGATCGGACCACCTGGCGACTCCTGGGCCACTGCCGGAGGCGCGGATTCGGGGCGAACACGGAGACCCGGTCTCGCAGAGGGGCGGGGCAATGTGACGGCGTTGAGCGCCGCCTCACCGGACGCGCTCACCTCGGGCAATCCCGTCGCTGGATTGGCAAAGGCCGAGGCGGGCGGCCTGCGTGGCGTGCGGTCTCGATTCACCAATCGACTCTCGTACTCAGCGGTCCAGGGAGGCAAATGCCCGACGCGGCCAGCAATCGAGCGTTGCCAACGGCGCACGCGAGTATACGATGGCGAGTCAGCCACCGGCAGGCAAAAGGTCTGGGAGTTCCTTCCCAGTTGCGGTATCCACGACGACCGGCGTCGGTTGGCCGGGTGCCGGCCGTGCTGTCGGGCGTGGTCATCGCGGTGTCGCCGGTTTCGGCTCGCTGCCGGCCGCGCCGGGTGCCAGACCGGGAACGACCGTCGGGTAGATGACCGCCGGCCTCTCCAGACCCCTTGCATCGATGGGCAACTCGATCATCGTCGGCACCGCGGTCGGCCGGTCGGGAACGGCGCTGGCCATCGCCGACGCGACCATCGGC
>DATBFX010000350.1:0-11823 GCA_036558305.1 Thermomicrobiales bacterium | reverse complement strand
CGCGGGATAAGCGACGGCGCAGCACGACTTCATCGACAAGCTCGAAGTCGCGCTCCTCCAGAAGTTCGGTGAGCAATCGGTCGGTAGGAACGCGAATCCCTCCGTAGGCGGAATCTCCGATGTCGATCGCAACCGTGGCGCCTGGGGTGACATGACTGGCCAGCCCCTCGAAGACCAAAGACATGTCCTGAAAATAGCTGTGCACCATCTTCGGGATG
Organism: Thermomicrobiales bacterium; assembly: GCA_036558305.1. GTDB lineage: Bacteria > Chloroflexota > Chloroflexia > Thermomicrobiales > UBA6265 > DATBFX01. The sequence continues at coordinate 11,605 of DATBFX010000350.1, read as the reverse complement.
CGAGCGTCGTAGGCGTTTGTAGAGAGTTCCTGGACGATTACACGAACAGAGGGATGACCGTCACGAACTTCGCGTCGCCGTGACACGTCATTAATGCCCGCTGTAACCGACTTCGTCCGAAATGATGCCAGGTCGCCTTGATCGCGTAAGCATCTGAGAAACCAGAGTTCTAGTTTGGTATTTCTGAAATAGTTTGTCCCATTGAGATACGGCGGACTAGTTACCACCGCGTCCACGTTCAGCATGGGTAAACGGCGAAGTCGCTTAGCATCCTCGGCGAGCAGGAGTGGCTTGTGAGCCAGCCGAACTCCGGTTAGGCGTCTCAGATCACCGGCCATGAGTTGAAGCTGCTGTTCGACCGTTGTCACAAACTCAACCCGTTCCCGTGCAAGTTCTGAAGGCGTCTTGTATCTGAGGTCGCCAGCCCGCGTAAGCAGAGAGCTCGGCACTAAGCTCGCCAACACCGCGACTTCAACGAGTCGCGCGACTAATGGCTGGCGACAAGCCATGTCATCCAGGAATGCTCGACACCGTAACACACGATCAAATGTGGTCTCATCGAAAAATACACTCGTTCCGAAAGTCGATTGGTAGGCGTGGGTCAAGTCAAGTGAGGGCAGGAATCGATCGAGAGCATCAGGGAGTGCAGCAGCGATGCGCTCCAGTTCATCGCTCAGACAAGTACGCTCCTTCCGTGGAGGGCGGAGTGCGTCAACCTTCACCTCTGTTAGCAACTGGAGCAGCGGATTGACTTCTGAGAAATAGCAGACCGCTCCCCGGCGCGCTACGGTAAGCGGGGTCGTCCCTGTGCCCGAGAAGGGATCCAATACCACCCGTGCCTTTGGAGCGTAGCGGTCTAGCACGCTGCTGACGAACTGCGGCGAGTAGCCCTCAAGATAGGGGTACCAAAGGTGCATCGGTTCGGCCGCACCGCCTTTGAACGTGGCTTGAAGGCCGGTGAGATGAACAGGTTGACAGACACTAGGTGTATCGCCATCAGTGCGATACTGAAGGTCGAGCGCGAGCTGCTCGCGTAATCGCCCGAGACAATAGCCGTTGATCGTGTCACCTTGCGCATGAGCCGCATTGCGTAGCGCCACAAACGTGTCGAATCCAAGCAGTTCTCTGAGGTCTTGACCGGACAGGAGGCGCGTCTGTTCGAAGAGATCGTCGTCGTCGACACCGAACGCTACCTTGACATGACGTCCGGTCGGCTCCTCTGCGGGATAATCTGTAAAGTAGATTGATTTGAATCTCTGTCGTGCCATGATGAAGTATATACCATAGGCAAGATCAGAATGGAAGACCCTGGGCAAGGCTAATGTTATGCGGATAATTTAGTCCCGCCTGATGCCCACTGCACGAGTGCAATATGCGTCGGGCTGAAGCGGCCGTGGCGCAGATCCCATATCTTTCATTCCGGCGGCTCATGTGATACCGCGAGGGCTGAGACGGGCCGAACGTCGACCATCGTCTGCTGCCCAAGAGGACCGGACTCGGATTGGTGAGTCCGGTCTTGACGCAAGAGATAATACGTTCTATTATCTCTTTCAAGCGGCACACGGGGCGAGCGTGCGGGCCTGGGCAGCGCCTATCTCGTCCCGGATGGTCCCCGGTTATCAGAACCCGGAGCGTACCCGCCGTCCCCACCGCCGAACCGTTCGGCGCAGCACGAAGGCGACCTTGCGGTCACCTGTGGGAGCGCGCGTGCGGGTCCCGTCGGCTCCATGCCGAACCAGACTCTTTGACGTTCGAACGATGAAACCCGCGATCGCGCCATATTCGGGACGGGCGGACTACCTGTCAGGCTCGGTGCCGCGAATTTACTTGGCCGATGTCCGGCGTAGCAGGAGGTTTGCTGCGCCTGGCCTTCGGCCCAGCTCCAGCGAATTCCCTTCGAAGCTAGTACACCTCCAAGTACCGCTCCCGCTCCCAGGCGGAGACGTGGCGGCGGAAGTCGCTCCATTCGCTGCGTTGCGCCTCGATCAGGCGCTCGAAGACGTGGTCGCCGAGGGCGGCGCGGACGACGTCGTCGCGCTCCATCTCGTCGGTGGCTTCGCCGAGGGTGGCAGGGAGGGTGGGGATGTTGCGGCGCTTGAGGTCGTCGTCGGAGAAGTGGTAGAGGTTTTCCTCGACCGGTTCGGGGAGTGGCAGGTCGCGGTCGATGCCGTCGAGACCGGCGGCGAGCATCGCGGCGAAGGCGATGTAGGGATTGCAGGAGGGGTCGGGGCAGCGGAGCTCGATCCGGGTGGCCGCGGTGTGGCCGCCGCGGATGGCGGGGACGCGGACGAGGGCGGAGCGGTTGGTGCGGGCCCAGGAGACGTAGACCGGTGCCTCGAAACCGGGGACGAGACGGCGGTAGGAGTTCACCAGGGGGGCGATGACGGCGCAGAGACCGCGGGCGTGGTGGAGCTGACCGGCGATGAATTGCTTGGCGATGGCAGAGAGACCGTAGGGGTCGGAGGCGTCGACGAAGGCGTTGCTGCCGTCGGCGATGGCGGCGAAACTCTGGTGGACGTGCATGCCGCTGCCGTTGATCCCTTCTAACGGTTTGGGCATAAAGGTGGCGTGGAGCCCATGTTTCTGGGCGATCGCCTTGAGGACGTACTTGAAAGTGACGGCGCGGTCGGCGGTGGCGATGGCGTCGCCGTATTCGAAGTCGATCTCGTGCTGGCCGATCGCGACCTCGTGGTGGCTGGCTTCGACGTCGATCCCCATCTGTTCGAGGGCGATCACCATGTCCTTGCGGACGGTGCTGGCGAGGTCGGTCGAGAGGTCGAAGTAGCTGCCGCGGTCGTGGGGAAGGGGGTCGATCTGGTCGCCGGTTTTGGAAAAGAGGAAGAACTCGAGCTCGGGGCCGGTTTTGTAGAGGTACCCGCGTTCGGCCAGCCGTTCGAGCTGGCGGTAGAGGACGGCGCGGGGATCGCCGGGGAACGGATCGCCGTTGGGGTTGAAGACCCAGCAGACGCAGCGGGCGGTCGGGTAGGGGTCGCGCTCCCAGGGGACGACGGCGAAGGTGCTGAGGTCGGGGATGAGGTACATGTCGGATTCGGCGATGCGGGTGAACCCGGCGATGGAGGAGCCGTCGATCCACTGCCCGCCGTCGATGACGTGGCCGAAGACACCGGCGGGGATGGTGACGCTCTTGACGATGCCCATGACGTCGGTGAATTGGAGGTTGACGAACTGGATGCCCTCGTCGTCGACGCGAGCGAGGATCTGGTCCTTGGTCGGTGCGGGGCCGAGGATGGCTTCGCGGAGTTTGTCGGTCGTGGCCATGATGGTTGTTGTCCCCCTTCGCCGCCCGTGTGGAGGGCGCCACCGGGCGAGGTAGGGGAGGGCTCCGTGCCCTCCCGTTGTTCGTCTGTCGCGGCGTTGCGACCGGAGGCGACGACGCCTTCACCGGCCGGGAGGGCACGGGGCACTCCCCTACACAACGCGCGCAATACGACGATGTGCCGCAAGCGGCGTACCGAAAAGACAGTGAGGCGCGGACCGACCGGTGCCGGTCCACGCCTCGTTGTGATACCCGCGCAACGGTCCCGCTGCTATCGGCTATCGGCTACTGGCGACCGGCTCGTTACACGTCGAAGTAGAGGTAGAACTCGTACGGCGTCGGGCGCAGGTTGATCGGGGCGAGTTCGTTGGTGCGCTTGTAGGAGATCCAGGTGTCGATCAGGTCCTCGGTGAAGACGCCGCCTTCGAGCAGGAAGGCGTGGTCGGCTTCGAGCGCGCAGAGGACTTCGCCGAGGGAGCCGGGCGTGCTCTTGATGCGGGCCAACTCCTCGGCGCTCGCCTCGTAGAGGTCGAAGTCGGCCGGCTCGCCCGGGTCGATCTTGTTCTTGACGCCGTCGAGACCGGCCATCAGGAGGGCGGAGAAGCAGAGGTACGGGTTGGCGGCGGTGTCCGGGCAGCGGAACTCGATCCGTTTGGCCTTCTCGCTCTTGGAGTAGACCGGGATGCGGACGGCGGCGGAGCGGTTGCGCTGCGAGTAGACGAGGTTGACCGGGGCCTCGAAACCGGGGACGAGGCGGCGGTAGGAGTTGACGGTCGGCGCGGCGAGGGCGAGGAGGGCCGGACCGTGCCGGAGCAGACCGCCGATGTAGTACCTGGCGAAGTCGCTCAGACCGGCGTAGCCGTCCTTGTTGAACATCTGGTTCTTGCCGCCCTTCCAGATCGACTGGTGGACGTGCATGCCGGAACCGTTGTCGGCGAAGATCGGTTTCGGCATGAAGGTGGCGACCTTGCCGTGCTTGCGGGCGACGTTGCGGATGACGTACTTGTAGGTCTGGACGTTGTCGGCCATCTGGGAGAGCGGACCGAAGCGCATGTCGATCTCGCATTGACCGGCGGTGCCGACCTCGTGGTGATGGACTTCGACCGGGATGCCGAGCGACTCCATCGTGACCAGCATCTCGGAGCGGATGTCCATCAGGGTGTCGTGGGGCGGGACCGGGAAGTAGCCGCTCTTGGGGCGGATCTTGTAGCCGAGGTTGGGGCCGTCGTTGGCGCCGGTATTCCAGAAGCCCTCGGAGGAGTCGACCTCGTAGAAGGAGCTGTAGTTGTTGGAGTCGTAGCGGACGTTGTCGAAGACGAAGAATTCCGGTTCCGGGCCGAAGTAGGCGACGTCGCCATAGCCGGACGATTTCAGATAGGCCTCGGCGCGTTGGGCGACGCCGCGGGAGTCGCGGGTATAGCGGGCGCCGCTGACCGGATCGTAGACGTCGCAGAGGATCGCCAGGGTTGGGACCGAGAGGAAGGGATCGACGACGGCGGTGTCGGGGTCCGGCATCAGGAGCATGTCGGACTCGTTGATCGCCTGGAAACCGCGGATCGAGGAGCCGTCGAAACCGACGCCGTCGGAGAACGTGCCCTCGTCGACGTCGTTGATGCTGTTCGAGCTGTGCTGCCAGGTCCCGAACAGATCGATGAACCGGAAGTCGACGATCTGGACCCCGGCCTGCTTGGCCATCTTCAAGACGTCAGCCGGCGATTTCGCCATGGTCCTTCCCTTCTTCACGTCACACTACCTGCCGCCCAACCGGCACGCGGTTGTGGCAGCAGCACGAAACCCAGGCGCGGCAACGGACCACGCCCGAGCCGCACCGGCGATTCGGGGCGCCGGTGGTGCGACCCGCCCGGTTTTCCCCGCCGATCGGAATCCCGACGGGAAACCTTACGCCGCACTGCCGAGTTCGTCATCGTGCAGATTGCGGGAGAACACGCGCTCGTCATGTGCATTTCGCACGAGTGCCGATGGGGGAACGCCGCGGTATCTGCCGGACGTCTGTCGACCGTACCGCCGGCGTCCGGCGACCAAGGTACGAGCGACCAGGACCGTTCACCCGGAGCACGGGAAGATCGTCCCGCGGTTCGATTGGGTCCCAATGGTCATGGTCCGATCGGCGGCCTCGTCTTACGATCGGGCTGGTCCGAACGGGACCCGTCCGGACAGGGATCAGACGACGGAGCGGAGACGACACAATGGGCGACGGGAACGGCGAAGGCAACGGGCTCCCGAAGGTGCGCACGCTCGAGCCGATGGGCGAACGCGACCGGGACAAATCGCCGACCTGCTACCGCATCCGGCGCGTCGCCGAACCGACGCCGAAGCAGCCGTCGCGCCTACTGTTCCTGCCGCCGGTTTGGACACGCGCCAGTTTCTGGCTCCCCCTCGGTCGCGTCGCCGCCCCGCCGACCGGCGAGACGCCGGAGCCCGATCCGCACGACGACTTCGCGGCCTGAGGCGTCGTACCCTCCGAAAAGGCAAGCTCCCTCGATCAACGCGCGGCCCCCGCCTGATTCAGCGGACGCGAAGCTCCGCGCCGCCTCCTGAACACTCGCACTACCGGAATCCCGTTTGCTCCAGGGCGCGGACGATAATGGCGACGCCGGCAAGGGTGAGGGCGATTGAGCCGAGGGCTGGGGCATAGCGAAGGAAGAACAGGGTGCGGCCGGTGGGGCGGACGCGGCGTTCGAGGAAGCGGCCGGCGTAGAGGAAAACGAGACCGAGGCTGGTCAGGGTGGCGGCAAGGCCGAGGCTGAAGGCGACGACGAGGGCGAGGCCGAAACCGACCCGACCGAGGGCGATCGAGCCGAGTAGGACGACCAGCGCCGAGGGGCAGGGGATCAGGCCGCCCGAGACTCCCAGCGCCAGCAGCGTGCGCCACGTCACCCGCGTCCCGTTCGTTCCGGGCGGGAGGTGCGAATGGGTGCTACCGCCGTGGGTGTGGACGAGGATCGAGCTTCGAGCTTCGAGCTTCGAGTGGTGATGATGCTCGTGGTCGTGGTCGTGATCATGATCGTGGGGGTGGTCGTGGCTGTGGTCGTGGGGGTGGTCGTGGCTGTGGTCGTGTGAATGGCCGTGGTGGTGATGACCGAAGGCGGGTTGGCCGCGAAGGCGTTGGCGGAGGGTGAAGAGACCCATGGCGATGACCATCAGACCGGAGGCGACGCTCATCCAAGGGTAGAGGCGTTCGGGGACGACGTAGTGGGAGGCGAAGAGGGTGATCATGCCGAGGGCGAGGACGCCGGCGGTGTGGGTGACGGTGACGGTCAGACCGAGGAAGACGGCGTGGCGGGGGGTGCCGCGGGAACCGACGAGGTAGGCGCCGACGACCGTTTTGCCGTGGCCGGGTGAGAGGGCGTGAAGAGAGCCCCAAACGGCCGCGAGGAGGAGGGCGAGGACGATGCCGGTCTTCGTGAGATCGTTGCCGTTGAGGAGCGCGGCGAAGTGGGCACCGGTGGAACCGCCGTTCGGGCGGGCGCCGGTGGTGGCCTCCGGTTCACCGGCGGCGAAGCGGGCGAACTCGGGAGCGGCGGGAGCACCGGGTTGGATGGTGAGTCCGAAACTGGCTTCGGTTTGGTCGAGCGGACTCTTGAGCATGTCCTGGGGATAGGCGCGGAGTTCGTCGCTGGTGTCGGTCGTCGCAACGCCGGCGGCGTCGAGGGCGATGCCGGCGCCGTGGGTGACGACGATCTCCTTCCAACCGATGCGGTCGGCGTCGAAATCGGTGCGATAGGTGACGTTGAGCGGTGAGATCGTGCCGAGGGCCGGGGTGGCCGCAACGAATACGGTACGCAATCGCAGGAGTTTCAGACCGGCCTGGCCCTCGGGGAAAGTCAGATCCTGTTGATCGACCGTGAGCGGCAGGTCCTGGCCGTCTACGGCGAGGTGGAGTTGGCGGGTGATCTCGGGCAGCGTCGTCGCAAGGTAGGTTTCGTTTTCCGTGACCGAGATATTGCCGTCGCCGTCGGTGTCGATGGTTTGGATCTCCTGGAAGGCGGGAATCTCGGCCATGTCGAGGACGTAGACGAGTCGCAGGCCATCGGTGGTCGCTTCGATGCGGGCATATTGGTTGATCGTAAAGTTGCCGAGCGGATGGGCGGACGCGGAGTGGGTGCGGAGGGTTGAGGCGAGGACCGCGACGATAATAGCCAGCACCGCGACCAGCCGGCGTAGGGGAGGGCACAGGGCCCTCCCGCGACCGCCCGAACCGCGTTTCACCCTGTGAGGCGTGTTGCCCATCCGGAGGCGGCTCGCAGGCAGGTCGCGGGAGGGCACAGGGCCCTCCCCTACACCAACGTTGCCACTGGCATTCCTGTTGAAGCGGATCATCGTGGTCGTCTCCGTCTCGTGGTTCGGGTTAGCCGGCGGCCTGAAGGCGGCTGAGTTCGGTCTGTGCCTGGGTTGAGTAGAGGATCGAGAAGTGGGGGTTGATGGCGAGGGCCTGCTGAAGATTGGCGATGGCGGTGTCGCGGTGGCCGAGGGCGGATTCGATCATGCCGGCGTGGAAGAGGAGGAGGGCGTCTTTCGTGCCGAGGTGGAGCGCTTGCTGGCTGTATTGCTCGGCGTCGGCGGCGTTGCCGGTCTTGTAGAGGGTCCAGGCGAGGACGTCGGCGGCGCGGATGCTAGGACGTTTCTCGTAGCCGGCCCGGGCGTGCTTCAGCGCCTGGTCGAGGGTGCGGTCGTGGTCGGTGTCGAACAGGGCCATCTCGACGTCGGTGTCGACGCCGTTCTGCCGGTAGAGCTGCTCCATGGCGTCGACGAGGGCGTATTGCTTGGCGGCGGCGTCGGGTTGGCCGGCGGCGGTGTAGACGTCGCCGAGGGCGATCACGAATTCGGGGAGCGGCATCGTCTGGATCGCCTGCGTATAGAGGGTGGTGGCGGTGGGGAGATCGCCGCGGGCGGCGGCGACTTTGGCGAGACCGGCGAGACCGTAGACGTACCCGTCGAGGGTGAGGAGCGAGGCGTTGTACTGGGTCTCGGCGGCGTCGAGGTTGCCTTCATTGAAAGAGAGGTTGCCGAGTTGGGCCTGGGTCCAGGCGACGTTTTCCGCCCGGCCGGCGCCGGCCGTCGCGGCGCGCTGCATGGCGTCGATGGCGCCGGGGACGTCGCCGTAGAGTTCGCGGGCGTAGGAAACGCGGGAGTAGGAGGTCAGGTCGGGGCGGAGGTCGATCATCTTTTGGAAGGTGGAGACCGCGTCGTCGTAGCGGCCGAGTTCGATCTGGGCGTCGCCGATTACGCCGTAGGCGGGGGCGTGGTAGGGGTTGAGGGTGGCGGCGCGCTGACCCCAGTCGAGGGCCCCGGCGAAGTCGTGACGGGCGAGGGCGAGGGTGCCGAGACCGACGAGGGCGTTGAGGTCCTGCTGGTTACGGTCGAGGGCGTGGGCGAAGAGTTGTTCGGCTTTCGGGTAGTAGCTGGGATCGCCGGTTTCGCGGACTTTCTGGAGGTAGGCGAATCCGAGGAGGGAGGCGGCGTCGCCGTTGTCGGGGTGGACGCGCAGGGTGTCCTGGAGAGCGACGATCTGGTCGTCGAGTTCGGTCGGGACGCGAACCGGGTTGCCGACGAGTTGGTCGGTTGCCGAGGGCGCCGAGGGGTCGGACTCCCATTGCCGGTTGTCGGAACCGCCGATCACCGAGCGGACGTTGAGCGCCCCGGTGAGCAGGATGACGGCGGCGAGCGCGGCCAGCGCGAGTCGTTTGGGGTGACTGTTCCGCATCGGATCCTCTCCTGGATAGCCGATAGACGGTAGGGCCCCCACCCCCGACCCCTCCCCCTACCTAGGGGGAGGGGAGCGCGCCGATGAGCGCGGTTCCCCTCTCCCGCACACCGGGAGAGGGGGCAGGGGGTGAGGGTCGTACGACTAACCGCCGATGTTGCCGCAGGCGGTGTAGACGCCGATTTCCTGCTGCGACTTGTGGAGGTTGATGGCGAATCCGCCACCGGTCAGTTCGGTCAGACCGACGTCGACGGTGGTGTCGCTCTTGCCGTTCTTGTCGACGTTGTTGAGCGGGAAGAGCGGGTTCGGGTTGAGGTCGTCGCAGGTGCCGGTGTGGATGTGGGCCGGGTGGTCGCCGGTCGCCCCCTGGACGTCGATGACGACCCGGGTCTGGTTGTCGCCGACGGCGGTCAGGGTGGCGGTGCCGGAGACGCCGGAGTCGTTGAGCTCGTCGAGCTGGACGACCACTTCGTTCTCACCGGCCACGGGGGTGCCGTTGCCACCCGCGGAGGCGCCGGGGGTGATCCGGTCCTTCTTGGCCGGGGTCGACTTGGCGTGGTGCCGGTGCTCGAAGCCCTGATGGGGCGGCGCGATGTACGGGAAAACGTCGAGGAAGGCGACATCGTTGCCGTGGACACCGCCGCCGAGCTGGTTGTTGGGAGCCACGTTGTAGACGTCGCCGTCCGGGCAGGCGTCGGGGTTGCCGATGCCCTTGGCGCAGAAGAGGATGCCGGCGACCGCGCGGAGTTCGACGTCGACCACTTCGTCGCCGAGGCGGCGGCCGTTCGGGAAGCCGGCGTTGTCACCGGCGACGACGCCGTAGGGGTTCGGGCTCTTCGCCGGCGGGATCGCCATGTTGAGGCGGAGCATCTCGGACGCCTTGACGTTCTTCGGTTGGTTGAGACCGGGGATACCGGTCAGGAAGACCGTCGCGAGGTCGGTGCGGTCGGCATCGGCCGGCGGGACCGTGATCCCGTAGATCGAGGCGAGGACGCCGGGCAGGACCGGATGGAGAACACCGTCGCCGAACTGGGCATCGTCCTTCGGCTGCGAAGCGTTGAAGAGGTCCTTGGCGCCGATGGGAACGACGACTTCGTTGACCAGCGGCATGCCGAGGCGGGACACCTGGACCAGATCGCCGGTGCCCTGGCGGGTGCCGTCGTCGTTGATGACCGTGGTCCCGAAGCGGCTGGCCGTCGTCCAGACGCCGATGATGGCGTTGGTGTCGTCGGCGCCGGTCGGGGCCTTGCCGGTCGCGGTCAGGTCCGTGATCGGCACCTGGAGGACGATCGACTGGACGTTGAGGCCCTGGAGGTCGTCGAGACCGCCGCCCTGGTCACCGGGTGGGGTGCGGATGGTCAGGAGGTCGAAGACGCCGCCGAGGTCGACCCAGAAGGGATCGTCGCGTTGGCCGGCGAAGACCTTCATGCCGTCCACTTCGCCGATGGCGGCGTTGGCGAGGTCGTCGTAATTCGGGGTCGACTTCGGACCGATGTTGACCGGGGGCACGACGCCCTCGAAGTTGAGTTGGTCGGAACCGTCGGGCGTGATCTTGGTGATCGTGTAGCGCTGGACGACGTTCCAGTTGTCGCTGTCGAGCGAATCGATCGGGCCGATGTTGTAGAGGGGCACGTTGGGGTTCTTGGTGGTGGTGGTAAAGTTGAAGCGGTAGGTGATGTCGGCAACGGCATCGCCGTTGTTATCGACGTTGATGTCGTAGGCCACGTCGTCGCCGAAGCGGTAGAAGTTGGGGCCGCCGGCCGGATCTTCGCCGGGGTAGTAGTTGGCGATGAGCGTGACCGTGTCCGGCGCGTCGGGGCTGACGAAGGCGTAGAGATCCGTGGCGTCGGCCGTCGGATCCTGGCTGATGAGTGGCGCTTCACGGTGGCTGGAGGCCAGACTCGGTTTCGCCGCGATGTTGAAGAGCGACGAGACCGCGATCAAGGCGGCAACCAGCGCCGCGAGCGCCGCGAACGACCGTTTGCTGCTGCGCATGAGGGAGGATCTCCTTTCCTCATCCCGTGGTCGTCCCCGTCCGGGACGGGTGTGGTGATCGGTTCACCGGAGTGGTGGCGAGCGCCCGCACGGTCGAGGGGATTCCGGACTCCCGTTGCGCGCGGACCGCGTGCGAGACCCGAGACGGGGGCGGTGGCCGTCGCCGCCGCTCCCCGGTGGTCGTGCCTTCCCCGGATCCTGATGCTGGTACGGAAGCGATTGGGCGTTGGATCACCGGATCGGGGTGGCGGCCGGTAGGTCACAACCGGGCGACCGGGCCGATGGCGATCAGCAGCATCGTGACCTGCTCGCTACCGGCCGGGCGGTAGGCCACCGTGGCGCCGGCATCGAGTGCGATGCCGGCGCCGGAGGGAAGGGGTGAGTCGGCCATTTGGTTGATGGATGCGTCGGGTGCCTCCCGTTCCCAGGCGTGGCCGTCCGTCACGGTCAACGCGACGCTACCCGACTCGACCACGGCGAGTTCGGCGTTCGCGACGCGGTGGCGCGCCACCGCCGCCCCCGGCGTGAGCGCGATCCGACCGATCGTCACCGTCGCCCGGTCGGCCGGGAGGATGGCGGGAACTCCGCCGGCTAACGACTCGTAGGTG
>DATBFX010000349.1:0-14919 GCA_036558305.1 Thermomicrobiales bacterium | reverse complement strand
GCCGCGCCCTGGTCGCCGCCCTCGCCCGGATCCGGCGCTGCCTGACCGCCGGCTGCCGTATCGCCAAACGCCGACACCGTCCCAGCCTCCCCCAACTCCTCACCGATCCCGCCCTCGGCGGCTTAGCTTGATGCCTATGGGTTGGTCGTGGAAGTACCCCTACTTCGCGGCGGGTGAGCCGTTCGTGTACGAGCACGGCGTCGGCGATTATGTCGCCTTCTCGGGCGGGGCGCTGGCGCCGTCGGGGTATCTGGCGGGGGTCGAAGACTTCGTGAATCCGCACCGGGACAACGAGTTTCAATGGGGCATCGGCGAGGTGGCGACGGCGCTGCTCGACGGTGGGCTCGTCATTACCGCGCTCCGCGAATATCCGTACATGAACGGGGCAAGGTTGTTCGACCGGATGCAGGAGTTGCCGGGGAAGCGGATGGTGCAACCGGCGGAAATGCCGAACCTGCCGCTGATGTACGGGTTGGTGGCGGAGAAGCGGTAGGGGCGGACCGGGTGCCCCCTGGGCGTTGTCCGCCCTCGTACGCACGCGCAATCGTGGCAGGGCGGACACGGCGGTCCGCCCCTACGGACGATTGCCGGTGCGGTCGAGGTTGGCATGGCATTCTTCGGGGACATCGGGACGAGGGAGGAGGCGCGGGGCCGATGTGGGGGCCGTTTGCGATCGTGCGGGACAACGTCGAGCGGTTGAGGGTGGTGAATCTGGCGTGATCGGTGCAGTCGATGCCGGGGATTTTGGCGCCGGCGTTTCCGGGGTGACCGACGTCGGTGCGGGTGGTGATGGGGATGTACAGCGCGACGGCGGCGATCCCGGCGACCGGGGTGCTGATCGTGCCGGTGGTGGTCGCGCTGTTGCAGACGGAGCGGTACCTTGCCGTGGCCGCGACGACACGGGAGGAGACGGGTGACGGGTCTTCGGGTTCAGCGACTTGAGAAGCAACTCGGCGGCAACCGCGTCGTCGCGGACGTGAGTTTCGCGGTGGCCGAGGGGGAGTTCTTCGTGCTGCTCGGGCCGTCGGGCGAGGGGAAGTCGACGATCCTGCGGATGATCTGCGAGTTGGAGACGCCGGCCGGCGGGACGATTACGACGAACCGCTGTCGAACCTGGACCCGAAATTGCGGGACAAGACGCGGCACCGCATCTTGGACATCTACCACCGCAAGCGGAAACCGAGTCTCTACGTCACGCACGACCAGGGGGAGGCGCTGGCGATGGCCGATCGGATCGGGGTGATGGCGAAGGGGAGGATGCAGCAGATCGGGACGCCGGAAGAGTTGCTGGACAAACCGGCGACCGCCTTCGTCGCGGGGTTCATCGGAACGCCGGCGATGAACCTGTTGCCGGCGACGGTGACGTTCGGGTTGTCGGGGGGCTGGAGGTTGCTCGGCGTCTTCGCGGAGAACGGCGATCTCTCGGCGGGACAACGGGTGCGGCTCGCGATACGGGAGGGGGGCATGCGGTTGTTCGATGCGGAGTCGGAGCGGGCGCTCTTGTGAAAGCCCTCACCCCGGGCCGCAGCCCAGGGGGCAACCCGCCCCTCCGCGGGAGAGGGGAGACTACGGCACCACGCGTTCCCCCTCTCCCGGTCCGCGGGAGAGGGGGTAGGGGGTGAGGGCAATTTGGACGGTACGCGCATCATCACCGCCGATTTTCCGGATGGCGCGAGCGAGTTGGGGCTCGAGCTCGACGGCGCGCGGGTCAGCCGGGTGGTGATCATCCCGATGCTGATGCGGATCGGGGAGGCGGTCGTGCGGATGGATGGGATCGGGGGGGTGGAGACCGAGGAGGCGTACCAGAAGCGGGGGTACTCGCGGCGGCTGATGGAGGCGGCGGTGGCGAGGATGCGGGCGGGGAACGCCGCGCTGTCGACGCTGTTCGGGATCCAGGACTTCTACCACAAGTTCGGGTTCACCACGGTGGGGCCGGAATACACGGTGACGCTGCCGCTCTGGGAACAGGCGACCACGACGGCGGCGCTCCCGGCTGGCTGGAGTGCGCGTGCCCTTGCGCCCGACGACCTGGCGGCGGTGATGCGGCTCTACCACCTCAACACGCGGCGGGCCACCGGGGCGCTGATGCGACACGACGGTGGGGACGAGTCGGCGGAGACGCTGGCGCTGGCGGAGGCCAGTCCGAAGGCGAGGCAGATCGGGCAGCGGGCGTGGGGAAAGCTCGGCAGGGTCGTCGGCGAACCGGGGCAGGATGCGTGCCGGGTGGTTCTCGGCGACTCGGGTGAGATCGTGGCGTACGCCTGGTTGGGGCAACCGAACTGGTGGATGGGCGTCCGTCGCGAGGAAGAGCCGCGGGGGTTCCACGTCGCGGAAGTGATGGCGAGCGATCCGATCGCGGCCGAGGCGGTGCTGGCGGTGTGCCGGCAGTGGGCGGCCGAAACGCGGCGCGACCATTCGACGGTGCGGATGGCGATGCCGCCGGCAGGTCCGGTGGCGAATGCCGCGGCGTACGAGGGCGGCAGCTTCCTGGCCGAATACACGCGCGCCGGCGATTTCATGGGGCGGGTGCTCGACGTGGGGCGACTGGTGGTGCAGATGCGGCCGGAGTTCTCGGCACGGATCGCTGCCGCGCGCCTCGGGTTTTGGGGTGAGGTGGTGTTGAGGAGCGAGTTGGGCGAGGCCGCGATGACGGTTGCGCCGGAGGGGGTGACGGTCGGGGACGGCACGGGCGACGACCGGTTGGTGATCGAGTTGCCGCAGGGAACGCTAGCCAGGCTGTGCCTGGGGGCGTTCGAGACCGACGATCTGCTGGCACGGCTGCCGGTTGCGCTCGATCCGGTGGCCGAGGGGCTGTTGCGGGTGCTGTTTCCTCGGCGGGCGCCGTTCATCTATCCGGTGGATCGGTTCTAAGGCTCGGGTATCGCGGACGTTCGGCAAGGCAGAGACGGGCCGGGCGCGGCCAGCGTCGTCGACTCCTCGCCGTTGGAGAAACTGCACCGACCAAGGACCGGCGGTGCGCAGAGCACCGCTCGGACGACCCTACGCAGACGTTGACATGGATTCCCTTTGGGATTAGCATGCAAATGGTCGGCGAATTGGCTCCAATTCGCCGACGAAAAAATGCGATGCATTTCCCCACGCTGGAGTCGTGGCCACCTGGAGGCCGCGGGCCGGAACCGACCGGAACAGGCGTGGGGTTTTGATTGCCCGCTAGACCAGCGTCAGCCTGTCGCGCAGTCGATCGAGCAACGGACTGTTCAAGCCCTGATCGCGGAGAACGCCAGCGATCATGTCGGCGACCTGGAGAATGCTGCCGTCGGGATCTTCGTCACTGCACATTCTCACTTTTTTGAACGCATTGCCACCACGCTCGCTCATCGCTCGACTCAGCGCTTGACGGGCCATGCGGAGTGTCGGCAGTTCATCCCGCGCCCCGTCGATCAACAACACCTGCCCACCGATGAATTCGTGGCTGCATCCGCGAATCAACTCGACCATCGCATGATTGATACGATCCGTTCCCCTGGTTGAGCGAAGATACGAGGGAGTCCACAGGCGCTTGTCAACGATGAGGATGTGGGCTAAGCAGGGGATGTCACCAAGGGCGGCAAAGAACGTCTGGCGGATGTCCGGTCGCGCCTTCTTGTATTTGAATGGGTAGTTGCCTGGCAGTCCGCGTGCGCGACGCACATCGCGCAGTGCGGCGTCGAGACGGCCGAGATCGCCCTCCGCGATGTGGGCGACGGCGAAGACCAGATAAGCCTGTGAACCCGGTTTCGCCGGATCACCGGCATCGCCGGACCAATCCAGGCCCGATCGGAAGACCGGCAACGCCACCTGCCCCTGACCGAAACGCGGCACGGATTGGCCATTATCGGGACGCGGTTACCTCGGGTCAACGCCACGGTTCCGACGGCATTCTTGCCCATGTTAACCCGGCCCCAAACTTCCGTCCTGGATGGCGAATCTGACGCTTCGGACCAAACCGGAGGAGACGGAGGAGCACCCGAGCCCGTGGCGGTGGTATCCCAGCGCGCCCTGGGTGGCGCAGACACCGCCGATCGCCGGGTGTCAGTCGTCGGGGGCATGCGTCTGCCGCCAGGCCCGGATCTGCTCGGCATGGAGCGGGTAATGACCGAACGTGTCGAGACGGAGGCGGCGGCGGAAGCGCGGCTCCGCCACGATCCGTTCCGGCGGGAGGCTCTGAACGTAGGCGACGAGGCGGCGGTGGGTAGCCTCGGCCTGAGCGCGGACGTCGGCGAGCGAGCGATCGCGCTGCCGCGCGGTCATCCGGGCATTGAAGGCGTCGATGCCGCCGTAGGTCTCGGAGTAGCGGGGCGCGCGCCCGCCCGCCAGGATGAGCGGCAGGTGCTTCAGCGCCTCCTCGTCCCACCAGGTCACGTGGGCGATCGTGTCCCGAACCGACCACTCGCCGCCGACACCGGGTTGGACGAGCAGTTCGTCCGACAAACCGGCGAACGACTCCTGGAATTCGGTCCAGGCGGCGTCGAGCTTGGCGAGGAGTTTCGCGACGCGGTTGCCGGCGGTGGTCATGATGATGGTCCCCAACGAACGGTTCGCGATGACCGACGCATCCGAGTATAGGGACTTCGCCGAGCGTCGGCACTCCGAACGTTGCGATCGAATCCCGGCGGCCGATGGCGGTGGACGGCGGATCGCCGAGTTGGGCCGGTAGGCTTGACAGGGCCACGGGGAGGTGTAGCGTAGGCGGGGCCACGGCGGTCCGTCCCGCTCGGGTCCGCGCGCTCGGAGTGCGCCATGACCACCGGCTTGCCGCTCGACCACGCCATCCATCTACCGGTGCCGCGCACGCCGCTGATCGGGCGGGAGCAGGAGTTGGCCGCGGTCCGCGATCTGCTGCGGCGCGACGACGTCCCCCTGCTCACCCTGACCGGTCCCGGCGTCGTCGGCAAGACCGTGCTCGCCCTCCGCGTCGCGGCCGATTTGGTCGACTCCTTTGACAACGTCGTCTTCGTCGCCCTCGCCCCGGTCAGGGACGCCGGCCTGGTGCTACCGACCATCGCGCGGCCCCTCGGTGTTCCCGACGTCGGGGAACGCCCCCTCGCCGATCGCCTCGCCTACGCCCTCCGCGGCGAACACTGCCTGCTGGTACTGGACAATCTCGAACACCTGCCGGCGGCAGCTCCGGTTCTGGCCGATTTGCTCGTCGCGTGCCCGAAGCTGACGGTGCTGGCGACCAGCCGCGCGCTCCTCCGGATCTCCGGGGAACGCGGCTATCCGGTGCCGCCGCTCGCGCTCCCGGACCCACGGCAAGCGCTGCCGACCGACGTCCTGACCGCGCCGGCGGCGGTCCGGCTCTTCGTGACACGGGCGCAAGCCGTCGCCCCCGGCTTCGCCTTGACCGACGCGAATGCCCCATCGATCGCGGAAGTGTGCCGGCGGCTGGACGGTCTGCCCCTGGCGATCGAGCTGGCGGCCGCGCGCAGCAACCTCCTTTCCCCGACGGCGCTGCTGGCGCGCCTGGACCCGCGGTTGCCGCTGCTGACCGGCGGCGCGCGCGACCAGCCGGAGCGCCTCCAGACCATGCGCGACGCCATCGCCTGGTCCTACGACCTCCTCACGCCCGAGGAGCAGCGCCTCTTCTGGCGACTCTCGGTGTTCGTCGGCGGGTTCACGCTGGAGGCGGCGGAGTGCGTAGACGGACAGGCGGACAGGCGGACAGGCGGACAGAGGAGAGACGTCGCCTCCGTTTGTTCATCTGTCCGCCTGTCCGTCTTCAATCGCATTGCCTCGTTGGTGGACGCGAGTCTGTTGCGGCAGGAGGAGCAAGCGGACGGCGCGCCCCGGTTCATCATGTTGGAGACGCTGCGCGAGTACGGACGGGAGCGGCTGGAGGCGAGCGGCGAGGAACCGGTGGTCGGCGATGCCCACCTGGCGTACTTTGTGGAACTGGCGGAGGCGGCGGAACGCGAATACTACGGACGGGCCGAGGCGGCCTGGTTCGCGCGGATCGAGACCGAGCGGGCCAACCTGCGGGCGGCACTCGCCTGGGCGGCAGCACGCGGCGACGCGGCGTCCTTGCTGCGGTTGGTGCGGGCGCTGTTCTGGTTCTGGGGGCAACGGGGTCACATCACCGAAGGGTGGGCATGGTTCGAATGCGCCGTCGAGGAGGGGCGGGACGGGCCGGCCGCGCTGTATGCGCAGATGCTCGGCATGGCCGCCGATTTCGCGATGCTCCTCAGCGAGGACGCGCGGGCGGAAGCGTTCTGTGAGGAGGGTCTCGCGGGCGGACAGGCGAGCGGGGACCGGATTGCCGTCGCGTTGAGCCTGACCGGGTTCGGATGGCTGGCCCGGCGGCGCGGCGATTGGGCGGCGGCGCGTGCCTACAACGACGATGCGCTCGCGGTCTGGCGCGAGACCGGCCGTGACGCCTGGATCGCCAACGCCCTCCTCGAGGTCGCCGAGGGCGCGAGTCTGCGCGGCGACGCGGCCGAGGCCGAAGCCCGCTTTGAGGAGGTGCGGGCGCTCGGCCGAGCCGCCGGTCTCCGCTACGCCATGGGGATGGCCTCGCTCGGTCTCGGTCGCCTCGCCCTGATGCGACGCGATCTGATGCGGGCCGCGTCACTCTTCACCGAGCCGTTTGCGCTCGCGCAGGAGCTGGAGAACCGGATGTTGACCGGCTACGTCGTCTGGTTCTGGGCGGCGCTGGCCGATGCGGGCGGGCAGACGGAGCGCGCCGCGCGTTTGCTCGGGGCGTCTGATCGCCTGGTCGAATACTTGAGGATCTACATGGAACCCGGAGCCGGTTTCGAACCCCGCGCGGACGATCGCTCCTGGTGGGAAGGCGAGACGGCGTTGCGGGCGCGCCTGACAGAGCACAGACTCGCGGCGGCCTGGGCCGCGGGCCGGGCGCTGACGCTCGACGAGATCGCCGCCGAGACCGCGGCAGTGGCAAATCTGTGCGAAGGCGGCAAGTCGACGACCGTCGACTACGGTTTGACCGCCCGCGAGGTCGAAGTCCTCCGCCTCGTCGCCGCCGGGCAGACGAACGACGAGATCGCCGAGGTGCTGTGCGTCACCCGGCGGACGGTGACGACCCACGTCACCAACATCCTCGGCAAACTCGGGCTGTCCTCCCGCACGCAGGCGGCGGCGTTTGCCCACCGCCACGGTCTGGCGTAGGCGACGCCGGCCGCCTACGCACCGGTGCGTAGGCCCCCCTGCCCACAACCCCGTGCCGAACGTACGTACCACGTACGACGACAACGCCCGCCCCGCATCCCATGATGGCGCCGACGGCACCGGGAAGTTGACTTCTCGGAGGTACGCGCTCTGATCGAGATCTGGGGCGGGCGTCGGGATGATGCGCAGCACGAGGGCGCCACGAACGGTTCCGCCGACCGGCGTCTGGTCCTCCCGCCGGCGATTCGGTTCGCCGGTGCTGCTTCTGTCTTGTCTCCTCGCCCTTGCCACCGGTCTGGCGCTGCTGGCGTTGGGGAAGCTGCTCGTGCCGTCCTCGCCCGGTGCCACGGCGCCCAACCCCGAGGCCATCGCCGACGCGGCCACCGTCCGCCGCCTCTACACGGACGTCAACGACGCCCTCGCGACCGGCAAGCTGGCTCCCCTCGACGCGGTGCTGGCGCCGTCGTTCGTCGACCACGCGGCCGCGCCGGGACGACCGGCGAACCGAACCGGTTTCGAGCAAGAACTGATGGCGCTGCGAACCGTCTTTCCCGCCCTGCGGCTAACCGTGACGGATCTCGTGGCGGACGGGGACGAAGTGGTGGCGCGGGTCCAGGCGGAGCAGGCCACCCCGGCCGCGTTCCTCGACATCCCGCTCCCCGCCGGTTGGCCGGTTTGGGGAGGGATCGACGCTTTCCGGCTGGCGGACGGGCAGATCGCCGAGCGCTGGGGCGGGGACGCTCCGACCGCTTCCCTCGACCCCTTCCCGCCGGCATCGCTCACGCTGCCAACTGACGCACCCACCCTCATCGTGACCCGGGTCACGATCGCGCCGGGCGGCGTCGGTGCCGCACCCGGGATCGTTGAACCGACCCTGTATTGGGTCGTCTCCGGCGCGCCGACCGCCACCCTCGATGCGGTCTATGCCCCCCGCGCGGAGGTGACCCACGGCGCGGACCGACCGGCCGCCGGCACGCCGGCGCCGATCGCACCGGGGGCGACGGTGGCGCTCGTTTCGGGCGACCTCGTCCGGTTCGAGGACACGCGCTACACGCTGCGCAATCCGGGCCGCGATCCCGCGGTGGTGCTGGCCGTGACGACGGTCGCGAAGCCGCTGTTCGGCGGCACCGGTACCACGGGTGTGACGACGGTCGTCCTCGGGAACGGCGGCGGGATGGCGCTTCGACCCGGTCCGACCGTGGTCGCCGTGGGGCGGGCGACCCTGGCGGCGGGGGCGGGTTTGCCGGGGCACCGGGTGGCGGGGACGGAACTGGTCACGGTGGAGAGCGGCACCGGGGCGCTCACGATCGGCGGGGGAACGGTCTCCGCCAACGGAACGACGGCGGAGACGACGACCCTCGGGGAAGGGGACGCGGAACTCGTCGCGGCGGGGACCACCGAGGAAACTCGCAACGCGGGCAAGACGCCGTTGACCGTCGTGGTCGTCGCCATCTCGCCGGAGCGTCCGGACACCGCACCAGCCGCGAGCAGCCCCGAGTCGAGGAGCAACGACGACGCCACGCCCCAACCCGAGTGGCACAGGCGCGGTTCGGCGTGACAGAGGCCCCGTGTGGGGTGGTGCGCCGCCGGCTCACCGGTCCAGGCTGGCGACCAGGTCCCGCAGGATCGCCCGCAACTGCTCCATCCGCGCCGCCCCGACCCGCCGCCCCCAGTCGGCCTCGACCTCGCCCACCGCGGCGCGGATCGTCCGGCTCGCCGCCCAGCCGCGCGGCGTCAGGCGCACCACCTTCGCCCGCTGGTCGACCGGGTCCGGCGCCCGCTCGACGTAGCCGCCCGCCTCGAGGTGGTCGACGAGGTAGCCCATCGACTGCTTGGTGATCCGCGCGTACGCCGCCAGCGCGGTGGCCCGCAGGCCGGCCGGGTGCGTGGCCAGGGCCTGGATCACCGGCAGGTGGGCGCCCCGGACGGCGCCGTGGCCGGCGGCGGCGAGCGCCGGCTCCACCCCCTCGGCCATCATCGCCTGGTAGGGCATCCGCAGCAGCGTCCCCAGCCCGTGGTCGGTCCCGTCCGCCGCGTGGTCGGCCTCGGAAATTGCCATGCGTTCCCCCCTTGACAAAATGGTCAGATAGTCTTACCATATAGTCAGAAAATCTTACTACATGCTACCACGGCGGGTGGTGGCACGACCAGCGGGCAGGCGGCGCGTGACCGGCCGCCGGTGCATGATGAACGGAGGAGACGCGATGACCGTGACGATGATCGTGGCGCTGCCCGGCGTGACCGACGCGCCGGACGTGACGGCCCAGAGGATGCTCAGGGCGGCCCTGCAATTGGGGGACCTCGTCTACGGCGTGCGGCCGGCCGAGCCGGTCGCCGCGTCGCTCGTCGCGGCGAGGGCCGACGGCGAGCCCACCTGGGAGGACGCCGCCTGGCAGTAGGCCGGCTTCCGTCGCACGCGCACGAAGTCCCGACCAGTCTTGAGCAGGAGAAGGGAGACGACCATGAGCCCGTCGACAGTTGACGTTGCCATCGATCCGGCCGACGAGACGATCCGCCTCGGGCCGCTCGTGATCCGGTTCCTCGTGGCCGGGGACGACTCCCGCGGCAGCGCGGCGGTCTTCGAGGTCACCGTGCCCGCCGGGGAGAAGCTGCGGGCGCCGGCGCACCGCCACGACGCGTACGAGGAGACCGTCTACGGACTGGCGGGTGTGCTCACCTGGACGGTGGAGGGGCGGCCGATCGCCGTCGGCCCCGGGCAGGCGCTGTGCATCCCCCGTGGTGCGGTGCACCGCTTCGACAACCTCGGTTCCGAGGAGGCGACGACACTGGTGATCGCGTCACCGGCGGGAATCGGCCCCGCCTACTTCCGCGAGGTGGCCGCGGCGATGGCCGCCGCCGCGGGCGGCCCGCCGGATCAGGCGCGGCTGGCGGCCATCATGCGCCGCCACGGCCTGACCGCCGTTCCGTCCGCCGCCTGAGCAGGACGCCGCCGCGACCACTGGGCGGCACGGCGGGCACCGGCCGCCGGCCCGATCGGCGCCGAGTGCCGGGTTGTCGTGGCGAGGCGTCTATCGACCGCCGACCAACGATTGCCGACTGACGTCCCGCACGTAGAGGCGCAATTTCGCCGGGTCGACGGCGAGTTGGTTGCGACCGCGGGATTCGGCGAGACCGGCGGCGCGGAAGTCGGTGATGACGCGGGTGACGGTGACGCGGTTGGCGCCGATCAGGCGGGCGAGGAGTTTGTGCGGCATCGGGATGGCCACCGCGGCGAAACCGTTGTCGCCCGGTTCGCCGAAGCGGTCGGCGAGGGCGAGGAGGACGGTGGCGAGGCGGAGGGTGATGTCGCGCGAGAGGAGTTGCTCGACCAGTCCCTGGACGCCGGTCAAGCGTTGGGCCAGACCGGAGACGAGGGCGGCCCCGAGTTCGGGCGAGGCGGCCATGAGGCGGGGCAGCGCGGCCATGTCGAGGACGGCGATGGTGGCGTCGGCCAGGACTTCGGCGGTGACACCGCTGACCGGGTGGCCGTCGCGGGCGCTCTCCTGCATGAAGATGTCGTCGGGGCCGAGCAGACCGACGCAGATGGAGCGGCGACCGGGCAGGGCCTTGAAGAGGGCGACGCAGCCGCGGCGGACCAGGTAGATGGCATCGCCGCCGCCGCCCGGACCGAAGACCTTTTGACCGGCCCGGCAGGCGATGGTGCGCGCGCCGGGGACGTCGCGGGTTCTGTTCTCACCCCCACCCGGTTGGGACAGATCGGAGCCCACTTCGCGAACGAGACCGTTCGGGGCGATGCTGTCCACCGAGGCGCGGACACCCGCCGTCGCGGCGACGCCGTTGGCGACGGCGCGGCGGCTGCCGGGGACCATGACGAGGGTGCGGGCCGACCCACGCTCGTGGGCCGCGAATTTCATAGCCGGATCCATCTCTGCCTCCTGGCGCCGGGGCGATCTCGAACGCACGGGCATACCACCGGATCGCCACCCACCAGGTGGCAGGGTAGTCATCGAAGCTGAACCGTGGATGAAACGGCGATGATGTTTCGATGAGCCGGGAGGCGGAGGGCGGGATGGGGCGCTGCTCGCGGCCGGCAGGCTGAGGGATCGTTCGCGTCGTCGTGCGTCGCCACCGGCGCTTGTCGACCACGACGAACGCGCGCCGCGCTTCGACCGAGCGGCGTCGGTCCATAGTGCGAACCGGAACCGGGCGGGTTCGGCGCACAACACGTCGTCGCGAGTGATTATGCGCCGTGGTCCTCCAGGAGAACCGGGAATTCTCGGCGTCCGATGTCCCGGTGGGTGCGGAGCCAGTCGCGGGCGATGACGACCTCGGCGGGGAGTTCGGCGCCGATGATGGCGGCAGCGGCGGCTCGGAGTGGGGCGAGGAAGCGGGCGGCGATCCGCCGTTGGGCGAGGGCATGGGGGACACCGATCACCAGACTGTCATCGTCGCCCCGACCGATCAGCGCGGTGGTTCGCAGCCAGGCGTCGAAGTTGGCGCGCCCGACCCCACCGTTTGCCGCGACCTCCTCCAGGACGGCCGCCCAGACCTGCCCGCTCGGCAATCCACACTCGGCGACGACGAAGACCGGAATCGCCGGCTCCTCGTCCTCCCGGTCGGATGACGGGGGGGACAGGGGGACAGGGGGACAGGACGAAGGGCTTCTGTCCCCCTGTCCCCCTGTCCCCCTGCTCACTCGTCAGCACGGCCAGCCGGACCGGTCGCCGCATCGCTTCGCTCAGCTTGCGGGCGATCAGGTCGCGGTACTCGCCCGCGATCCGTTCGGCCTGCGCCGGGTCGGGAACTTCGAGCGTCACCTCGCCGTCGCGGTAGCCGACGATCGCCGTCCCGGCGACGAGATCGGCGAGCCGTTCCCGCTCGATCACCCCGCTCAAGAGCGAGACCGTGAATTCCCAGGTGCGCCGGCTGCCGAAGCCGTGCGGGAGGGGGATGTCCGGGGCGGACGGGGCGGACGGGGGGGGCAGGGGGACAGGGGGACAGGGAGACAGACGAGAGGACTGAGTCATTCCCTCTCCGTCTGCCCGTCTGCCCGTCTGCCCGTCTCTTTCCTGTCCCCCTGTCCCCCTGCCCCCCTGCCCCCCTCCGCCGGGTGCGCCCTCGCGCTCCCAGCGGCTGAGGATCTCGCGGAGGCGGCGGGGGGCGACGAAGGAACTGCCGGCTTCGACGGCTTCGTAGACGGCGGCGGTCAACCAGGACCAACCGGTCGGGAGATCCGGGTGGGCCTGGTCGCGCGCGGCGGGCGCGAACCGCTCGGCAAGCCCGCGCAGCAACTGGCGCTCGGCGGGGGTCGAACGGCGCCCGTTCGCATCCTCGAACGCCCGGATCGCGGTCGCCTCTCCGGCGGCGTCGGCCGGGGCCGGTTGTCCACCCGGTCCGCCGTCGGCGTGCATCGCTGTCAACGTTCGTGCCGGGCTGGCACCACCGGCGGGCCTGGTCTCGGATGTGTCCAAAACGCCGCTAGCGCTCGGGCGATCTTCCGCCCTCCGCCCTCCGCCCTCCGCCTCTTTTTCGTTGCCGTCGTCGGTGGTCGTCGTAGTTAAACGGAATTGGTTATACGTCCTGTTGCCCGGTTCAACAGAGGTCGCCTGGGCCGTGTTGGCGGGGTCAACATCGGTCGATCCGGCGCCGTCGAAACCATTGTTGGCCGGGGCAACACCGCCGTCCGAACCATTGTTGGTGGGAGCAACAGAGGTTTCGAGGCCCTCGTCTCTGGTGACAGCATCGCTGTCGTTTTTGCCGGCGGCGGTTGTCGCGGTGTCACGACGCTCGGGCGTGCCGGTACCCAGGGGGGGGCCGGCCTTGCGGGCCGCGTGACCCGCCCGCGTGCGGGCCGAGGCGCGGTCTTCCTCGCGGGCGGTGCGTGCCGCCAGGCGTTGCCAGATCTCGTTCTGGCGGAGGTCGGCAAGGATGCGGGTCCAGACGTTGTCGGCGTCGATCGGGGAGAAGCGGTTGGAGAAGATGTGGCGGACGTAGCGGTAGACGGCTCGCTCGCGATCGGCCAGTTCGACCACCCTGAGGACGTCGCGGCTGCCGAGGACGAAGCCGTCGCCGTGGTCCTTCACGCGGTAGAAGTTGTGGGGGACGCGCCAGCGTCTGCCCTGCTCGTCGACCCGGAGGACCATCTCCTTGCGGATCTCGATCAGGTCGAGGGCGACGAGGATCTTGTTGATGGCGATCAATTCGGCACGGTCTTCGCCGTAGAAATCGGCCTCGCTCTGCTGGGATGGGAAGGCGTAGCCCCGGTGGGGGGACTCCTCCCGGCGGTCGGTCCAGACCGTGTAGGAGTTGAGGAGACCGACGCCCTTGAGCCCGATCAGGGGGGCGTACTGGGTGACGATGCTGTTCCAGTGCCAGAACCAACCGCGGCGGCGCACGTCGTCGCCGCTCCGGGTGGCGGCGGGGTCGCCGACGACGCCGGTGACGGGCGGGTTCGGGGTTCGAGGTTCGGGGTTCGAGGCAGGTTCGATCGCCTCGAGTTCGTTTCCTCGAACCCCGAACTCCGAACCCCGAACCCGGGGCCGGTTCACAGCACTGAACCTTGACACGCCCCGGTGGGCATGCCTAGAATGCGAACGTCGCCCGGGTACACATTACCCTCCCTTGGCGGGGACGCGGCGGCGAAACTCGGTTGCCGGTGCCGGTGGTCGAACAGGCGGTTTGGCGACGGTCCGTTCGACGTTCCGGTCGGCGAGCGAACTCAGATCAGCACAACCGACGAGACGGGAGAAAGATCGGCGTTGGCGCGCCGGTCTTTTTCGTGGGTTGCGGGCTTCGAGCGTCGAGCTTCGAGTTTGAACGGCGCGCATTGGCGTACGCGCCTGGCTCTTGCCCGACGACTCATTGCCGCTGCCTCGTCGGTTCCTCGTTCGATCTCTAACCCCTCCTCCCGATGCCGCCATCCGGCATCGGTGCTAACCTGACCTCGAAGCTCGGAGCTCGGAGCTCGGAGCTCGGAGCTCGGAGCTCCGTCCTACCGGCCGAGGCGTTGCCGGATCTCCCGCAACGGGATGCCGGCGGCGCGGTCGGCGATGATGGTGCGGAGGGTGGCGAGTTCCGCGTCGTCGAAGAGCAGGTAACCGCTCTCGGAACGGGTCGTCGGAACGATCAGGCCCTCGCGCAGGTAGTAGTCCATGTGGGTGCGGGGCAAACCGGTGGCGGCGCGCAGGTCGCTGGTCATGTAGAGCCGGCCGGTGGTGACGGGCCACGGCGGCGGGGGAACCTGGTGGGGCAGGTCGCCGCCGGGAACCGGCGGTGCCGAGTGGTCCGGGATCGTCATCGTGTCGGTCATCGCGGGCGCTCCTCCCTCACGGGTGGTCGCGTGTCGGACCCGGTGCCGGGGTGCCGGATCCGGTGCTGGCAACGGCGGGGCAGACCGCGGATCGGACGGTGCGGGCGGTGCCTTGCGAGTCTGCCGCTCTGCAAGTGCATAGTGGCATCTTAGGGGGCGATTGGGGCGTTGTAAACCGGTTGTCGGCGTGTCACCATGACTTGATGTACGTACGCGCTGAGCGGGTGCCGAGATGCGGCGGCTTCGGCCGGAATGTGTCCGTACAGTCACCGGGGGCGCTGGTGGTCGCGGACGACAACGCCGCGGCCCCGGCGCAACCGATCCCCGGTCTCGGGCGTTCTTGATGGGTGGGGAACCGGGGTTGGGCCGTGGTGCCCGGTTCGGGCCGCACTGACGAGCCGATTGCGAACGTTCATCTTCGACGCCGGTCGTTATACTGGCGCGTACGCCGCGTGCGTAGGCGCCGCCGGCGACGCGTCGTCGCCCTCGAGCCGGCCGCGGAGGCGATGCTGAGGAGTACACCA
>DATBFX010000348.1:0-18089 GCA_036558305.1 Thermomicrobiales bacterium | reverse complement strand
CCGATGGTCTCGACCAGGCCGAAGCGGCGCAGGCGGTCCTTGACGGGATCCTTCATCTCGGCGAAGGCGAGTTCGATGCCGCGGGTCTCGAGGTCGTGGTCGAGGCCGGCGAGCATGTCGGCGGCGGTCGAGTCGAGGTCGGTGATCGGTTCGGCCGCGACCACGACCATCTTGAGGGAAACCGGGCTGCTCCGCACGGCGGCGAGGAGTCGTTCCCGGAAGATATTCGCGTTCGCGAAGAAGAGCGGGGCGTCGAACCGATAGAGCATCAGGCCGGGAACCTGCCTCGCCTCCGGATAGCGGGTGAGGTCGTGGTAGCCCTTGACGCCGGTCGCGCGGCCGAGCACCGCGTCGTAGGGATGCCACGCGCGCCACAGGAAGGCCAAAACCGAGAGCCCAATCGCGATCCCGATCCCCCACAGAACGCCGAAGGCGGCGACGCTGCCGAAGCACGTCAGCGCGAGGAAGAAGTCGGCACGGTGGACGCGCGAGAGCCGGCGGAAACCCGCCAGATCGATCAGGCCGACCATCGCCGCGATCACGATGGCCGCCAGTACGGCGGTGGGCAGGTCGCGAAAGAGATCGTTGGCGAAGATGAGAACCGCCCCGAGGCTGACGGCGCCGACGAGGCCGGTGAGCTGGGTTTTCGCCCCGGCCGACTCGGCGACGGGCGTGCGCGACGAACTGCTGGAGATCGGGAAACCCTGGAAGAACCCCGTGGCCAGGTTGGCGGCGCCGAGCGCCCGGAGTTCCTGGTCCTGGTCGACGTGGTCGCCAAACCGGGTGGCGTAACTGCGGGACAGCACGCTGGTATCGGCGAACGAGAGCAGGGCCAGCGCGAGGGCGGTGAGCGTCAACCTGCCGAGGTCGCCCGAAGCCGGGTGAGGGAGGGTGAAATCCGGCAAGCCGCCGGGGATGGGACCGATCGTCTCGACCGAGAGATCGAGCCACCGAACCGCGAGGCTGGAGGCTACCACGACGATCAGTGCCGCAGGAATCCGCGGTTCGATCCGTCGAACCGCCAACAGGAATGCGAGCGAGCTTCCTCCCAGGACGAGAGATGCGAGATCGGTCAAATCCAGGTTGCGCGCCAGTCCGGCCAGATCGCTGGCGAGCCCGCTCCCCGCGACGGCGAAGCCGAGGAGGCGGGGAAGCTGGCTGACGACGACGCTGACGGCGATGCCCGCGAGGTAGCCGATCCGCACCGGTTTGGAGATGAGGTCGGTGAGGAAGCCGAGGCCGGCGATGCCGCCCGCGATGCACGCCAGGCCGACGAGGATCGCGAGGAGACCGGCCAGGGCAACCCGCTCGCCGGTGTCGTTGCCGGCGAGCGGGACGATCGCGGCGGCGACGACCGGCGCGACGGCGGAGTCCGGCCCGAGCACCAGGATGCGCGACGGGCCAAAGACCGCGTAGACGAGCAGGGGCACCAGGGTCGCGTAGAGACCGTGAACGGCGGGGAGGCCCGCGAGTTCCGCGTAGGCCACGCCCTGGGGTACCAGCAGCGCCGCCAGCACGAGCCCGGCGACGAGATCGCCGCGCAGCCACGATCTCCGGTAGCGCCGGCCGACCGCGACCCCGGGCACCCAACGCACGATTGCGCGCCCCGGCGCTTTCGGCCGCGCGTGCCGCATCGCAACCCCCGCCGACGTCTCCTTGCGGCGACTTCACTGGACGCTCTCGCAATCGCGACCCGGCCACCCGACCCGAAGCATGTCCAGGCGACCCTGACGTGTCAAGAGCGTAAGGTTCAGGGGAAGGTATGGCCGGAGGCGAGGGTCGTCAGGCGGGGAAGCGGACGATACCATCGGCGACGGCCCGCGGCTGCAAAGCCTCTTCCACAGTTGTTACGCGTTTGTCACGCTACCGCACGCGATTTCGTGCCCGGTGAGAGGCCGGTGCCCCTACGCTGTTGGAGCCGATGCCAACCGGCGGAGGAGCGCCGCGTCTCGGCGCTGCCGACGAAGGCAGCGCCCGGAAGATCGCGGAGGATGCCATGAACGAACAAGCCCCGCTGCCCTACGGCGTGGCGGCGCGCGCGGAGGCCCGCTGCGTCCTGCGCACGGTCGCGCTGCTGGCCCAACGCCGGATCCACCAGCCGTCGCAGCACGTCGGGCTGTGCCTGCGCTTCGCCGACGGCACCGCGGCCCGGGTCTACCGGGAGACCGTCGTCGACGCCGGCGTGGCGCAGGACCCCTGCCTCCTGCTGGTCGCATTCCGGTTGCGCCTCGTGCGCGGCCGGGGGCACACCCTCTTCCGCTGGGAGAGCGAGCTCAACACCCCGCTGTTCGTGGGCTATCCCGGCTTCGCCTCCAAGCTCTGGCTGGCCCACGACCAGCGCGGCGTCTACCGCGGGCTCTACGAGTGGGACGGGGCGGAGCGGGCCGAGTCCTACGCCCGCTGCCTGTGGCGGGTGCTCGCGCTGAGCTGTGTTCCGAGCTCGATCCACTATCGAGTAGTGCCGGGGCTTCGGCGCGACGAGGTGCTCGCGGCACCGGAGCTGCTCGCCGAGGCGGCGCCGGAGGACGAAGAGACGTGGTGGCGACTGGCGGCGGTCGCGTGAGCGTCGTGGCGGACCTTCTCGTCGTGGGTGCTGGCCCGAGCGGTCTCGCCCTCGCCTTGCAGGCCCACGACCACGGCGCCCGTGTCCGCATCGTCGAGCGGCGAGCCGAGGCGTTCCGACCCTCCCGCGCCCTCATCGTGCATCCCCGGACGCTGGAGGTGCTCCGGCCCCTCGGCGTCACGGACGCGATCCTGGCGCGGGCAGATACCGCGCCGGCGGTCGCGCTGCGACTCGGCCGCCGCGTGGTCCGCGTCCGCCTGGACGGGTTTGCCCTGCCGGATACCGCCTTCCCGCACCTCACCCTCGTGCGGCAGACGGACGTCGAATCCGTGCTCGCGCGGGCGCTGGCGGATCGAGGCGTCGCGGTGGAATGGAACACCGAACTGATCGCCGTCGAGACCGATACGACGGGAGCGCGGGCGACGCTCCGGTCGCCGACGGGGACGGAAACGGCCGAAGCGGCGTACGTCGTCGGTTGCGACGGACCTGGCAGCACGGTGCGGCGCTGTGCCGGGGTCGCGTGGCCCGGCGGCCCCTACGGCGAAGAGGTCGTGCTCGCCGACCTCGAGCTCGACGCCAAACTCGCCGACGGTGTCACCCACGCTGCTGCCGGGCGACGGGGTCTGTTGCTGGTCTTCGCGCTGGGTGAGCGTGCGACCTGGCGGTTGCTCGCGACCCGACCGGCCGGTTGCGATTCCCTGCCCTTTGGGCAGCCCGGTCCCCCCGTTCCCGCAGGCGAACTGCAGGTACTCCTGGAAGACGCGGGCCTCGATGCGCGGATCACCGATCTTGCGTGGTCGGCGCGGTACCGGCTGCAGCATCGGTTGGCCACGCGGTTCAGGCAGGGCCGACTCTTCCTGGTGGGAGACGCCGCCCACGCCTACTCCCCGGCCACCGGCCAAGGGATGAACACGGGTATCCAGGATGCCCTCAACTTGGGGTGGAAACTCGCCTTCTCCCAATCGGCCACCGATCCGGCAGCCCTTCTTGATTCCTACGAGCGCGAGCGCCGGCCGGTGGTCCGCCGGGCGCTCGCCGTGACCCACCTGGCCTTCTGGGCGGAGGCGTCTCCTGGCCCGCTACCGGCGCTGCTCCGCGGCGTGGTGGGACCGCTCGTCGCGCCGGTGATCCCGGCTCTCGCCGGCCGTCGCCGGCTGCTCGGCGTGGTACTCCGCGTCGTGTCCCAATTACGGGCGGCCTACGGCGACAGCGAGCTGTCGACGGAGGGGCGCCCTCGGCTGACCGCCGGTCCTCGCCCCGGCCAGCGGCTCCCGGACGCGACCGTCACCGTCGGCGGACAGCGCGTCCGGCTGCACGCCCTGCTCGCCACCCCCGCCGTCCACGTGCTGCTGGACCGGGACGCGTCCCAACTGGAGTTCCGCGATTTTGGCCCGCACGTCGTCATCCATCGCCTGACGAGCGCGCCCGGCACCGGCCTCGTCGCGGTCCGCCCCGACGGCTACGTCGGCTTCCGCTGCGGGGCGGCCGACGCCTCCCAGCTCCGGGACTGGCTCGAGCGCATCGGCGCAACGGCTTTTGCGAGACGACTCGCCACGGCACCAACTCTCCCGCTGACCCGGTGAGGCCGGCAAACCCGGGGATGCCTGATCGCTTAGGCATGGATTAGGAAACGATTTGTCCGGCCTTGTTTCCGCGACGAGCGCACACGAGGTCGGCACCGGGCAGAGACGAGGAGCGCCACTCGCGTCGCTCCGCCAGGTACGTCGTGATCTCCCGCTACACGCCCGCGGCGGCCGAAATCAACCGAGCGATGGCATAGGCCACGCCGGCGGCCAGTCCACCGAGGACGGTCGTCTGGACCGCCCCGCGCAACGGTTCGAGTCCGGTGAACCGGGCCTTGACCGCGCCAAAGACCGCGAGCGCGAGCAGCGACAGGACCGCCGAGATGACGAGGGCGCGGCCGACCGAAATGGGAAAGAAATAGGGGAGTAGGGGCACCAGACCGCCGGCGATATAGGCGCCCCCGATGGTCGCCCCGCTGCGCAGGGCGCGGTTCGGGTGCGGCTCCTCCAAGCCAAGCTCTTCCTTCATCATGAAGCGGAGCCAGGGCGCCGGTTGGGCGGTGACGGCCGCGACCGCGCCCGCCAGCGCCTCGCCCTCCAGGCCGTAGCCGGCGAAGATGTCCCGAACCTCGTCTCGCTCGCGGTCCGGGAGGTCGACGATCTCGCGTTCCTCGCGGCGAAGTTCGGCCTGGTAGGAATCGGCATCGCTGCGGGCCGCCAGGTAACCGCCCAGCCCCATCGCGATCGAACCGGCCGCCAATTCGGAGGCGCCGGCGATGACGACCAGCCAGTGGTCGCTGACCGCGCCCGCCAGACCCGCGGCCAGCGCGAACGGCACGGTCAACCCGTCGGACATGCCGATCACGACGTCCCGCACCGTTTCCGAGCCGGTAAAGTGCTGCTCGACGTGGGGCATGTGCATAACGGTCCCCTTCACGCCAACGGTCGTGATCGCATCACCGGCTCGTTAACGTGAGTAGGTCTCCGGCACGACGACGTCGACCATGATTTGGTGGAACGCCTGGAATTCTTCGCGCGCCGGTGCGTGACCGGCGTCGGCGAAGGTGTAGATCCGCTTGGTCGGCGCCTGGAGTTGGCCGTACCACTCCAGGGCGAGATCGCGTCGCGCGTTTAGCTCGTGCGCGCCGTCGAAGAGGTAGACCGGCACCTCCAATCGCGGCACGTCGCGGCGGAAGTCGATCTCTTGCAGTTGCGGGTACATGACCGCGAACGAGTCGATCAATCCGCGCAGGACGTTCACCTTGTCGACGAGGTCGTATTCGCCCGCCATCAGACCCCACGGCCCGATCCCCGACTCGTTCCCGCGCTCATCGTAGTAGGCCGGTGGGGCGTAGTCCGTCTCGATCAGCTCGTAATGTTCCATGACGAATCCGTAGGCCCAGACATCGGCGTACGGCGGCTCCCCGTAGCCGCGCAGCTTGTTCGCCAGATCGGTATCGCCGGTGCGGTCGGCGTAGACAAGCAGGTCGTGGTAGATGCGGCGATCGGTCTCGCGCTGGCTGACCATCTGACCGCTGCCGAGGTAGGCGTGGTACAGCTCCGGGTGCCGCTGCACGGCCAGCACCCCGAGCGTCGTCCCCCACGATTCGCCTCCCAGGTAGATCTTCTCTTCGTCGAACCGTTGCCGCAGCTCATTCGTCAATTCGATCGTGTCGGAGACGGCCTGTTCGAGGGTCCAGGTCGCGGTCGGA
The DNA here is from genome assembly GCA_036558305.1 of Thermomicrobiales bacterium. Lineage (GTDB taxonomy): Bacteria > Chloroflexota > Chloroflexia > Thermomicrobiales > UBA6265 > DATBFX01. The sequence continues at coordinate 12,291 of DATBFX010000348.1, read as the reverse complement.
TCGAGCGCCGGGTACGACTTGCCCGCCCCGCGCTGGTCCCAATCGACGACGACGAAGTCTTGCTCCAGATCCCCGAACAGCGCCCGCGTAAAGGCGAGCCCGCTTTGCCCCGGGCCGCCGTCCAACCAGAGCAGGACCGGCTTGTCGACGCTCGCCCCGCGCACGAGGATCCACTGGTCGTGCCCACCGAGTCGGATCTTCGTCAGCTCGGCGACGCTGCCGGGCAGCCGCGCCCCGTCCGGGCCGGCAATCGCCGGCGTGCTCGCCGGCCGGGCGATCAGCATGGCGAGCGCGATCACCCCGACCGTCGTCAGCGTGCCGCCGGCACGGCGCACGTAGAACCCGATCCGTCGCCGCCGAGCCCGCTGCGGCCGGGGCGACCACCGCCGCGCCAGCGCGGCCCCGTAGACGGCGCCGAGCGCCATCGGCACCAACCCGACGAGGGCGTAGACCCCCCGGCTGAGGACGATCGCCAGGATGCCGAACGTCGTGTCAAAGTGCAGACCATCGACGGTCGGGCCGTCCGTCCCCCGGCGCCCGAACTCGAAGGCCAGCACGTTGGCGATCGGGGCCAGGACCATCGCCCACCGGGAGCGCATCGCCAGGCCGGCGAGAGCGCCGGTGGCCAAACCCGCGACGAGCAACCAGAGCGCCTGGGTCGACGTGATCGGCCCACGCGGCATGATCGTGGCGGCGAGCAGACCGGTAATGGCCGCAGCACCCGCGGCGACCGCCGAGCCGATCCACCGGTCGTGCCAAACGAGACCGAGGAGCCGGATCGGCGTGCGCGTGCGCGATGTCGTGTCGGGTCGCGCGAGATGGAGCGGAGTCCGGGAGCGGGGTTGGTGGGTCAGCATGGACGTCTCCTACCGTGGTGGGCTTGGAGGGTCGCCGGGGAACGCAGCGCCGAGCCAGTCGGCCAGCAAGGCGGACGCCGAATGACCCGGATCTCGCCCGCCCCGCGGGTTCGCAGTCAGCCTACGGCACGAGTGATCGCACAGGTGTTCCGCGCACGGTCGACGTCGTTTCAATCTCGTGTCGACCGCGCCCGGTCTCTAATCCGGCTCTAATCGGCGCGGCCTATCGTGATTCCGGCGCGACGGTCTCGGGGCCGGATCGCGCAGGCGTCCCAGCTTGGTGGTCACAGGAGTCGAACGATGCATTCCGGTTTGAGCGTTTCGCGCGGGCAGCGGTTGGTTGGGTTGGGACTGATCCTGGCGACGGGTCTGCTCCACCTCGTGGAGGCGCCCGAATACTACGGTGAGGTGAAATACGTCGGTGCCCTCTTCGTCGCGAGCATGGTCGGTGCGGCCGTCGCCGCCTACGGGATTTGGCGCGACGAGCGTTGGGGTTGGTTGCTCGGTCTCGCCGTTGCCGGCGGGTCGTTCGCCGGCTACGTCCTCAGCCGCACGGTCGGTCTCCCCTCCTTCCGGGAAGCGTCGTGGTCGCAGGCGCTCGAACCGATGGGCGTCCTCAGCCTGATCGTCGAGGGACTGTTTGTCGGACTCTCGTTGCCGCTGCTGAAGGTCGGTCTCGGCGCCGTGAGGACGCCGGCCGACCTCCGCTGACCAAGCGGACCGCGCGCGGTGCTCTCGCGCGGTCCGTTCGCTACCTTTCCCAACTCGATTACCGAACGGAGCAGCCATGTCACACCGTAAAGCCCTCGCGGCGTCGATCGCGATGACCGTCGTCCTGGCGCTGACCATCTTCGTCGCCCGCGCCAGGCTGTTCCAACCAACCATCCCGGCCGCCGATGGGCTCGTACCGCCGGCCGCCGACGTCGTCGACACGACCGGCAACCCACAGCAGATCCTCGACACAGACACGACTACCACGGAGCAAACCGCCGACACGCTGCCCGTCGACGCGGAGTCGGCAGCCCTCCCCACGCGGAGCGAGACGCGAGATCGAAACGATGAGCACCACGAACGCGACAACGAACACGACAACCAGTACGAAGACGACTGACACCGCCGGTGAGGCGCGACGCGAGGAACTCGCCAGGAAGATCGCGCGGGTCTACGGCCTGCGCGATCCGCTCGGGGCAAAGGGATTTCGCGCGACGCGCTCTCGCCTCGACCACGAGTCACAGGTTCGCCGCGGCGTCTTCGCGGCGGTACTCGCCTGCTTCGTCTCGTGCTTCGGCCTGGTGACGGTCGCGAGCCGGCATCCCAACGAGGGCGCCACCGCCCGGTCGACGAACAGCGGTTATGTCGACAACGGACTCACCCGGGGGCAGGCCGTCGCCGGTTCGTCGAGGCGCGCACTGGCCGAAGCACCCCGCCCCCACCTCCGGACGCGGGCGTCGTGATGCGCCAGACCGCCCGCGCCGGATTCCGCGCGATGAGCACCGCAATCGAGGTCATCGGCGTCGACGTTTCCCAATCCGCTGTCGAAGCGGCAGCACGGTTCGGTGCGCGCTTTGCCGAGGCGTGGGAACGGTCGTTCAGCCGGTTTCGCGCCGACAGCGAGTTGAGCCGCCTCAACGCGGCTCAGGGGCGACCGCTGAACGTGTCGGTAGACTTCATCGCGGTCCTCGCCCTCGCCGTCGCGGCATCGGAGCGTACGGGCGGTCGCTTTGACCCGACGATCCTGCCGGCGCTCGAGGCGGCGGGCTACGACCGCGACATCGCCGAGGTGCGGCGCCGGGCCGGATGTCTCACCGCGCCGTCGTTCGATCGCGCCGGTCCGGTCGCGCCGATCGAGATCGACCGGGACCGGCAGCAAGTGAGATTGCCGGTCGGGCTGCGGCTCGATCTGGGCGGGATCGCCAAGGGGGCGTTCGTCGATCGTCTCGCGGCCGAGCTCGCGGACTGGCCCGGCGGCAGTGTCGACGCCGGCGGCGACCTGCGCTTCTGGGGCGTGCCCCCGAGCGGCCGCTGGTGGATCGTGGCGATCGAGGACCCCGCCCAACCGGACGCCGACCGGGTGGTCGCCGAGGTCAGGCGCCCCGCCGGGGCGGCGGCGACCTCGGGCACGTACCGACGCCGCTGGCAGCTCGACGGCGCCGAGGCGCACCACCTGATCGACCCCCTCACCCTGAGACCGCTCGCCGGTGGGATGCGTGCGGCGACGGCGTTCTCGACGACGACGGTCGAGGCGGAGGCGGCGACGAAGGCGCTGATGGTCGCCGCGTCGCGCGGCGAACCGCTCGATCCCTTCGGCTGCTGGGTTGCGGTCGCCATCGACGACGGAGACGACGCCGCATTCATCGCGGGGTACGACGAAGATGCATGCACGTTCTACTCGGATCGGTTCCCTCACACGGCCTGAGCCGGCGGGCGGCTGGCCGGTCGCCGCCCTGACCGGCGCCTCCTTGCTGGTGGGCGCGCTGGTCGCCGGCGCGGCGCTGACGGGCCGCTCCACGAGCCCGGTTACCTGGTACCTGGCACGCGCCTCGGGTATGACCCTGTACCTGCTGCTCTGGTTCTCCACCCTCCTCGGGTTGGGCTTGACGACGACCCTCCTCGACCGGTTCGGCGGCCGCGGCGTGGTCTACAGTCTCCACCGCTTCGTGACCTCGCTGGCGTACGGGTTCCTCTCGCTGCACGTGCTGAGCCTGGCGGCGGATTCGTGGATGGCCTTCGGGCCGGTGGCGCTCGTCGTCCCCTTCGCCTCGCCGTGGCGGGAGCCGTGGACGGGATTCGGCGTCATCGCCGGCGGATTGTTCGTGGCAATCGGCGGCAGCTTCGCGCTCCGCCGGTACCTGACCTACCGAACCTGGCGGGCGCTGCACTGGCTCGCCTTTCCCCTCTTCGGACTCGCGCTGGCGCACGGCATCGGCGCGGGCACGGACAGCAGTACCGTCTGGGCCCAAGGCATCTACTGGGTCAGCGGACTCTCGGTCCTCTGGCTGGCCGCCTACCGCGCGTTGGTGGGACGCCGCGCTCATCCGCCCGAGCCCGCGTCGGCGCCTCAGCCGCCATTCGACCGCCTCGCTTCCCCGCACCTCGCGCGCCGAACGTAACTCGGCTGACACGCGGTTGTAACGGTTCGGCCCTTCCGCTCGGCCGCTCTGAAACGCCTGGTGCGGTACGCTGCCCTCGTGAGGAATGGCACGCCGCGCCCAGCGTGCCTGACACCTGTCGACCGGGGAACGGACAAGCGATGCGCGTTCTGGTCATCGAAGACGAAACCCGGCTGGCCCGGATCATCCAGCGCCTCCTCAAGCAGGAGCGGTTCGACGTGGACCTGGCCGAGCACGGCGAGACCGGACTCGATCGGGCGCTCACCGGTGCCTACGATGCCCTGATCGTCGATCGGATGCTGCCCGGGCCGGACGGGTTGGAGATCGTGCGGGCGCTTCGGGCCGAGGGGATCGGCACGCCGGTCCTCATGCTGACCGCGCGCAGCGAATTGCCGGCACGGGTCGAAGGGCTCGATGCCGGCGCCGACGACTACCTGGGCAAACCGTTCGCTTTCGAGGAACTCCTGGCCCGGCTGCGCGCGCTCCTCCGCCGGACCGAGCGACCGCTCCTCGCGGACGAGATGACGGTCGGCGACGTGACGCTCAACGTCGCGACGCACGTGGTGCGGCGGGCGGGGCGCGAAGTCGTCCTGACGCCCAAGGAATACACCTTGCTGGAGACGCTGCTGCGGAACCGGGGCCGCGTGATGAGTCGCGACCAACTGTTGGAGCGGGTGTGGGGATACGACGCCGACCCGCGCGGCAACATCGTCGACCTCTACGTCTTTTACCTCCGTCGCAAGCTGGATCCGGAAGGGCGCGATCGCGTGCCGCTGATTCGCACCGTCCGCGGTGCGGGGTACGCGGTCGGATGAGGGAGCCATGTTCGCTTCGGTCGGCCGCAGGCTGGCGCTGCTCAACGCGGCGGTCGTCGCCCTCGCGATTGCCCTCGTCGGGGCCGCCACCTTCGCACTTTTGCGCCAGAGTCTGAATCGCGAAGCGGATCGGGCGCTGGCGGAGCGGGCCGACGCCGCGCAAACGGCGTGGGCGCCGCTCTTCGCCACCGGCCAACCACAACGGAACCCAACCGCGGTGGCCACACCGACGAAGGGCGAGGCGGACGCGGACGGCGACGAGGGCGACGACGCGCTCGAAGGCGGCGACACGCTGCTCTACGCCTTCGGCGCGGACGGCCAGCTCCTCGCCGACCCACGCGGCTTGTCGATCCCCGGCTTGCCGGTGCGGGATGCGGTCGGCGCCGCGCTCCGAGGGACGAAACAGCGACGCACCCTGCACATCGACGAGGCGAACGTGCGGGTCTACACGGCGCCGGTCGTGGTCGATGGCCGGATCGTCGGGGCGATTCAGGTGGCACGGGGGCAAGGAGAACACGAGGCCGAGTTGCGGCTCGTGCAGATCGGCAGCCTGATCGGCATCGGCGTCGGCATCCTGATCGCCGTACCGGCCGGCATCTTCCTGTCCGGCCGGGCGATGCGACCGATCGATGCCGCCTTCGCGCGCCAGCGGACCTTCGTCGCCGACGCCTCGCACGAGCTGCGCACGCCGCTCGCCGTCATCCGGGCGAACGCCGAACTGGTCCAACGGCTCCCGTCGGCGACACCCGAGGTCCGGGAAGAGGTCGGCAACATCGTCGACGAGGTCGACGAGATGGCGCGTCTGTCGGACGATCTGCTCCTCCTGGCGCGGCTCGACGACGCGGCAGTCCAACTCGATCTCAAATCGCACGACCTCGGTGAAACGGTGCGCGCGGCAGCCGAGACGATGGAGGACCGAGCACGGTTGGCCGGACTGTCCGTGACCGCCCACACGGACGCCCCGGTCACGGCGGTGTTCGATCAAGCGCGGATTCGCCAGGTCCTCCGCATCCTCCTCGACAATGCGATCGCCTATACGCCGTCCGGTGGCCGCATCGACGTGAAGACCGAGCACCACGGGGGCAAGGCGACGGTCCGGGTGACCGACACCGGTGTCGGCATCGCCGCCGAGGACCAGGGCCGCGTCTTCGACCGCTTCCATCGCGCGGACCACGCCCGCACGCGGAAGACCGGCGGAGCCGGACTCGGTCTGGCCATCGCTCGCGCACTCATCGAGGCCCACGGCGGGCAGATCGGTCTCGAAAGCAGCCCCGGCCGGGGGACGACGGTCTGGGTTACCCTCCCGGCCCCTCCCACGCACATCGCCCACTGAACGACGCCGGCACCAAGGGGCGTCGCTGTGGCGCAATTGTCGCGCCGTCGCCGTCCGCGTCGACGAGTTTGCAGCGCCAACGCGCGTAGCCTGCACTCGGCGGTCGTCGCCCAGACGATCCCCTGTTTCGATCCAGGAAGGGGGCCTTCCATGGAACCGTCGATGCCCCCCGTCAAGGAGCGGCCAGCGGACATCCCCGCCGTCGTGGGGGATCTGGTTGCGCTGCTGACCAACGACTTGCGGGCAATTACCGCGCTGACCTCATACGAGCGTGATGCGACGGACGCGGCCGACCCGGTCGCATCTCGGCTGTTCGCTCAGATCGAACGGCGCCTGCGCGACGAGGCCGGTCAACTGCAAGAACTTCTCGAGGCACGGCGGGAAGCCGACGAGGTCTCACCCGACTTCGTGATGCCGACGGGTGACGGCGAGGTGGACGACTGACGACAGCCGTCCCCACGTCCTGAGCCACGAGACGCGAGAGGAGGATCCCCATGCGCCGCCTCATCTTCGCAAGCGTCGTCGGCGTCGTGGTCGCGATCGCAGTCGGCGGATACCGGTGGTGGCAAGCAGACCAGACGGCCGCCTACCAAGGTTCGGGCATCGTCGTCTCCGAGCCTCGCGAGGTCGCCGGCTTCACCGACATCGACCTGAGCGGCACGGGCAGCTTGCACCTGACACAGGGAGAGACCGAAACCCTGACCGTCCGCACCGACGACAACATCTTGCCGCTCATCCAGACGGAGGTCCGCGACGGTACGCTCCGGATCTGGATCGACGGGCGCGGTCATCCCCACGGGATCGGTCCGACCCAGTTGTCGTACGAGGTCGGGGTGAAGTCGTTGGCGGCGATCACGGTTTCCGGTGCCGCCCAGATCGAGACCGGTTCGCTCGTTGGCGACGATCTGCGCCTGAACGTCAGCGGTTCGGCCCAGGTCAGTCTGGTCGAATTGACCGCAACCTCCCTCCACGTCGACAGCACGGGCGGAAGCTCGTTCGCGGTTGCCGGCACCGTCGACCAGCAAGCGATCACGATCAACGGCGCCGGTGAGTACCAGGCAAAGGGATTGGCCAGCCGCTCTGCGATCGTCGAGGTGAACGGCGCCGGACACGCCGCCGTTCGCGTCGGCGAGGAGTTGAATGTGACGGTCAACGGAGCCGGTGTCGTCGAGTATCTCGGCAACCCGAAGGTACAACAGCAGGTGCAGGGCGTCGGAGTGGTTCGGCAGATCACGCAATGAGCCTTACCGAGTCGCCGCGCGAGTTGGGGCTCGCCACGCTACCGGTGGCGTCAATGGGCAGAGTGACCCATGCTGCCCTCCTGTCCGCGCGCCCGCGGCAAGGACAGGGCATGGGATCGTCGAATCGGAACAAAACGATGACCAAACAAGATCGATTATGCCGCGCCGACCGGCTCCCGTTGGTACATGTCGTCGACGACGGGGGCAACGATGTCCCCCCCGCGGTCCGTCGGGACGAGCACGACCGGGACCGGACCCGCGGCGACCAGCTTTTCGGCGACGCTCCCGATCGGCCACCGCCGAGCGCCGCCCCGACCCCGGCTCGTCATGACCACGACGTCGCCCGGGCCGGTCGCGTCCATGATCGTGGCGGCGACCGGGCCGGCCAGTAGTCGTGCATCGACCCCGATCCCGCGCACCATCAGCCGCGCTTCGGCCCGGTCGAGCGTTCGTTGCGCGTCCAACTGGACGTCGGCGTAGAGTTCGCGGTAGAGATCCTGGCTGTAGTCGATCTCGTGGCAAAGGGCAGGTGGCCCGGAGGTCGTCACGTCGATCACCGTCAGCAAGAGGATCGGCACGCCAAGGCGCGTCGCCAGCTCCTCGGCGGTCACCAACGCCTGCGCCGCGCGATCGGACCCATCCAGGGGAACGACGATCCGCCGAATCGGTGCGGGGGAGATCGTGGTGGCTGTTCCGTCGTCGCGGACGACCAGCACCGGGACCGGCGACGTCCGGACGACGCGGTCGGCCACGCTGCCGATCCCGAAGCGGCCCGTCGTGCCGTGTCCCTCGCTCGCCATGACGATCAGCCCCGCGCCGAGGTCTGCCGCCGCGCGCAGGATCTCCTCCGACGGATCGCCATCCGCCACGACGACCTTGACGTCGGCACCGGGAACGGACGCACGCACGCGGTCGGCCGCATGGTGCAGCCCGCGGAAGGCGTGCTGATGGAGGCGCCGCCGTCCCTCATCCTCGGCAACGACGACGTGGCCGTGCAGGTCGTAGATCGCCTCGGCCGCCGGCATCACGCGTAGCAGGATGACTTCCCTACCAGACCGGGCAACGGTCTCGGCATACGGCAACGCCTGCTCGGAAAGCGGGGACCCGTCGAGTGGGACCAGGATGCGGTCGAACCGAGTCTCACCAGTAGCCATATCGGTGGTCCTTTCGCGTGACGGGTCATGGGGGCCGTGGTCGGTCCGTCCCCAGGATAGGGCCCACCGCGTCATAGACCCGCTACGGAAATCCAACCGGTGTTGCAGAACCGTCACAACGGCGCGCCATGGGCGTTCGTGGGCAGGTGCGTCATGCCTTTGTCATACGCAAACGGCAATTTCAGTTGTGGCTGCAATGTGCGGCGTGGGAGAGTACAGTTTGACGGTACCGAGTTCGAGCTGGATGGGGCGCACGATGATTGAGCCGACGGTCAATCCGCCCAGCGTGATCGAACGGGGCCACCTCCGTCATCTGTTCACGGCGCTGATCGACCGGAACTTCGAGGTCGTCGGTCCGACCGTGCGCGACGGTGCCATCGTCTACGACCGCATCGGCTCGCCCGACGACCTGCCGGTCGGCTGGACGGACCGGCAAGACGGCGGCACCTATCGGCTCGCACGCCGGGACGACGCGGCTTTGTTCGGGTACGCCGTCGGTCCCCATTCCTGGAAACGCTACCTCTTTCCGCCCGATCTCGTCCTCTGGCGAGCGAAGCGGACCGATGCCAACGGCGGGTTTGCCGTCGAGCAGGCGCACGAGGACGCGCCGCGCTACGCGTTTTTCGGTGTCCGCGCCTGCGAGTTGCAGGCGATCGCCGTGCAGGATCGCGTCTTCGTCGACGGTCCGTTCGTCGATCCGGTCTACCGAGCGCGGCGGGAGCAGGCCTTCCTCGTCGCCGTCAATTGCGGTCACCCGGCGGGTACCTGTTTCTGCGTGTCGATGAACAGCGGGCCCCGCGCGACGTCGGGTTTCGATCTGGCGCTGACCGAGGTGATCGCGAACGACCGCCACTACTTCACGGTCGAGGTCGGTACCGACCGGGGCGCCGACGTTCTCCGGGACGTTCCCCACCGTCCGGCAACCGCAGGCGAAACCGCGGCCGCCGACCGCGTCGTCGAACTCGCGGCCGGTCAAATGGGGCGGCAGATGGAGACCGGCGGCATCAAGGAGCTGCTCTACCGCAACGCCGAGCATCCCCGATGGGCGGAGGTCGCCGGGCGCTGCCTCACCTGCGGCAATTGCACGATGGTCTGCCCGACCTGTTTTTGCGCGACGGTCGAGGACAGCGCCGATCTCACCGGCGAAACGGCCGAGCGAGTGCGACGCTGGGACTCCTGCTTCGCGCTCGACCACTCCTTCATCCACGGCGGCAGCGTCCGCTCCGCACCGGCCTCCCGCTATCGGCAATGGCTGACCCACAAGCTCGGCAGTTGGATCGACCAGTTCGGCACCTCCGGCTGCGTCGGGTGCGGCCGCTGCATCACCTGGTGCCCCGTCGGCATCGACATCACCGAGGAGGTGCGGGCGATCCGCGCGACCGACGGCGCCGGCACGACTGAAAAGGAGGACGGCAATGGATGACGTTGCTCCGATCTTGGCCCATCACCCCTTCTTCGCCGACATGCCACCCGACCACCTGCAGGCGATCGCCGGTTGTGCCTCGGGGCGGAGCTTCGCGCCCGATCAATTCATCTTGCGGGAAGGCGAGTACGCGGCGACGTTCTACCTGCTGCGGCAAGGCGTGGTCCTGCTGGAAAACCACGTACCGGGTCGCGGTCCGATCACCGTCCAGACACTCACCGACGGCGACGTTCTCGGGTGGTCGTGGCTCTTCCCGCCGTACCGCTGGCACTTTGACGCCCGCGTCATCGAGGCAGTCACCGCCTTGGAATTCAACGGCGCCTGCCTCCGCCAGCAGTGCGACGACGACCCCGTGCTCGGCTACGACGTCATGAAGCGCGTCGCCCAGACGATCATCGAGCGCCTCCAGGCGACCCGCCTCCAATTCATGGACTATGCCGACTATGCCCTGCGCTGACGCGACCAGTGTCACAGGCTCACCGCTGACCCCGCAGCCCTACGTCGTGCAGCGGGTCCGGCGGGAGACGGCCGACACGGTCACGATGGACCTTCTGCCCCGCTCGACCGCCGACGAATTCCGGTTCGCCGCCGGTCAGTTCAACATGCTCTACCGCTTCGGCGTGGGCGAGGTCCCGATCTCGATCAGCGGCGATCCCAGCCGCCCCCTCCCGCTCGTCCACACCGTCCGCAACGTCGGCGCGACCACCGACGCGATCTGTGCCGTCAAACGCGGCGACGTTCTCGGCGTGCGCGGTCCCTACGGCAAACCCTGGCCCGTCCTGGAGGCGGAAGATCAGGACGTCGTGGTCGTCGCCGGTGGACTCGGGCTGGCACCGCTCCGATCGGCGCTTTACTACTTCTTCGCCCACCGCGAGCGGTACGGGCGCATCCTCCTCCTCTACGGGGCCCGCTCGCCGCGCGACCTGCTCTACCGGCAGGAACTCACCCGTTGGGGGAAGGTCGATCTCGGCGTTACCGTCGATCGCGGCGGGGAGGGTTGGACCGGTCACGTCGGCGTCGTGACGACGCTGCTGGCCAGGGAGCGACTCGATCCCGCGCGCACCGTCGCCCTGATGTGCGGACCGGAGGTGATGATGCGCTTCACGATCCGCGAGCTCGAACGGCAGGGGATGACGGACGACCGTATCTACGTCTCGTTGGAGCGGAACATGGAGTGCGCGGTCCGTCTCTGCGGTCACTGCCAGCTCGGTCCCGCCTTCGTCTGCCGGGACGGACCGGTCTTCCGGTACGACCAAATCCGGCCGTTCATGGCGGTGCGGGAGTACTGAGATGCCACGTCCGCGCCGGCCCAAACTCGCGGTTTGGAAATTCGCCTCCTGCGACGGCTGCCAGCTCACCTTCCTCGACTGCGAAGACGAGTTACTGGCCATCGCCGGTGCGGTCGAGATCGCCCATTTCCTCGAGGCCTCGCGGGCGACGGTCCGCGGTCCCTACGACCTCTCCCTCGTCGAGGGCTCGATCACGACCGCCGAGGACGTCGAGCGCATCAAACGGGTGCGGCGGGTATCGAAGTACCTGGTGACGATCGGCGCCTGCGCCAACGCCGGCGGGATCCAGGCACTTCGCAACTTCGCCAACGTCGAGGGATTCCTCTCCATCGTCTACGCCGAACCCGGCTACATCTCCACGCTCGCTACCTCGACCCCGATCGCCGACCACGTCCCGGTCGATTTCGCCCTCCAGGGTTGCCCGATCAGCAAACAACAACTCCTGGAGGTCGTCGCCGCCTTTCTTCTCGGCCGGAAACCGAACGTCTCCTCCCACAGCGTCTGTTTCGAATGCAAGCGGCGGGGCACGCCATGCGTGATGGTGAGCAAAGGCATCCCCTGTCTCGGCCCGGTGACGCACGCCGGTTGCGGCGCCCTTTGCCCCGCCTACGCCCGCGGCTGCTACGGGTGCTACGGGCCGATGGAGAGCCCGAACACGCCGTCGCTCGCCATCTGGCTCAACCGCCTCGGCGTCGGCGACGACGGTCTCGTCCGCGCGTTCCGGACCTTCAACGCCGGCGCGGTACCCTTCCGCGAGGAGAGCCTGGCCCATGACGCACCGGCAGCGCACGATTAGGGTTGCCAACCTCGCCCGCGTCGAGGGCGAAGGCGCGCTCCACGTCACCGTCCGCGACGACCGCGTCCTCGACGTCAAGCTGCGCATCTTCGAACCGCCCCGCTTCTTCGAAGCCCTCCTGCGGGGTCGCCAGTACACCGAGCCGCCGGACATCACCGCCCGCATCTGCGGCATCTGCCCCGTGGCCTACCAGATGAGCGCCGTCCACGCGATCGAAGCCGCCTGCGGGGTCGCGGTCGATGGCCAACTCCGCGCCCTGCGCCGCCTCATCTA